>NZ_CM172024.1:0-495000 GCF_057444345.1 Pseudomonas sp. PVC-5-1 | reverse complement strand
GCGGCATGGTCACGATGTTCTGCGCCTCCTGGCCATAGGCGCGCTGCAGTTCACGCCCCATCAGCAGGTTGAACTTCTGGTCAGTGCCACCGAGTTCGATATCAGCCTTCAGTGCCACCGAGTCATAGCCCTGCACCAGCGGGTACAGGAACTCGTGGATGGCAATAGGCTGGTTGGTGGTGTAGCGCTTGTCGAAGTCATCGCGCTCGAGCATGCGCGCCACGGTGTACTGCGACGCCAGGCGAATGAAGTCGGCCGGGGTCAGCTTGTCCATCCAGGTGGAGTTGAATGCAACCTCGGTCTTGGCCGGGTCAAGGATCTTGAAAACCTGCTGCTTGTACGTCTCGGCGTTTTCCAGCACCTGCTCGCGGGTCAGCGGCGGGCGCGTGGCGCTCTTGCCGCTCGGGTCGCCGATCATGCCGGTGAAGTCACCGATCAGGAAGATGACCTGATGCCCCAGATCCTGGAACTGGCGCAGCTTGTTGATCAGCACCGTGTGCCCAAGGTGCAGGTCAGGCGCGGTCGGGTCGAAGCCGGCCTTGATGCGCAGAGGTTGGCCGCGCTTGAGCTTCTCCACCAGTTCCGACTCGACCAGTACTTCTTCCGCGCCGCGCTTGATAAGCGCCAGCTGCTCTTCAACCGACTTCATAGACAAACCCGCAAGGCTCAGATTCAGGGGGAGCCAACCATACAAGATCGGCCGTCAATTACAAGTTTCGCAAAGGAATGTGACCCGAGCCCGGGCTTGCGGCGTCTACGCGCCCTTGCGTGAAAATGGTTTTGGTTATATTTTATACAGTTATTTCATCTTCATCATGTCATTCATCTTTTCCATTTCACCTTTTTCAAAGTCACCTTGCCCATGACCAACGAACCGCCTAAAGCGCCCCCGCTTTATCCGAAAAGCCATCTGTTGGCCGCCAGCGGCATAGCCGCCCTGCTCAGCCTGGCCCTGCTGGTGTTTCCTTCCAGCGAAGTGGAAGCCAAGAAAACCACCCTCAACCTCGAGCTGGAGAGCCCTGCCGAGCAGTTGAAGGACGAATCCCGCGCTGCGCCCCTGGTGCAGGCAGAAGGTGAGCAAGGCTCACCATTCGCCCAGATCGAAGAGGCCGCCCCCGAGACCCAGAAGGCCGAGCAGGAAGCCCCTGCGGCCGAACCGGTCGTCGAAGCTGCCAAGCAGCCCAGCCACCGCGAAGTCACCGTGGCCCGTGGCGACACCCTGTCCACACTGTTCGCCAAGGTCGGCCTGCCGAGCAACGCGGTGCACGACCTTCTGGCCAGCAACAAGCAGGCCAAGCAGTTCAGCCAGCTCAAGCATGGTCAGGTGCTGCAGTTCGAGCTTGACAAGGACGGCCAGCTGGCCAGCCTGCACAGCAAGGTCAGCAACCTCGAAACCATTCGCCTGACCAAGACCGACAAGGGCTATACCTTCAACCGCGAGATCAGCAAGCCGGTTGTGCGTACCGCCTACGCCCACGGCGTGATCAAAAGCTCGCTGTCGGCCTCGGCCCAACGTGCCGGCCTGTCCCACAGCATGACCATGGACATGGCTCGCGTGCTGGGTTACGACATCGATTTCGCCCAGGACATCCGCCCGGGCGATGAATTCGACGTGGTCTACGAGCAGAAGGTGATGGACGGCAAGGTCGTCGGTACCGGCAACATCCTCTCCGCGCGCTTCACCAACCGCGGCAAGACCTACACCGCCGTGCGCTATACCAACAAGCAGGGCAACACCAGTTACTACACCGCAGATGGCAACAGCCTGCGCAAGGCATTCATCCGCACCCCGGTCGACTTCGCCCGCATCAGCTCGCGCTTCTCTGCCGGCCGCAAGCATCCGATCCTGAACAAGATCCGTGCCCACAAAGGCGTCGACTACGCCGCCCCACGCGGCACTCCGATCAAGGCAGCCGGTGACGGCCGCATCGAACTGGCCGGGCGTCGCGGTGGTTACGGCAATACCGTGATCATCCAGCACGGCAACCGCTACAAGACGCTGTATGGCCACATGCAGGGCTTTGCCAAGGGCATCAAGACCGGCAGCTCGGTCAAGCAGGGCCAGATCATCGGCTACATCGGTACCACCGGCTTGTCCACCGGACCGCATCTGCACTACGAGTTCCAGGTCAACGGTGTGCACGTTGACCCGCTGAGCCAGAAAGTGCCGATGGCCGACCCGATTGCCAGGAACGAACGCCAGCGTTTCCTGCAGCAGAGCCAGCCCTTGATCGCCCGCATGGATCAGGAAAAGGCCACCCTGCTCGCAGCGAACAAGCGCTAAGCACATGGCGCTATACTTGGGGGTGATGTCCGGCACCAGCCTCGATGGCCTGGACATTGTCTTGATTGAACAAGGCGAGCAGCTCGAACTGCTCGCCACCCACTACCTGCCCATGCCCGGCGACCTGCGCCAGGAACTGCTGGGCCTTTGCAGCAGCGGCCCTGACGAGATCGCCCGCGCTGCACTGGCGGAAAACCGCTGGGCCAGCCTGGCAGGCGAAGGCATCTGCCATCTGCTGGCCAGGCAAGGACTGCCGGCCGGAGCCATCCGCGCCATCGGCAGCCACGGCCAGACCATTCGCCACGAACCTGCACGCGGCTTTACCGTGCAAATCGGCAACCCGGCGCTGCTGGCCGAGCTTACCGGTATCAGCGTGGTAGCCGACTTCCGCCGCCGCGATGTGGCCGCCGGCGGACAAGGTGCGCCACTGGTGCCGGCCTTCCATGAAACCCTGTTCAGCCATCTGGGCCAGCGCCTGGCAATTCTCAACGTGGGCGGCTTCAGCAACCTCAGCCTGATCGAACACGACAAGCCAGTCCACGGCTTCGACTGCGGCCCGGGCAACGTGCTGCTGGATGCCTGGATCGAACGCAAGCGCGGCCAGGCCTACGATGCGGATGGGGCTTGGGCTGCCTCGGGCTTGGTGCAAGCCGACTTGCTCAGCGCACTGCTGGCCGACCCGTTCTTCGCCGGAATCGGCCCGAAGAGCACCGGTCGCGAAGTATTCAACCTGTCCTGGCTGGAAGGTCACCTGGCCCGCCTGCCCGCTTACCGCGACGAGGACGTACAGGCAACTTTGCTGGAACTGACCGCACGCAGCATCATCGACTCGTTGAGCAACGCCCAGCAAGGCACCGAAGCGCTGCTGGTCTGCGGTGGCGGTGCGCGCAACGGCGCCCTGATGGCACGCCTTGGCCAGTTGCTGCCCGACGCCCGTGTCGCCAGCACCGGCGCCCATGGCGTGGACCCGGACTGGGTCGAAGCAATGGCCTTCGCCTGGCTGGCCCACTGCTGCCTGGAAGGCATCGCTGCCAATCGCCCTAGCGTGACAGCGGCCAAGGGCCTGCGCGTACTCGGCGCAATCTACCCGGCCTGAACGTTACGCCAGAAAGCAAAACGCCGCGCAATTGCGCGGCGTTTTCGTATGGCCAGGCCTCAGATCGAGAACGAGGAGCCGCAGCCACAGGTGGTGGCAGCGTTCGGGTTCTTGATCACGAAACGCGAGCCTTCCAGGCCTTCCTGGTAATCCACCTCGGCGCCGGCCAGGTACTGGAAGCTCATCGGGTCGACCACAAGGGAAACACCTTCGCGCTCGACGATGGTGTCGTCTTCGGCCACGTCCTCATCGAAGGTGAAGCCATACTGGAAGCCCGAGCAGCCGCCACCGGTGACGAACACGCGCAGCTTCAGACGATCGTTGCCTTCCTCGGAAACCAGGTTCTTCACCTTTTGCGCAGCGCCGTGGGTGAATTCCAAAGCGGTGGGGGTGAAGGTTTCGACGCTCATGTTGATTCTCCCGGCGTGGTAGCCGCCATAAAACTCGATGACGCGCATTATCCGCTTTCCCGAGAAAATCGGTCAAGAATTGTGCGGCTTTAGTCGCGACCTACAAAAAGGCCCGCACGACGCGGGCCTTTTTGAACGCTGGCGGCTTACGGCAGCAGGCCCGCGTGTGACAAGCCCATGCGCTCATCCAGGCCGAACAGGATGTTGAGGTTCTGCACCGCCTGGCCGGACGCGCCCTTGACCAGGTTGTCGATCACCGACAGCACCACCACCAGGTCACCACCTTGCGGGCGATGAACGGCAATGCGGCAGACGTTGGCGCCGCGCACACTGCGGGTTTCCGGGTGGCTGCCAGCCGGCATCACGTCGACGAACGGTTCATCGGCGTAACGCTTCTCGAACAGCGCCTGCAGGTCGACCGAGGTGTCGGCGACGGTAGCGTACAGGGTTGCATGGATACCACGGATCATTGGCGTCAGGTGCGGCACGAAAGTCAGGCCGATATCCTTGCCAGCGGCCAGGCGCAGGCCCTGGCTGATTTCCGGCAGGTGGCGATGGCCCTTCACTGCGTAGGCTTTCATGCTTTCGCCGGCCTCGCAGAACAGCGAGCCCACCGCCGCACCACGGCCAGCGCCGCTGACACCCGACTTGCAGTCGGCGATCAGGCGCGACGGGTCGGCCAGGCCAGCTTCCAGCAGCGGCAGGAAGCCCAGTTGGGTGGCGGTCGGGTAGCAACCCGGCACAGCGATCAGGCGCGCCTGGCGAATCTTCTCGCGGTTGACTTCAGGCAGGCCGTATACCGCGTCCTTGAGAAGCTCTGGCGCACCGTGCGGCTGGCCGTACCACTTGCCCCACTCGGCAGCGTCCTGCAGGCGGAAATCGGCCGACAGGTCGATCACCTTGGTACCGGCCGCCAGCAGTTCGCCAGCCAGGGCGTGGGCAACACCGTGCGGGGTGGCGAAGAACACCACGTCGCAGGCGGCCAGGGTCTTGCTGTCCGGCACGCTGAACGCCAGCCCGTCATAGTGGCCGCGCAGGTTCGGGTACATGTCCGCCACTGCAACGCCCGCCTCGGAGCGCGAAGTGATGACCGCCACTTCGGCCTGTGGATGCTGTGCCAGCAGACGCAACAGTTCGACGCCGGTGTAACCCGTGCCGCCGACGATACCGACCTTGATCATAACGCTTGCCCCTTATCAACGAGCCGTCTGGAAAGCGCACGATAATAGGGGCGCAAGGCGCCTGTAACAACTCTTCGGGTGACCCTTCGGGCGCTTGACCACTACTATCTGACGACCGTGAATACCTGAAGGAACTCCCCCATGCTTTACCTATGGATCAAAGCGCTGCATATCGTCAGCGTGGTCTGCTGGTTCGCCGGCCTGTTCTACCTGCCGCGGCTGTTCGTCTACCACGCCCAAAGCCAGGACAGCATCAGCCAGGAACGCTTCGTGACCATGGAGCGCAAGCTGTTTCGCGGCATCATGAACCCGGCGATGATCGCCACCTACGTGTTCGGCGCGTGGATGCTCTATCTCACGCCCGGCTGGCTCAGCCAGGGCTGGCTGCATGCCAAGCTGACCCTGGTCATCCTGCTGACCGTCTACCATCACATGTGCGGCGCCCAGCGCAAGCGCTTCGCCAGCGGCAGCAACACCCGCAGCCACGTCTACTATCGCTGGTTCAACGAAGTGCCCGTGCTGTTCCTGCTGTGTATCGTAATTCTGGTGGTGGTCAAACCGTTCTGACATAGCCACCCGCTCAAGGAGCCTTGCCATGTCGTTACCTGCCTCCCTCGAACAACGCCTGCGCCTGCCCGTGGTTGCCGCACCGATGTTCCTGATCTCCAACCCCAGGCTGGTACTGGCCTGCTGCTCCAGCGGCGTGGTCGGCAGCTTCCCGGCCCTGAACCAGCGCGACAGCACCGGCTTCAAGGCCTGGCTGGAGGAAATAGAGGCAGGCCTGGCACAGCTGCAGGCGCCAGCACCCTATGCCGTCAACCTGATCGTCCACCCGACCAACCCGCGCCTGCAGGCCGACTTGGCGTTGTGCGTGGAACACCGCGTGCCGATCGTCATCACCAGCCTCGGCGCGGTGAAGGAAGTGGTCGATGCCGTGCATGGCTACGGTGGCCTGGTGTTCCACGATGTCACCACCCGCCGCCATGCCGAGAAAGCCGCCGAAGCCGGTGTCGATGGCCTGATCGCCGTTGCTGCAGGCGCAGGCGGCCATGCGGGCACCTGGAGCCCGTTCGCCCTGGCCGCGGAGATCCGCCAGTTCTTCGACAAGACCCTGCTGCTGGCCGGTTGCCTCAACCACGGCCACGAGATCCTCGCCGCGCAAATGCTGGGTGCGGACCTTGCGTACATGGGCACCCGCTTCATCGCCACCGCAGAAAGCCAGGCCCCGAGCGCCTACAAGCAGATGCTGCTCGATTCCCATGCCGCCGACATCGTCCACACCCCGGCGGTGTCCGGCGTCCCCGCCAGCTTCCTGCGCCCGAGCCTGGAACAGGCCGGCTATGACATGAACGCCATCAAGGGCGGCCATGAGCAAGGCAAGCTCAAGCCGATCGACGACGAAGCCAAGGCCTGGAAGACCGTGTGGTCGGCGGGCCAGGGGGTCGGCGGTATAGACGACCTGCCCAGCGCCAGCGCGCTGATCGGACGGCTGCATGACGAGTACCGGGACGCCCTGGAACGCTGCCAGGCCCTGCGCGCCCGTACCTTGTAGCAAAAGGCAACACCTTGACTGGCCAAGCTGTACACTAGGCGCCCTCTTCAGCCCCCAGGAGCCTTGCATGACCCGTTACGCCATGATCACTGGTGCTTCCAGCGGCCTGGGCCTCGCCCTGGCGGAAGCCCTGGCGCGGCGCGGGCGCAACCTGATCCTGGTGGCTCGCCAGCGTGAAACGCTGGAGCCGGTGGCCATCGAACTGACCCAACGCTTCGGTGTCGAGGTGCTATTCCGCGCCTGCGATCTCAGCCAACCGTTACGCCTGTCAGGCTTCGTGCTTGAACTGGAGGAAGGCGAGCGACGTATAGACCTGCTGGTCAATTGTGCCGGCCTGCGCACCTACGGGCCATTCCTGGCCCATGAGTGGGCGGACGAGCAGGACTTGCTGGAAGTCAACGTGCTGGCCCTGAGCCGCCTGTGCCACGCCATCGGTAACCTGATGGCCGTGCAGGGCGGCGGACAGATCCTCAATGTCGCGGGCCTGGCCGGGGTGGCGCCTGGCCCGTGGATGGCCGCCTATGCCGCTAGCAAGGCCTATGTACTGAGCTTCTCCCAGGCCTTGCGTGAAGAACTCAAGCGCACCGGCATCAAGGTTTCGGTACTGTGCCCCGGCCCGGTGCGCTCCTCGCGCCGACGCATTCCGCGGCTGGATGGCAAGCCACGCTGCCTCAGCCCTGAGGAAGTGGCGCTGTACACCGTGCGCGCGCTGGACAAGAACCGCGCACTGATACTGCCCGGCCGGCGTAATCGCTGGCTGGCGTTCGCCCCGCGCCTGCTGCCGCGTTGGCTGGTGCGCAAGCTGGCCGGGGCCATCCACCGCCGCTATTGCCCGGTCGGCATGGAATAGCCACTGGGCGAGCGGCGCCCGGCTGAGTACACTCGGCCCGACCCTCACCATGGAGTTAGTGCTGTGGACGATCTATTCCTCAAAATCATCAACCGGGAAATACCGGCGGATATCATCTATGAAGATGACCAGATCCTGGCCTTCAAGGACATTGCCCCTGCGGCACCAGTACATTTTCTGGTCATCCCGAAAAAGCACATCCGTACCCTCAATGACCTGACCGAAGAGGACAAGGCCCTGGCTGGCCACCTCCTGTTCACCGCCCAGCGCCTGGCCGTCGAGCAAGGCTGCGAGGAAGGCTTCCGCGTGGTCATGAACTGCAACCCGAAAGGCGGCCAGACCGTCTACCACATCCACATGCACGTGCTTGGCCAGCGCCAGATGCACTGGCCACCGGGCTGATCCACGGCAAGCGACCCTGCCACTATTGCGGTAAACTGTCGGGCACATTCTTGCGGAGGTGCCCGATGGCTACCGAACGTCACTACTCGCCGCTCGACCGCTTGTTGCTGCAGGCCGATACCGCCATGCGCACCTTGCTGCCCTTCAGCGGCCAACCCGCCCGCCCTTCGCCGGCCATCGTCCAGCCGGACGTCGACCTTGACGAACAGCAGGCCCGCCATGTTGCCGGGTTGATGCGTATCAACCACACCGGTGAAGTCTGCGCCCAGGCGCTGTACCAGGGCCAGGCCCTGACCGCCAAGCTGCCCGAAGTGCGCAAGGCCATGGAACACGCCGCCGAGGAAGAAGTGGACCACCTGGCCTGGTGCGAACAGCGCATTCGCCAACTGAACAGCCACCCCAGCGTGCTCAACCCGTTGTTCTACGGCATGTCGTTCGGTATCGGTGCACTCGCCGGGCTGGTCAGCGACAAGGTCAGCCTTGGCTTCGTCGCCGCCACCGAGCATCAGGTGTGCAAGCACCTCGACGAGCACCTGGAGCAGATTCCGCAGGAAGACGAAAAGTCCCGGGCCATCCTCGAACAGATGCGCGTCGACGAGGAACAGCACGCCGAGTCTGCACTGGAAGCCGGCGGTTATCGCTTCCCTGCCCCAGTCCGTTTTGGCATGAGCCTGTTGGCCAAAGTCATGACCAAGAGTACCTACCGTATCTGAAGGCATCACCATGACGGACCGTTTCGACGCCAAGGACCTGGCGCGCGCCGTGCAAGCCGGCATTCTCCAGCCGGGCCAGGACCAGGCCCTGCTGGCGTTCCTGCGCCAGCGACCAGCACAGCGTGGCAGCTTCCAGCTGGCCCATGTCGCGTTCTACTTCGGCGCCATGCTGATCATGGCAGCCATGGGCTGGTTGCTCACCGAAGCCTGGATGCGCATCGGCGACTGGGCGCTGCTGCTCATCGCCAGCCTCTATATTCTGCTGCTCACACTGTTCGCCGTTAACCTGCAACGGCGCGTACAGCCCGTCGCGGCCGGGGTGCTGGCGGCGGTGGCGGTCAGCATCGTGCCGTTGGCGGTGTTCGCCATCGAACGGCTGGTCGGCTGGTGGCCAATGGATGATGCGCAGGCGAACTATCACCAGTACTACACCTACGTGCAGGGCGGCTGGCTGGCAATGGAAGCAGCCACGGTACTTGCCGGGCTGTTGATGCTGAGGCTGATCCCCTACCCGTTTATCGTCATGCCGATTGCCGTCGCCCTGTGGTTCATGTCAATGGACTTGAGCGAATGGTTCTTCGGCTCGCCATTCAGCTGGGAACAGCGCCGCGAGGTTTCGCTGTGGTTCGGTCTGGGCTTGCTGGTGTTTTTTGTTGGTGTGGACGGCCGCACCCGCGAAGACTATGCCCACTGGGGCTACCTGGCCGGGCTGGCGGCATTCTGGGGCGGGCTGACGCTGGTGGACAGCGGCAGTGAGTTGGGCAAGGCCCTGTACTGCCTGATCAATATTGCCCTGATGGGTATGGCGGTGCTGTTGCGCCGGCCGGTGTTCATGGTGTTCGGGGCGTTGGGTGTGGCGGCTTACCTGGGGTACCTGTCGTACGAGGTGTTTGCCGACTCGCTGCTGTTCCCGGTGGTGGTGACCCTGATCGGGCTGGGGGTTATCGGGCTGGGGCTGGTTTACCAGAAGCGGCGGGAGCGGTTGAGCCGGGTGATGCGCGATTGTTTGCCGGGATGGGTGCGGGCTGCGCTGCCGGCGCTTCGCAGCTGAAATTGTTGGGGCCGCTCTGCGCCCCATCGCCGGCAAGCCAGCTCCCACCTCGACCGCATTGACCTCAAGCCATGTGCTATACCTGTGGGAGCTGGCTTGCCGGCGATGGGCTGCAACGCAGCCCCCAAAATTTGCTGTTCAACCCAGCTCTACAATCTCGTACCCGTGGGTAATCTCAACCCCGGCACGCTCGAGCATGATCGAAGCCGAGCAATACTTCTCCGCCGACAGCTCCACCGCACGCTTGACCTGGGCTTCCTTCAGCCCACGCCCCTTCACCACGAAGTTCATGTGGATCTTGGTAAACACCTTCGGGTCTTCGCTGGCACGCTCGGCCTCCAGGAACGCCTCGCAGCTTTCCACCGCCTGGCGCGACTTCTTCAGGATGCTGACCACGTCAAAGCTGCTGCAGCCACCCAGGCCCAGCAGCAGCATCTCCATCGGGCGCACGCCCAGGTTACGGCCACCGGCATCGGGCGGGCCGTCCATCACGACGACATGGCCGCTCCCCGATTCGCCGAGGAACATCGCCTCACCGGCCCACTGGATACGTGCCTTCATCTACCCGGACTCCTGATTTTCGGAAAAGGGTGTCAGCTTAGACCTTGTACGGCTGTGGGAAAAGCACGAGTCGTGTCGGTTTAGTACCGAAACATCCTGTAGTGTCTGATAAGCTGGCGCCAAATGACTGGCGCGTTCCGCCAGCCGACCTTTATAAAAAGCCTATGCGTCATATCGAACAGGATTTCGTGATGGTTGCTTCCGCCCTACCCGCCAAGATCAAGAACATCGACAAGCTGCTGGTGCACTGCCAGCGCCGTCGCTATACCGCAAAAAGCAACATCATCTGCGCCGGCGACCGGGCCGAGACACTGTCGTTCATCATCAAGGGTTCGGTCACCATCCTCATCGAGGACGATGACGGCCATGAAATGATCATCGCCTACCTCAACAATGGCGACTTCTTCGGCGAGCTGGGCCTGTTCGAACCAGTCGAAGGTGAACAGCAGCGCAGTGCCTGGGTGCGCGCCAAGACCGAATGCGAAGTGGCCGAAATCAGTTATGAGAAATTTCGCGAACTCGCGCGCCAAGACCCGGAAATCCTTTATGCCTTGGGCAGCCAGATGGCCCAGCGCCTGCGCAACACCACGCGCAAGGTCGGCGACCTGGCGTTCTTCGACGTTACCGGGCGTGTCGCACGTTGCCTGCTGGAGCTGTGCAAGCAACCCGACGCCATGACCCACCCCGATGGCATGCAGATCAAGATCACCCGTCAGGAAATCGGCCGCATCGTAGGATGCTCGAGGGAAATGGTCGGCCGCGTCCTCAAGGACCTTGAGGAACGCAGCCTGGTGCAGGTCAAAGGCAAGACCATGGTGGTCTACGGTACCCGCTAGTCTCTGGGCAGGTCGGTCAGCACCTTGGCATAGGCCTGCGACAGCCGCTCGAACCATGGGGCCGCGGGCGCCACTTCGTGCAGGGCGATGTGCGCATCGGCGCGGCAGCGCTGCTCCAGTTCGCAGCACTCATTGAAGCGGTTGACCGCAGCCACCATCGAATCACGCTCGTTGTCCAGCAGCAGCGCACCGTGCACCAGCACCACCGGGCGCTTTCCACCCAGCCCCTGGCGCCAGCGCTGGGCGGTGCCCACCAGTTTGCGGCCATTGAGGTTGACGTTGTAGCGGCCATCGCAGAAGGCACCGTCGATTTCGCCCACCGACGCCACCCCGCCCCACTCGCGCAGCACGTCGCATAGCGGCAGGCACAAGCGCTCGTAGGCGTTTTCGATACGGCCGTGGTCTCCTTCGCTGCGGGGGGCAACATAGACCAGGGCTACGTTCACCGTGGAGTGTGACTGCGGCACCGGTTCGCCGCCGGTTTCGCGCAGCAGCACCGGCCAGCCGGCAATCGCCAGCTCCGCGCAGGCGGCTTCGAAATTGTCCAGACGGCTCATGCGCCGGGGCATGACCAGGGCGTGGTCGGTCGGGCGCCAGAACAGCACGCCACTGTCGCACTCCCCGCGGCAGACGGCGGCCAGCAATTCCTGTTCGGCGTGCAGGCCTTGTTCTACGGTCAGGGCCAGGGGTTGATCGGTCATTGATCCACCTTTGATGTTGTTATTCAGGGCCTCTTCGCGGGCACGCCCGCTCCCACAGGGATTACCACAGACCCCGAGGGTGATGGAAAACCTGTGGGAGCGGGCGAGCCGAAGCGTCCGACCGCCGCGAAGGGGCCATTACAGACATACAAAAAAGCCGGCAATAACGCCGGCTTCATTTGATCAGTCCAGTTGCTGAACAGTCTTCTTCACCTGTTCCGGGAAGAACAACCGCTGCAGCTCCAGCCCCGGCTGCTCGGCGCGCATGAACGCCTCACCGACCAGGAAGGAGTAGACCTCATTGATCGCCATCAGCTCCACATCGGCCCGGTTCAAGATGCCGCTCTCGGTAATCGCCAGGCGATCACGCGGAATACGCGGCAGCAGGTCGAGGGTGGTTTCCAGGCTGACCTCGAAGGTGTGCAGGTTGCGGTTGTTCACCCCCACCAGCGGTGTATCCAGGGTTTTCAACGCGCGCTCCAGCTCATCGCCGTCGTGCACTTCCACCAGCACGTCGAGGCCGACATCCTTGGCCGTGGCCGCCAGTTCGGCCATCTTCACGTCATCCAGCGCCGACACGATCAGCAGTACACAGTCCGCGCCCAGGGCCCGGGCCTCGACGATCTGGTACGGGTCGACCATGAAGTCCTTGCGGATCACCGGCAGCGACACCGCCGCGCGGGCCTGCTGCAGGTACTCGTCGGCGCCCTGGAAGTAGTCCACATCGGTCAGCACCGACAGGCAAGTCGCCCCGCCCTTCTCGTAGCTGACGGCGATTTCCGCCGGCACGAAATGCTCGCGAATCACGCCCTTGCTCGGCGAGGCTTTCTTGATTTCGGCAATCACCGCCGGCTGCTTGCGCGCGGCTTGCTCGATCAGGGCCTTGGCAAAGCCACGCGGGGCGTCGGCAGCCTTGGCCAGGGCCTCCAGTTCGGCGAGGCTGACGCGCGCGCTGCGCTCGGCCACTTCCTGAAACTTGCGGGCAATGATCCTTTCCAGCACCGTCGGCACACTCATGCTTCGTTCTCCACCTTGAATACTGCAGTAAAGGCACCCAGCTCCTGCAGCTTCTCCCAGGCCAGCCCGGTGTGCAGTACGTCGTGGGCCAGTTCCACACCGGCTTTCAGGCTCATGGCATGGTCAGCGGCATACAGCGCCGCGCCCGCATTGAGCACGATCATCTCGGCGGCCTTCTGGCCGTTTTCGGTCTTGCGTCGGCCCAGTGCATCGCGGATCAGCTCCAGCGACGCCTGCGGGTTCTCGACGGCCAGGCCGTGCAGGCTCTGGCTCTTCATGCCTAGGTCTTCCGGCTCTACCCAGTATTCGGTGATTTCGCCATTCTTCAGTTCGGCGACGAAGGTCGGTGCAGCCAGGCTGAACTCGTCCAGGCCGTCTTTCGAGTGCACCACCAGCACGTGCTTGCTGCCCAGGCGCTGCAGCACTTCAGCCAACGGGCGGCATAGGGTCTGGGCGAATACACCGACCACCTGGTGCTTCACCCCGGCCGGGTTCGTAAGCGGGCCGAGCATGTTGAACAGGGTGCGCAGCCCCAGGTCGCGACGCGGGCCGGCTGCGTGCTTCATGGCCGAATGATGGCTTTGCGCGAACATGAAGCCGATGCCCAGGCTGTCGATGCAGCGGGCTACCTGGGTGGGCGTCAGGTTCAAGTAGATGCCGGCGGCTTCCAGCAGGTCGGCACTGCCGCTCTTGCCCGACACCGCCCGGTTACCATGCTTGGCCACAGTGCAACCTGCCGCCGCCAGGACAAACGACGAGGCGGTGGACACGTTGAAGATGTTGGCGCCATCACCGCCGGTACCAACGATATCGACCACGCCATCGAGGCTTTGCAGTTCGACCTTGTCAGCCAGCTCGCGCATCACCGACACCGCACCGACGATCTCGTCGATGCTTTCGCTCTTCATGCGCATGCCCATCAGGAAGGCGCCGATCTGCGCTTCGCTGCACTGGCCGGTCATGATCTGGCGCATGACGTCGCGCATTTCTTCGGTTGAAAGGTCCAGCTGGCCGACGATACGGCTCAACGCACTCTTGATATCCATGTTCGATCCTTAGCGGCGGCCGCCGGTCTGCTTGAGGAAGTTGGCGAACAGTTCGTGGCCCTGTTCGGTCAGGATCGACTCGGGGTGGAACTGCACCCCTTCGATATTCAGCGTCTTGTGGCGCAGGCCCATGATCTCGTCGACCGAACCGTCAGCATGGGCGGTCCAGGCGGTCACTTCCAGGCACTCGGGCAAGGTTTCGCGCTTTACCACCAGCGAGTGGTAACGGGTAACGGTCAACGGGTTGTTGAGGCCGGCGAACACGCCCAGGTCACGGTGATGTACCGGGCTGGTCTTGCCGTGCATCACCTGGCGGGCACGTACCACATCACCACCAAAGGCCTGGCCGATGGACTGGTGGCCCAGGCATACGCCAAGGATCGGCAGCTTGCCGGCAAAGTGCAGGATGGCCTCGATGGACACGCCCGCCTCGCTCGGCGTGCACGGGCCTGGAGATACGACGATGCGCTCGGGATTGAGGGCTTCGATCTGGGCGATGGTCATTTCGTCATTGCGAATGACCTTTACCTCGGCACCCAGCTCGCCAAGGTACTGAACGACGTTGTAAGTGAATGAGTCGTAATTGTCGATCATCAGTAACATCGGGTTAAACCTCTTGAATCTACTGACTTCAAAATTCGAACCTTCCTGCTTCTGCCAAAGGCGCAGCTTGGCCATTCAGGGGCGGTAGTCAGGAAGGCAAACGGGGGCGGGCCGGACGGGCCGGCAGGGGATAAAGTCAGGCGCGCCAACGCCAACGGGCGTGGGCCTTGATAACGCGCATCAAGAGTTTGCTGACGATCAACACAGGATAGGTCTCGCTCATACGTTCCGGCACAGTAGCCTACCGGGGCGACGGGCGCAATATGCCTGTAAACACGGGGAAACGAATGGACTTGGGAGGGATGCACTGCGATTTGCTAAGGTCGATGGGGTTGTCCTGATAAAAACAAAGAAAAGGATGTTCCCTGATGCGAAAAGCACCGCTATTGCGCTTTACCCTCGCCTCATTGACGTTAGCCTGCAGCCAGGCCTTCGCGGCACCCTCGCCCTACTCCAGCATGATCGTGTTTGGTGACAGCCTCAGCGACGCCGGGCAGTTTGGCGGGGTGCGCTTCACCAACCGCGATGCCAATGGCAGTTATGCTCCAGTGTCACCGATGATCCTGGGCGGGCGGCTTGGTGTGAGCCCGACCGAGCTTGGCCCCTCCACCTCCCCGGTCAATCCGGTGCTGGGCCTTCCCGACGGCAACAACTGGGCAGTCGGTGGCTACACCACCCAGCAGATCCTGGATTCGATCACCACTACCTCCGAGACCGTCATCCCGCCAGGGCGCCCCGACGCCGGGCAGGTACTGCGTGATAAACCGGGCTACCTGGCCAACGGCCTGCGCGCCGACCCCAACGCGTTGTATTACCTGACTGGCGGCGGCAATGACTTCCTGCAAGGCCTGGTCAACAGCCCGGCCGATGCCGTGGCCGCCGGCGCCCGCCTGGCCGCCAGCGCCCAGGCCCTGCAGCAAGGCGGTGCCCGCTACATCATGGTCTGGCTGCTGCCCGACCTCGGGCAGACACCGAACTTCAGCGGTACGCCGCAACAAAACCCGCTGTCGCTGCTGTCCGGCGCGTTCAACCAGTCCCTGCTCAGCCAGCTGGGGCAGATCGATGCCGAAATCATTCCGCTGAACATCCCCGTGCTGCTGAGCGAAGCGCTGGCCAGCCCCGAGCAGTTCGGCCTGGCCAGCGGCCAGAACCTGGTCGGCACCTGCTACAGCGGCGAAGGCTGTGTGGAAAATCCGGTGTACGGTATCAACGGCGCCACGCCAGACCCGACCAAGCTGCTGTTCAACGACTCGGTCCACCCGACCATAGCCGGCCAGCAACTGATTGCCGACTACGCCTATTCGATTATCGCCGCCCCCTGGGAACTGACCTTGCTTCCGGAAATGGCCCACGCCAGCCTGCGTGCCCACCAGGACGAACTGCGCAACCAGTGGCAGACACCCTGGCAGGCAGTTGGCCAGTGGCAAGCCTTCGTTGCCACCGGCGCCCAGGACCTGGACTTCGACGGCCAGCGCAGCGCGGCCAGCGGCGATGGCCGCGGCTACAACCTGACCCTGGGCGGCAGCTACCGCCTGAACGATGCATGGCGCCTGGGCCTGGCCGGTGGCGTGTACCGGCAGAAGCTGGAAGCCGGCGCACAGGATTCGGACTACAAGCTGGACAGCTACCTTGCCAGCGCCTTCGCCCAATACCGCCAGGACCGCTGGTGGGCCGACGCGGCGCTGACCGCCGGGCACCTGGACTACAGCGACCTCAAGCGCACCTTCGCCCTTGGCGTGAACGACCGCAGCGAAAAGGGCGATACCGATGGCGAGGCCTGGGCGGTGTCGGGGCGGCTGGGCTACAACCTGGCGGCCGAGAGCAGCAGCTGGCAGCTGGCGCCGTTCATCAGCGCCGACTATGCGCGGGTGAAGGTGGATGGTTATGACGAGAAAAGCGGGCGCTCGACGGCGCTGGGCTTCGATGATCAGGAACGTACATCACGCCGTTTGGGTGTGGGGTTGCTGGGCAGTGTGCAGGTGCTGCCGAGTACCCGGCTGTTCGCCGAGGTGGCGCAGGAGCATGAGTTCGAGGATGACCAGCAGGATGTGACGATGCACCTGACCAGCCTGCCGGCGAATGACTTCACCCTGACAGGGTATACGCCGCACAGCGACCTGACCCGGGCGAGCCTGGGGGTGAGCCATGAAGTGGTGGCGGGGGTGCATTTGCGCGGTAACTATAAATGGCGCAAGAGTGATGAATTGACGCAGCAGGGAGTGAGTTTGGGCGTCAGCGTCGACTTCTGAATTGATGGGGCCGCTTTGCGGCCCTTCGCGGGCTCGCCCGCTCCCACAGGTATTGCACAGGCCTTGCAGCATGTGATTTCCCTGTGGGAGCGGGCATGCCCGCGAAGGGCTGCAACGCAGCCCCGATCAACTTATTTGGCCGAAGTCTGCTCAGCCAACGCCACCGCGCGGAACATCGCCCGGCGCTTGTTGATGGTTTCTTCCCACTCCAGCGCCGGCACCGAGTCGGCAACGATGCCGCCCCCGGCCTGCACATGCAGCTCACCGCCCTTGATTACCGCGGTACGGATGGCAATGGCGGTATCCATGTTGCCGTTCCACGCGAAGTAACCGACGGCACCACCGTAAACCCCACGCTTGACCGGCTCCAGCTCGTCGATGATCTCCATCGCGCGAATCTTCGGTGCACCCGAAAGCGTACCGGCCGGCAGGATCGCCCGCAGTGCGTCCATCGCCGTCAGCCCTTCGCGCAGCTGGCCAGTGACGTTGGACACAATGTGCATCACGTTGGAGTAACGCTCGATCACCATCTTCTCGGTCAGGCGCACGCTGCCGGTCGAGGACACGCGACCGACGTCGTTACGGCCCAGGTCGATGAGCATCAGGTGCTCGGCAATTTCCTTGTCGTCCGACAGCAGGTCGTCTTCCAGCGCGCGGTCGGCCTCTTCGGTAGCACCACGCGGGCGGGTGCCGGCAATCGGGCGTACGGTGACCAGGTTGTCCTCGACGCGTACCAGCACCTCGGGCGAGCTGCCGACCACATGGAAGTCGCCAAAGTTGAAGAAGTACATGTACGGCGTCGGGTTGAAGCAGCGCAGCGCGCGGTACAGGTCGATAGGCGCCGCCTTGAAGTCGATCGACATGCGCTGCGACGGCACCACCTGCATGCAGTCACCAGCCAGGATGTATTCCTTGATGCGGCCGACGGCGTTCTCGTAATCCTCGCGGGTATAGCTGGAGCGGAATTCCGGCTCGGCAGCCTGCGGGCCACTCAGGTCCAGGCCACGGCGTGGAGTGATCGGCTGACGCAGGGTTTCCAGCAGGCCTTGCAGGCGTGCCTGGCCCTGTTCGAAAGCCTGCTCTTCAGCCGGGTCGACCAGCACGATCGCGTGCATCTTGCCCGCCAGGTTGTCGAACACCACCACCGCATCGGACACCATCAGCAGGATATCCGGCACACCCAGCGGGTCCGGGTTGGGGCTAGCGCCCAGGCGCTTTTCCACATAGCGCACGCAGTCGTAGCCGAAGTAGCCGACCAGGCCACCGTTGAAGCGCGGCAGGCCAGGGATATCGGCGACCTTGTAACGGTCCTTGAAGGTTTCGACGAAGGCCAGCGGGTCTTCGACATCGTGGCTTTCCACCTCCACGCCATCCTGCAGGATGCTGACGTGGTAGCCGTGCACACGCATCACGGTGCGCGACGGCAGGCCGATCATCGAGTAACGGCCCCATTTCTCGCCGCCCTGCACCGATTCGAGCAGGTACGAGTTGGGCTGGTCGGCCAGTTTCAGGTAGATCGACAGCGGCGTGTCAAAGTCGGCCAGGGTTTCGCAGGCCAGGGGAATGCGGTTGTAGCCGGCAGCGGCCAGGCGCAGGAATTCTTCGCGGGTCATGGGTAGCCTCGTGGCAAGCAGCAATAGGTCAGGCAAACGGACGGGCCGGCACGCGCCGGCAGGCTGAAGTCAGGCGCGCCAACGCCAACGGGCCAGGGCCTTGATGACTTTCATCCAGAATTTGCCGGTAACCGCCACGGTGGACTCTCTGTCTTGTGAGGCTTGAAGGTCCGCCAACGTTATCCCAGTGGCCGGGTCTGCGCAACCGGGCAGCAATGCACGCAGGTCGTCGATCACCAGGCTGGGGGATTCGTCGTGGATCGGCCGGCCATGGTTGTAGCCGTAGGTCAGGCCGACGCACTGCACGCCAGCCGCCTTGGCCGCCAGCACGTCACTGCGTGAATCGCCGACAAACAGCGACTGCTGCGGGGTGACACCGGCCATCTGCATGACGAACAGCAGCGCCGCAGGGTCGGGTTTTTTCTGCGGCAGGGTGTCGCCGCCGATGATCCAGCGGAAGTAGTTGCCGATCTTCATCTGGTCCAGCAGCGGGCCAACGAAGCGCTCGGGCTTGTTGGTGATCAGAGCCATCTCCACGCCCTGCTTGCGCAGCCAGCGCAGGGTGTCCTGCACACCGGGGTAGACCACGGTCAGTTCGTGGCTTTCGGCATAGGCGTCCATGAACAGCGCCAGCGCCTGGTCGGCCAGTGCATCTTCCACGGCAGCGTGGTCGATGCCACCGGCCAGCGCCCGGCGCACCAGCACCTGGGCACCGTTGCCCACCCAGTGGCGCACCGCCTCCAGGCCGGCAGGCGGGCGCCCCAGTTCGAGCAGCATGCGGTCCACGGCGGCGGCCAGGTCTGGCACGGAATCGATCAGGGTACCGTCCAGATCGAACATCACCAGCCTGGGCAGCGTCCCCGGGAACAGCTGCTCGAAGCCGCTCATGGGCGGGCCTGAGCCAGTTCGGCACGCATCCTGGCGATGACTTCCTGGTAGTCCGGGGCGTTGAAGATTGCCGAGCCGGCCACGAAGGTGTCGGCGCCAGCGGCAGCGATCTCGCGGATGTTGTTGACGTTGACGCCACCGTCGATTTCCAGGCGGATATCACGGCCGCTGGCGTCGATCAGCGCACGCGCCTCGCGCAGCTTGTCGAGGGTGCCAGGGATGAACTTCTGCCCGCCGAAGCCCGGGTTGACGCTCATCAGCAGCACCATGTCGATCTTGTCCATCACATACTTCAGGGCGTCCAGGCTGGTGGCCGGGTTGAACACCAGGCCCGCCTTGCAGCCACCATCCTTGATCAGCTGCAGCGAACGGTCGATGTGCTGCGAGGCTTCCGGGTGGAAGGTGATGTAGGTGGCACCAGCTTCGATGAAGTCGCCGATGATGCGGTCGACCGGGCTGACCATCAGGTGCACGTCGATCGGGGCGGTGACGCCGTACTTGCGCAGGGCGGTGCAGACCATCGGGCCGATGGTCAGGTTGGGGACGTAGTGGTTGTCCATGACATCGAAGTGGACGATGTCGGCACCCGCGGCCAATACCTTGTCGACGTCCTCGCCCAGTCGGGCGAAATCGGCGGAGAGAATGGAGGGGGCAATAGCGTAGGGCTGCATGGCGCACCTGTTGGCAGAATCACGGTGGCGCGCATTGTAACCCAGGGAAGCGGATGAAGGCTGATTAGCATCAACCTGTACCGACCTCTTCGCGTCTGTAGGAGCAGCCTTGTGCTGCGAAGAGGCCGGTAGGGCCGAAGAATAGCTTTTGTCTTACCGGCCTCTTCGCAGCACAAGGCTGCTCCTACAAGGGTAATGCGCAGGCCTTGAGCTACTAATCAAGTCGGCTGCTGGGTCCTCAGCTTCTCGCTACGCCCACGCAACCACTCCAGAGTCAGCAGCAACACTACCGAGAAGGCAATCAGCAAGGTCGCCGCCGCGGCAATGGTCGGGCTCAGGTTCTCGCGAATACCACTGAACATCTGTCGCGGCAGGGTTGCCTGCTCCGGCCCGGCCAGGAAAAGGGTCACCACTACTTCGTCAAACGACGTGGCAAAGGCGAACAACGCCCCCGAAATCACCCCGGGCGCGATCAACGGCAGGGTTACCCGGCGGAAAGTCAGCAGTGGCGAGGCGCCCAGGCTGGCTGCCGCACGCACCAAGTTGTAGTTGAAGCCCTGCAAGGTCGCCGACACGGTAATGATCACGAACGGCACGCCGAGTACCGCATGCACCAGAATCAGCGAGGTGAAGCTGTTGCCCATGCCCAGCGGGGCGAAGAACAGGTAGCTGGCCACACCGATGATCACCACCGGCACCACCATCGGCGAAATCACCAGCGCCATCACCAGCGACTTGCCCGGGAAGTCGCCACGGGTCAGGCCGATGGCCGCCAGGGTGCCGAACACCATGGCCAGCACCGTGGCTGCCGGGGCGACGATGATGCTGTTCTTCAAGGCCCGCATCCACTCGGCCGAACCGAAGAAGTCCTGGTACCACTGCAGCGAGAAGCCCTGCAGCGGGTACACCAGGAAACTGCCACTGTTGAACGACAGCGGCACTATCACCAGGACCGGCAGTATGAGGAACAGCAGGATCAAGCCGCAAAGAATGCGCAGGCTGTAGAACCACACCCGCTCCACGGGCGACATGTAAGGGCTCAGCATGACAAGGCTCCTCAGCTCAGGCGCAGGCGGCTGGCGCCGACCAGCCAGCTATAGATCAGGTACAACAGTACGGTCGCCAGCAGCAACAGCCCGCCAAGCGCGGTGGCCATGCCCCAGTTGATGCTGGTGTTGGTGTAGAAGGCCACGAAGTAGCTGACCATCTGGTCATTCGGGCTGCCCAGCAGTGCCGGGGTGATGTAGTAGCCGATGGCCAGAATGAACACCAGCAGGCAACCAGCGCCAACCCCGGCGTAGGTCTGCGGGAAGTAGACCCGCCAGAAACTGGCGAACGGGTGGCAGCCCAGCGAGATCGCCGCACGCATGTAGCTCGGCGAAATGCCCTTCATCACGCTGTACAGCGGCAGGATCATGAACGGCAACAGGATGTGCACCATCGAGATGTATACGCCGGTGCGGTTGAACACCAGTTCCAGCGGCTGGTCGATGATGCCCATGGCCATCAGCGCGCTGTTGATCAGGCCGCCCGACTGCAGCAGCACGATCCACGCCGCCACCCGCACCAGGATCGAGGTCCAGAACGGCAGCAGCACCAGAATCATCAGCAGGTTGCTCTGCCGGGTCGGCAGGTTGGCCAGCAGGTACGCCAGCGGGTAGGCCAGCACCAGGCAGATTGCGGTAATCACCACACCCATCCACAGGGTGCGGGCGAAGATGTCCAGGTAAATGGCCTGGTCCGGGGTGGCCTTGGCCAGTTCGCCAAGGTCATCGATACGGTGGTCGAGCGAAGCCAACAGGTAGAAAGAGGTGACCGTACTGGTGTTGCGGCGGATTGCCTGCCAGTAGGCCGGGTCGCCCCAACGCTCGTCGAGAGCCTGCAAGGCATCTTTATACGAAGCGGGTTCGCTCTTGAACGGCAGCGCCCGCGCGGTCTTGGCCAACAGGCTGCGGTAACCGGCAAGCTCCATGTTCAGGCGCTTGGAAAGGTCGCCCAAGGTCTGGTTCTTGCGCGATTCGGCCAAATCCTGGCTCAACGCCCTGTAAACGTCCTCGCCCGGCAGGCTCTTGCCATCCCACTGGGTGATGACGCCAACGGTGCGCGGCAAGCCGCCAACCACTTCCGGGTTGCCGACGCTCTTGTACAGCAGCGCCGCAATAGGCACCAGGAACACCAGCAGGAGAAACAGCGCCAGCGGCGCGATCAACGCCTGCGCCTTCCAGCGGTTGACCCGCTCGGCATGCTTGAGGCGCTGCTTGAGACTTGGACCTGCGCCTTCTTTGAGGGGCACTGCAATGGCCATGGCGAACTCCGCGATACGAACTGAAAATGGGGCTGCTGCGCAGCCCATCGCAGGCAAGCCAGCTCCTACAGATACTGCGCTGGCTCCAGGGCAGCGGCCCCCTGTGGGAGCTGGCTTGCCGGCGATGGGCCGCAAAGCGGCCCCCTACACTGGTCGTTTACTTCTTCGCCGCCCAGGCGTTGAAGCGCTGCTCCAGCTGCTCGCTGTTGTCGGCCCAGAAGGCCACATCGATCTGCACCTGGTTGGCGATGTTTTCAGGCGTGGTCGGCATGTCCTTCTTCACCGTGTCCGACAGCAGGCTCACGGCCTTGGAATTGGCCGGGCCATAGGCGATGTTCTCGGAGTAGGTCTTCTGCTGCTCTGGCTGCACGCTGAAGGCGATGAATTTTTTCGCTTCCTCGACATCCTTGGCACCTTTCGGGATGGCCCAGGCATCGAAGTCGTAGATGCCGCCGTTCCACACCACCTTCAGGTTGCTCTCTTTCTGCACCGCAGCGATGCGGCCGTTGTAGGCAGAGCTCATGACCACGTCACCCGAGGCCAGGTACTGCGGCGGCTGGGCGCCGGCTTCCCACCACTGGATACTTGGCTTGAGTTCGTCGAGCTTCTTGAAGGCGCGGTCCACGCCCTCTTTGGTGCCCAGCACCTGGTACACATCCTTCGGCGCCACACCGTCGGCCATCAGGGCGAATTCCAGGGTGTACTTGGCGCCCTTGCGCAGGCCGCGCTTACCCGGGAATTTCTTGGTATCCCAGAAATCGGCCCAGCTGGTCGGTGCGGTCTTCAGCTTGTCGGCGTTGTAGGCCAGTACCGTGGACCATACGAAGAAGCCAACACCACATGGCTGAATGGCACCCGGCACATAGTCGGCCTCATTACCGAACAGGGCCGGGTCGAGTTCTTCGAACATGCCCTCGTCACAGCCACGGGCCAACTCTGGCGACTCCACTTCCACCAGGTTCCACGACACGCTCTTGGTGTCGACCATGGCTTTGACCTTGGCCATCTCGCCGTTGTACTCGCCCGCGATGATCTTGCCCTTGCCGGCCTTTTCCCACGGTTCGTAGAACGCCTTCACCTGGGCCGCCTTGTTGGCACCACCAAACGAGACAACAGTCAGGTCTGCGGCCATGGCCTGGCCAGCGGCGAACAGCCCCAGGGCCAGGGCGGTCAGTTTCAACTGCTTGCGCATTATTATTCTCTCCACAGTACAGGGTTGGTGAAGCAATCCATCAATGGGCTTCGGCAATCGGATCGAGCGCGCGGGCGTGCTCCACCTCCCAGCCCAGCGGTACCACATCGCCCACGGCCAGGGCCGGGTCGAGCTCGGCAATCGGCTGTTTCACGAAGAAGTCGCCCTTGCCGCAAACTTCCAGGCGCACCCGCACGTGGTCGCCCAGGTAAATGAATTCGGCCACCCGGCCCGAGAAGCGGTTCACGCAGCTCTCGCTGTGGCCGTTCAGGCGCACGCGCTCTGGGCGGATCGACAGGGTCACCGGCTCGCCGGCCTGGCCGACATTCACCGCCAGCGCCTCGACCCGCTCGCCACGTGGCAACTGCACCTGGCAGCGCTTGCCATCACTGGCCAGCAAAGTGCCGTTGATGCGGTTGTTCTCGCCGATGAAGTTGGCGACGAAGGTGTTGCAGGGTTCTTCGTACAGCGTGCGTGGGTCGGCGATCTGCTGGATTTCACCCTGGTGGAACACGGCCACCCGGTCGGACATGGTCAGCGCTTCGCCCTGGTCGTGGGTCACGTACACCACGGTCACGCCCAGGCGCTGGTGGATGTGCTTGATCTCCATCTGCATGTGCTCGCGCAGCTGCTTGTCCAGCGCGCCCAGCGGTTCGTCCATCAGCACCAGCTGCGGCTCGAACACCAGTGCCCGGGCCAGGGCCACACGCTGCTGCTGGCCGCCGGACAGCTGGCCGGGGTAACGCTTGGCGAAGGCATCGAGCTGGACCATGTTCAGCACCCGCTTGACCCGCTCGCTGATGTCGGTCTTGCTCAGGTTGCGCACGGTCAGCGGGAAGGCCAGGTTCTCGGCCACGGTCATGTGCGGGAACAGCGCGTAGTTCTGGAACACCATGCCGATGTCGCGCTTGTGCGGCGGCACGTTGTTGATCGAGCGCCCGGCCAGCTGGATTTCACCGGCGGTGGGGGTTTCGAAGCCGGCCAGCATCATCAGGCTGGTGGTCTTGCCCGAGCCGGACGGGCCAAGCAGGGTGAGGAACTCGCCCTTGCGAATATCCAGGTTGAGGTCTTTGACGATCAGCGACTCGCCGTCGTAGCTCTTCTGCACACCACGGAAGCTGACCAGCGTTTCGCTGGTTGCAGCGTTCGACTTCGCCTCGCTCATGCCTGCACCTTCTTGTTGGATGACTGCGTAGGCATAGACTAGACAAGCGGCAAGCGCCGGAAAATCGGGGGTGCTGAGAGAATACCATCATCCGGATGGAAGATTTGTTGTAGGGATTCCCCTACAAAGATGGCGGGTTTGGAATGCTCATCCGAGCCACCCGCCCAACCTGTGGGAGCGGGCATGCCCGCGAAGGGGCCGGTTCAGCCATAGAGATCGGCAGGTCAGGCCCTTTCGCGGGCACGCCCGCTCCCACAGGGACCTCGGCAAGTTCCGAGAACAGGCATGTCGCAATCAGACCAGCTTGTGCTCCATGGCGTACTTCACCAGCTCAGCCAGCGAGTTCACTTTCAGCTTCTGCATCAGGCGCGCCTTGTGGGTGCTGATGGTCTTGCTCGACAGCGCCAGCTGCTGGGCGATGTCGTTGACGTTGGCGCCCTGGGCCAGGCGTTCGAACACCGAAAACTCCCGCTCGGACAGCAGCGTGTGCAACGGCCGCGACTCCGTCAGGCCCACTTCGAAGACCATGCGGTCGGCCAGCGCCGGGTCGATATAGCGCCCGCCAGCGGCAACCCGGCGAATCGCGGTCAGCAACAACGCTGGGTCGCTGTCCTTGGTGGCATAGCCCGCCGCTCCGGCCTTCAGCGCCCGCGCCGCCATCTGCGCTTCATCGTGCATCGACAGCATCAGGATCGCCGGGGCGTCCTGCAACGCGCGGATTCGCGGAATCGCCTCCAGGCCATTCACGCCTGGCATCGAGATATCCAGCAGTACCACCTCGCACGGGGTGTGGCGCAAGGTTTCCAGCAACTGCTCGCCGTTTCCGGCCTCCCCCGCCACCTGCATGTCCTTGGCCAGGCCAATCAACTGCTTGATACCCTCACGGACAATGGTGTGGTCTTCGGCCACCAGCACTCGAATCACGATCGCTCTCCTACTCCAACGGTATGGCCACGCTCAGGCTGGTGCCTTCGCCCGGTTCACTGTCCAGCGCCATGCTGCCGCCCAGCATCAGCACCCGCTCACGTACCCCTACCAGGCCGAACGAGGTGGGCCGAGGCTGGTCGCGGCAAAAGCCCTGGCCGTCATCGCTGACGGTCATGCGCAATTGCCCGTGCTCACGCACCAGTTCGATCTCCACGCTATGCGCCTGGGCATGGCGCATCACGTTGGTCAGCGCCTCCTGGAGGATACGGAACAGCCCGATGGCCTTGGCATCGCTCAATGCTGGCAGATTATCCGGTACTTGCACCAGGCAGGGGATTTGCGTGCGTGCTTCAAAGCGCCGCGCCTGCCATTCAATGGCCGAGGCGATGCCGGCATCGAGAATCGGAGGACGCAAGGCAGTGGCTACGTCGCGCACCAGCTGGAACAGCTGGGCGATCAGGCGCTTCATGCTGGCCAGCCGCTCGTTCAGCCCCGGGTCCAGCTCGGCGAAGGCCAGCTCGCACATCGACACTTCCAGCTTGAGCACGGTCAGCATCTGCCCCAGTTCATCGTGCACTTCTCGGGCGATGCGGGCTTTTTCTTCCTCACGCACGCTTTCCAGGTGGGCCGACAGTTCGCGCAGCTGCTCCTGGGACCTGGCCAGCGCCAACTCGGCCCGCTTGCCCTGAGTGATGTCCCAAACCACACCGTCCCATACCACCCGGCCGTTACCCAGGCGCCGGGTACTGGCTTTGATGTCGGCCCAGCGCTGTTCACCCTGGCGAGTGAGGATGCGCCCCTGCCATGACCAGTCCTGGTCGCTGGCCAAGGCCAGGTCCTGCACCCGGTGGTAATCGGCACGGTCCTCAGGGTGCACCAGGTTGCGCAGGCCCATCTGCGGGTCCTGGATCTCACTGGGCGAATAGCCCACCAAGGCCTCGCTGCCTTCGCTGATATAGGGGAATTCCAGGTCGCCCTCGGCCGGGTCGCGCTCCAGGCGGAACACCAGCCCCGGCACGTTGCCGGCAATGCCCTTGAGCCGCGCCTCGCTTTCGCGCAGGGCCGCCAGGGCGCGGTAGCGCTCGGTGACATCGGCGAGGTACACCACCAGGTACTCGGAGTCACGAAAGCGCAGAAAACTCAGCGACAGCTCGACCGGCAACAGGCTGCGGTCAGCCCGGCGGCACTGCGTCTCGAACTGACCAACACCGCCCGCCCCGGTACGTGCGCCCTTCCACAGCTCCAGCCAGCGATCCATGGTCAGGCTGGGTTCAAAGTCGCTCAGCGGCCGCTCCAGCAGTGCGCCTTCGCCGTAGCCCAGCATGCGCTCGGCGGCATGGTTGGCGTAGCGTACGTGGCTGTCCCAGTTGACCCAGAGGATGCCCACCGTGCTCTGGTCGATGGCAAACTGACTCAGGCGCAACGCTTCTTCGCGCACTTGCCGCTCCACAAGACTTTCGCGCGTGGCCAACAGGCTGCGCTCCAGCTGGCGCTGTTGCCGACGCTGCCACACCAGGGTGGCCAGCGCGCACAACAGCAGCAAGCCGAACAGCAGTGCCAGGTTCTTCCAGAATCCTGTCGACTCGCTCAAGCGTGGGTACTTTGGCTGCAGCCAACGCTGGTGCAGTTGCTCCAGTTCCTTGGCTGGCAGCGCCTGCAGGCCACGCTCCAGCACATCAGCCAGCAGCGGCCAGTCGCGCCGCGAACCGATGCGCAACAGTTGCGGCAGGCCGATATCGCCGACCACAGCCAGCTCGCCGAACTCGCTTTCGCGCGACAGGCGGCTGAGCTGGGCTTCATCCAGCACGGCGAAACTGGCCTGGCTACCCACCACCAATTGCAGGGCCTCGCGCTCGTTGGGTACCCCTTGCAGGTTGAGGTTGCTGTAGTTACCGCGCAGGTAGTCCGCCAGCTGGCTGGGCATGCGCACCGCCACCCGCTGCTCGGCTCCGAGCGTTTCCAGTTCCACGGCCATCGTCCCGGTGCGCGGCCCCACCACCAGTTGCGGCACGCGCATGTATGGGTCGCTGAACAGCCACAGACGCAGGCTGGCGGGGGTCTGGGTAAGCCCCGGGGCAAAGTCGATTTCGCCGGCCTGGAGGGCATGCTCGAGGCTGGCCTGGTCGGCGAAGTTGCGCCAGGTAAGGTCCAGCCGCAGCGCCTGCGCCAGGCTGCTCACCAGTTCCACGTTGGCCCCGTACAGCTGCTGCAGGCGCCGGTCGAACTGAGCGTAAGGCGCCTGCAACACCAGGCCGACACGCAGACTGCGGTGTGTATCCAGCCATTGCTGCTGGGCCGGTTCCAGGGCAACCGTGGGCACCGCTTCGGGCCTGGCCAATGCAATCAAGGGCAGCCAAAAGCAGCCGATAACCAACAGGCGACGCACTCGCTTCATCTACACGCTCGTCTTGGCAAAGCGGCCATGCAGCATGGCCGTCACGGGCAAATACCATTAGGCTGCCGGTATCATTCTGGCCCCGGGTTGACTCATGTCCACACTTTATCGCACGACGCTGGCAATGTGCTGCCTGGCCTCGATCCTTCCACTCGGCGCCCTGGCCGCCGATGCCGAAAAACCATCCACCACCACCGAGGCACCCGTTGCCCAAGCTCCTCGCCCGCCGCTGCTGGAACGCAGCCAGGAGGATGCCCAGGCACTTGAACGGCTGGCGCCCAAGGCCGAACAGCAGACCCTTCAGGCCGGTGCCGACAGTTTCCTGGCCTTGTGGAAACCGGCCAACGACAGCGATCCACAGGGCGCGGTCATCATCGTCCCGGGGGCTGGCGAAACGGCTGACTGGCCAAACGCGGTCGGCCCGCTGCGGCAAAAGTTCCCCGATATCGGCTGGCACAGCCTGAGCATCAGCCTGCCCGACCTGCTCGCCGACAGCCCGCAGGCGCGGGTCGAGGCCAAGCCGGCTGCCGAGCCGCAGCCAGACAAGGGCGAAAGCGCCCCGGCCAAGGACGTACCAGCCGATGCCAATGCCAACGTCGCCCAGGCTACCGCAGCCGATGCCGACACCGCAGAGAGCACTGACGCCAAACAGGCCAGCGAACAAACCGACCCAGCCGATGCCGAGCGCATTTTCGCCCGCCTGGATGCTGCGGTGACCTTTGCCCAGCAGCACAACGCCCGCAGCATCGTGCTGATCGGCCATGGCAGCGGCGCATATTGGGCGGCCCGCTACCTGAGCGAGAAACGGCCACCGCAGGTGCAGAAACTGGTGATGGTTGCCGCGCAGACACCGGCGCGGGTGGAGCATGACCTGGAAAGCCTGGCGCCAACCTTGAAAGTGCCGACTGCCGACATCTACTACGCCACCCGCAGCAGTGACCGCAATGCAGCCGCACAGCGCCTGCAGGCCAGCAAGCGGCAGAAGGACAGCCAGTACCGACAGTTGTCGCTAATTGCGATGCCGGGGAACAAGGCGGCCGAGCAGGAGCAACTGTTCCGCCGGGTGCGGGGGTGGATGAGTCCGCAGGGGTAAGGTTTGCCATGATGGCCCTGTCGCCGGCATGCCAGCTCCCATAGGTACGCCACAGTGTTCAGGGTCAGTGCAATACCTGTGGGAGCTGGCTTGCCGGCGATAGGGCCATCAAAGCCCGCGCCGCTTGCGGATCATGGCATAAGCCTGATGCAGCTCCCGGGTCCGTTCAGTCGCTTCACGCACCTGCGACTCACTGGCACCAGTACCCGCCAGCTTGTCCGGGTGATGCCGACTGACCAGTCGACGATACGCCTGCTTGACCTTGTCGCCATCGGTATCCGCCTCGACCGCCAGCAAGCGCAACGCCGCCGCATAGGTCATGGCGACCCCTTCCGGCCCCGCCGCCTTGCGTGGCTCGTACTCCAGCGACATGGCCTGCACCTGCCGCCGGCTCAGGCCCAGTTTCTGCCCCCAGTCCAGCAGCAGTTCACGCTCCTTATTGCCCATCTTGCCGTCGGCCCAGACCATGCGCCAACAGGCACGCAGGGTACCTTCGGCCGCATGCGGCTGCTGGCGAATGCGCCGCAGGTGCCCACCCAGCCGGTCCTTGCCCGCCTTGCCGCGGTTGAACGCAGCAATCGCACGCAGCCGAGCCGCTTCGGCCAGGTCCAGGCGCACCATCTCCTGGCGTGCCTGCTGAATATGCTGCTCGCCCACCCGGCCATCGCACTTGGCCAGGCGCCCGAGCATCACGAACAGCAATTCGTCGTCCTGCAACGCCGGGCGCCCGCCCAGGCGTTCGCGCATGTCCTCCCAGCCTTGCAAACGCAGGCGACGGTCCATGGCCTGTCCGAGCAACGCCCCGAGCAAAGCCCCGGGGATGCTGGCAACGGCAAAGCCGGCACCGACACCAATCACCGTGCTTGGCCACCACATGTCAGGCACGCTCGCCGATCAGGCGCTCGGCCTCGGCCAAGCGTTCGAGCGTACCGACATCAACCCAGTGCCCACGGTAGTGCTCGCCACTGACCTGGCCCGCAGCCATGGCCTGACGCAGCAACGGCGCCAGCTTGAAGGCGCCAGGCTGGCAGCCTTCGAACAGCGCCGGGTGCAGCACCGACAGCCCGCTGAAGGTCAGCGTGCCAGGCGCATCGTCACCATCGACCACCCGCTCGCCCATCAAGCGGAAGTCGCCGCGGCCGTGATGGCCAGGGTTATCGACCAGTACCAGATGGGCCAAACCTTGCAGGGGGCCCTGCAGGCGCGCGAAGTCATAGTCGGTCCAGACATCGCCGTTCACCAGCAGGAACGGCGCACCACCCAGCAATGGTAGGGCCTTGAAGATGCCACCGCCGGTTTCCAGCGGCTCTCCTTCGGGCGAATAGCGGATGCTCAGGCCGAAACGGCTGCCGTCACCCAGGTGGTCCTCGATCTGCTGGCCGAGCCAGGCATGGTTGATCACCACCTCGGTGACGCCCGCCGCAGCCAGGGCCCGCAGGTGGTACTCGATCAATGGCTGGCCGGCGACCGGGACCAGCGGTTTGGGGGTGTGCAGGGTAAGCGGGCGCATGCGCTCGCCTTTGCCCGCTGCCAGGATCATTGCCTTCATGCACGCGCTCCGGCCTGCAACTCGGCAATCAGCTCACCCAGCTCCGCCAATTCGGGCCGGCGGCTGATCACTTCTTCTATATAGGCGAAGAAGCGCGGTACGTCGCCCAGGTAACGGGGTTTGCCGTCGCGGTGGCAGATACGGGCGAAGATGCCGATCACCTTCAGGTGGCGCTGCACACCCATCAGGTCGCTGGCACGCTGGAACGCCTCGAAGTCGGCCTGCACCGGGATTCCGGCAGCCTGCGCCTTCTGCCAGTAGTCGCGCAGCCAGCCTTCGACCCGCGCCTGCGGCCAGCTGAGGAAGGCGTCCTTGAACAGGCAGGTGATGTCGTAGGTGACCGGGCCATACACGGCATCCTGGAAGTCCAGCACGCCGGGGTTGGGCGTGCTCTGCATGAGGTTGCGCGGCATGTAGTCGCGGTGCACCAGCACCTTGGGCTGGGCCAGTGCGCTGTCGATCAGCAGCTGGCTGATTCGTTGCCAGGTGGCTTTCTGGGCATCGCTGAAGGCCAGGCCAAGCTCACGACCCACGTACCATTCCGGGAACAACTCGACTTCACGGCGCAACAGCGCATCGTCGTAGCTGGGCAACGGCGCGTCCATCGGCAGGCGCTGGAACGCCAGCAGCGCGTCGATGGCATCGGCGAACAGGCCGTCGGCGTTGTCCGCATCAATGATATCAAGGTATGTCTGGTGGCCCAGGTCACCCAGCAGCAGGAAGCCACGTTCCAGGTCCTGGGCATGGATCAGCGGCACGTGCACGTCGGCGCTGGCCAGCAGGTGATCGATGGCGACGAACGGTCGGCAGTTTTCCTGTGGAGGTGGTGCATCCATGATCACGAAGCTGTGGCCGGCACCCTGCCAGCGGAAATAACGGCGGAAGCTGGCGTCGCTGCTGGCCGCGGTCAAGCTGCCTGCAGGCACGTCGCCCCAGGCATTTTTCCGGAAAAGATCATTGAGCTGCTCATCGAGCCAGACCGTCAGTTGTTGCAGGCGTACATCGTGTTCAGGCATTACAAGGGTCTCCGACGGCCCTAGCCGTCAAGCGGGTCATGCTTTATTATCCAGCATCTTTTTCAGACCATCGAGAGGCGTGCGGCCCCACACGCGGGCAGATGGCACGCAGGAAGCCCGGACTAATAAGATGGCATTGAAATCCCCCGCGTTTCGTAGAAAGTTTCCGTTGCTGGTAACCGGCGGTCTGCTGGCCCTGCAACCTCTGGCCACGTCTTACGTGGTGGCAGCCGAACAGTTCGACTGCCAAGTGTCCGCCTCCGGTGGTTGGGACTGCAAGCCCAAGACCCCAGCCAACAACCTGCCGCCGCGCCCGGTGCACGAGGGTGCTGCCGTCAGCACCGGCACCGAAGCCGCGAGCGAAGGCGAAACCGCGGATCGGCCGATGCTGGTCACCGAGGCCAAGGGCCGTGGCCTGAAGTCGCGTAGCGAAGACTACAGCCACCTGGACTGGGTTCCGCGTGAAAAGCTCACTGCCGCACAGCTGGCCGAAACCGGCCCGTACTGCGGTGGCGCCTACATCGAGCCAACCCGCCCTGGCATGGCCGACACCACGCCAAAGGACGAGTCGCCGACCTACATCAACGCCAAGGTATCCAAGTACCAGCAAGAGCAGCAGATCGCTACCCTCGCCGGTGACGTGGTGATGCGCCAGGGCAGCATGCAGGCCGAGGCCGACGAGGCCAACCTCTACCAGACCGAAAACCGTGGCGAGCTCAAGGGCAACGTCAAGATCCGTGACAACGGTTCTCTGGTGGTCGGTGACGAGGCACAGATCCAGCTCGACACGGGCGAGGCCCAGGTCGACAACGCCGAATACGTGATGCACAAGTCGCACATCCGCGGCAGTGCCCTGTACGCCAAGCGTGGCGAGAACGCCATCATCCGCCTCAAGGACGGTACGTACACCACCTGCGAACCGGGCAGCAACGCCTGGCAGCTGAAGGGCAACAACATCACCCTGAACCCGGCCACCGGTTTCGGTACCGCGACCAACGTTACGCTGCGGGTCAAGGATTTCCCGGTGTTCTACACACCGTACATCTACTTCCCGATCGACGACCGTCGCCAGTCCGGCTTCCTGCCGCCATCGTTCAGCAGCACCAGCGATACCGGCTTCATGCTGGTCACGCCGTACTACTTCAACCTGGCGCCGAACTACGATGCCACGTTGTATCCGCGCTACATGACCAAGCGCGGCCTGCTGATGGAAGGCGAGTTCCGCTACCTGACGCCTTCCAGCGAAGGCCAGTTCGGTGGCGCGTACCTCAACGACAAGAACGACGACCGTAAAGACCAGACTGACTACAAAGAGCAGCGCTGGATGGTCAACTGGCAGCACAAGGGCGGGCTGGACGAGCGCCTGATGACCGAGGTGGACTACACCGACATCAGCGACCCGTTCTATTTCCAGGACCTGGAGTCTGATCAGATCGGTGTTGAAAGCAAGGACATCCTGGATCAACAGGGTGCACTGACCTGGCGCGGCGACAGCTACACCGCGCGACTGAACGTGCACGCCCATGAAATGGCGACCATCTCCCAGATCACGCCGTACGATCGCCTGCCGCAAATCACATTCAACGGTACGCTGCCGTTCCATCCTAGCGGCTTGAACTTCGGTTACGAGACGGAAGCAGTACGCTTTGATCGCGATCTGAAAGATGACTTCGTCTTCGACGAAGATGGCAACCCAGACACCAGCGTTGGCGGCGTGCCGGGTAAGCGACTCGACGAAAATATCTTCGGCGTAGCTCGCTCCACGGGCAACCGCTTCAATGTCGCACCGTCGATCAGCCTGCCGATGGAAGCCAGCTATGGCTATATCACGCCAAAGCTGAAGTACATGTACACACATTATGACCTTGATCTGGACAGCAAGGGCAAACAAGACCTGATCGATAACCCGGGCCGGATCGATCTTTACGGTGACTTCAAGAGCAACCAGAACCGTGACGTTCCGATCTTCAGCGTCGACAGTGGCCTGTACTTCGACCGCAACACATCCATGTTCGGCACGAACTACAAGCAGACCCTCGAACCGCGCCTGTTCTATCTCTACGTTCCATACAAGGACCAGGTCGACATTCCGCTGTTTGACTCTGGGGAGACGCTCTTTAGCTACGACTCTCTGTTCCGCGACAACCGCTTCAGCGGTGTCGACCGCATCGGCGACGAGAACAAGCTGTCGCTGGGCGTGACCACCCGCTGGATCGAGGAAAACGGCTTCGAGCGCCAGAACTTCAGTATCGGCCAGGCCTACTACTTCAAAGACCGCAAGGTCCAGTTGCCAGGCATCGACTACCGCGACCGCAAAGACGCGCAATCCGATGTGTCGCCGTACGCTCTGCTGTACAACTACTATTTCAACCGCGACTGGCGCTTCAATTCGGATTTCAACTGGGACCCGGACAGCCGCAGCACCCGCTCGGGCAGCGCGATGTTCCATTACCAGCCTGAAGACAACCCGAACAAGGTGGTCAACCTCGGTTATCGCTACCGTAACGACACCATCGCCTACGACTCCACCACCGGTACCTGGAAAGTGGGCGGCGGCGACTATGGCAACCCGGGCGACCCGAACTACATCAAGGACTACTACAAGATCCAGCAGCATGACTTCTCGGTCATCTGGCCGATCGTTCCGCAGTGGAGCGTCATCGCTCGCTGGCAGCATGACTACAACCGCAACCGCACCCTGGAAGCCATGGGCGGTTTCGAGTACGACAACTGCTGCTGGAAGCTGCGTTTGATCAACCGTTACTGGATCGATTACGACGACTTCAGCCAAGCCCTTCCGACAAACGAAAAGGGCGACCACGGCATCTTCCTTCAGATCGTGCTGAAAGGCCTCGGTGGTGTAGTCGGCAACAAGGTCGAATCTTTCCTCGACCAAGGCATTCAAGGTTATCGTGAACGTGAAGACCAAGCTTATTGATCGACTGCGCCTGGCGTTGCTGGGCGTTGCATTGCTGAGTGGCGCGGTGCATGCCGCGGTACAACCTCTTGATCGCGTGGTGGCCATCGTCGACAACGACGTGGTCATGCAAAGCCAGCTGGACCAGCGTGTCCGAGAGGTGCAGCAAACCATCGCCAAGCGTGGCGGCGGCATGCCGCCTGCCAGTGCGCTGGATCAGCAGGTGCTGGAACGCCTGATCGTCGAGAACCTGCAGTTGCAGATCGGCGAGCGCTCCGGCATCCGCATCACCGACGAAGAGCTGAACCAGGCCATGGGCACCATTGCCCAGCGCAATGGCATGTCGCTGGACCAGTTCCGCGCCGCCCTGGTTCGTGACGGCATGTCGTTCGACGACGCCCGTGAACAGGTCAAGCGCGAGATGATCATCAGCCGCGTGCGCCAGCGCCGCGTGGCCGAGCGTATCCAGGTCTCCGAGCAGGAAGTGAAGAACTTCCTCAACTCCGACCTTGGCAAGATGCAGATGTCGGAAGAGTACCGCCTGGCCAACATCCTGATCCCGACCCCGGAAGCGGCAAACTCGGAAGCCATCCAGGCCGCCGCGCGCCAGGTTGGCGATGTGTACCAGCAGCTCAAGCAGGGCGCGGACTTCGGCCAGATGGCCATTGCCCGCTCCGCCAGCGAAAACGCGCTGGAAGGCGGCGAGATGGGCTGGCGTAAAGCCGGCCAGCTGCCACCAGACTTCGCCAAGATGCTCAGCAGCATGCCGGTTGGCGAAATTACCCAGCCTATCCGCATCCCCAACGGCTTCATCATCCTCAAGCTCGAGGAGAAGCGCGGTGGCAGCGAGAACGTGCTACGTGACGAAGTACACGTTCGCCACATCCTGATCAAGCCGAGCGAGATCCGCAGCGAGGCGGCCACCGAGCAACTGGCCGAGCGCCTGTACGATCGCATCAAGAGCGGCGAAGACTTCGGCGAGCTGGCGAAGAGCTTCTCGGAAGACCCGGGTTCGGCGCTCAACGGCGGCGACCTCAACTGGGTTGACCCGAACAGCCTGGTACCGGAATTCCGTGAACAGATGGCCAACGCCCAGCAAGGCGTCGTGACCAAACCGTTCAAGACCCAGTACGGCTGGCATGTCCTGGAAGTGCTGGGCCGTCGCGCCACCGACAGCACCGAGCAGGCTCGTGAGCAACAGGCCATGAACGTACTGCGCAACCGCAAGTACGACGAAGAGCTGCAGACCTGGCTGCGCCAGATCCGCGACGAGGCCTACGTTGAAATCAAGCTGCCTGGCGCTGACCAGGCCGCCCAGTGAAGCCCCTGCGCTTCGCCGTCACCCCCGGCGAGCCGGCCGGCATAGGCCCTGACCTGTGCCTGCTGCTCGCCGCAGACGCCCAGCCCCACCCCCTGATCGCCATCACCAGCCGTGACCTGCTCGCCGAGCGGGCCACGCAGCTGGGGCTGGCCGTCAACCTGCTGCCGGTAGCGCCGGGCCTATGGCCCGAGCAGCCGGCGCCAGCGGGTAGCCTGTACGTCTGGGATACCCCCCTGGCGGCCCCGGTAGTGCCGGGCCAGCTCAACAAGACCAATGCCGCGTTCGTGCTGGAAACCCTGACCCGTGCCGGGCAAGGCTGCCTGGAAGGGCATTTCGCCGGGATGATCACCGCCCCTGTACACAAGGGCGTAATCAACGAAAGCGGTATCGCCTTCTCCGGGCATACCGAATTCCTTGCCGAGCTGACCCACACCGCGCAAGTGGTGATGATGCTGGCCACCCGTGGCCTGCGCGTGGCCCTTGTGACCACGCACCTGCCGCTGCGCGACATTGCCGACGCCATCACTGCCGAGCGCGTCGAGCGTGTAACCCGTATCCTGCATGCCGACATGCGCGACAAGTTCGGCATTGCCAACCCGCGTATCCTGGTGTGCGGCCTCAACCCGCACGCGGGCGAGGGTGGCCATTTGGGCCGCGAAGAAATCGACATCATCGAGCCGACCCTGGCCCGCCTGCGCACCGAAGGCATGGACCTGCGCGGGCCGCTGCCGGCCGATACCCTGTTTACCCCCAAATATCTGGAGCACTGCGATGCGGTGCTGGCGATGTACCACGACCAGGGCCTGCCCGTACTCAAGTACAAAGGCTTCGGCGCTGCGGTCAACGTGACCCTGGGCCTGCCGATAATCCGCACGTCGGTCGACCACGGCACGGCCCTCGACCTGGCCGGCACCGGCAAGGTCGACACCGGCAGCCTGCGCGTCGCGCTGGAAACCGCCTACCAGATGGCCGAGAACCGACCATGAACGAGCAATACCAACACCGGGCGCGCAAGCGCTTCGGCCAGAACTTCCTGCACGACGCCGGCATCATCGACCGCATCCTGCGTGCCATCAACGCCAAGGCCGGCGAACATCTGCTGGAAATCGGCCCAGGCCAGGGCGCCTTGACCGAAGGCCTGCTGGGCAGCGGGGCACAACTGGACGTGGTAGAACTGGACAAGGACCTGGTGCCGATCCTGCAGCACAAGTTCGCCGACCGCAGCAATTTCCGCCTGCACCAGGGCGACGCCTTGAAGTTCGACTTCAACCAGCTAGGCGTGCCACCGCGCAGCCTCAAGGTAGTGGGCAACCTGCCCTACAACATTTCCACCCCACTGATCTTCCACCTGCTCAGCCATGCCGGGTTGATCCGCGACATGCACTTCATGCTGCAGAAGGAAGTGGTCGAGCGCATGGCCGCCGGCCCTGGCGGTGGTGACTGGGGGCGTCTGTCGATCATGGTGCAGTACCACTGCCGGGTCGAGCACCTGTTCAACGTTGGCCCTGGCGCATTCAACCCGCCGCCGAAAGTGGACTCGGCCATCGTCCGCCTGGTGCCGCACGAAGTGCTGCCGTACCCGGCCAAGGATGCAAAGCTGCTGGAGCAAGTGGTACGCGAAGCCTTCAACCAGCGTCGCAAGACCCTGCGCAACACCATGAAAGGCCTGCTCGACAGCGCCGCCATCGAAGCTGCCGGTGTGGACGGCAGCCTGCGCCCTGAACAGCTGGACCTGGCCGCCTTCGTGCGCCTGGCTGACCAGTTGGCTGACCTACAAGCCTGATATCTCCTGTACCGGCCTCTTCGCGGGTAAACCCGCTCCCACAGGTACTGCACAGCTCTCAAAATCTGCGCAGTACCTTGTAGGAGCGGGTTTACCCGCGAAAGGGCCGGGACAGACAACACAATCCCCAAGCCCCTCACCGCTGGCCCTCCCCCCTCCCAATGGCCTAGACTGCATTATTGCGTCAGTTCGCCCAAGGCCCTTGCATGTCCGACCCCCGCTATCAGATCGACGTCAGCGTCGTGACCCGCTACCTCAAAGAACAATCCGACCCCGAAAACAGTCGTTTCGCTTTCGCCTACACCATCACCGTGCAGAACAATGGCTCGCTCAAGGCCAAGCTGCTGTCGCGCCACTGGCTGATCACCAACGGTGACGGCGAGGTCGAGGAGGTGCGTGGCGCCGGCGTGGTCGGCCAGCAGCCCAATATCGACCCGGGCCAGAGCCACACCTACAGCAGCGGCGCGGTCATCAGCACCCGCGTGGGCACCATGCAGGGCAGCTACCAGATGTTCGCCGAAGACGGCAAACGCTTCGATGCCGAGATCGCCCCCTTCCGCCTGGCGGTGCCCGGGGCGCTGCACTGATGGCTACCTATGCCGTCGGTGACCTGCAGGGCTGCCTGCAGCCACTCAAGTGCCTGCTCGAACGGGTCAATTTCAACCCCGCCGTCGACCACCTGTGGCTGGTCGGCGACCTGGTCAACCGCGGCCCCGAGTCACTGGAAACCCTGCGCTTCCTTTATTCGATCCGCCAGTCGCTGGTGTGCGTGCTAGGCAACCATGACCTGCACCTGCTGGCCGTCTGGCATAACGTCGAACGCCTGAAGAAAAGCGACACACTGCGCGAGATCATCGAAGCACCGGACGCCGATAAGCTGTTCGACTGGCTACGCCAGCAAAAGCTGCTGCATTACGACGAACCCCGTGGCATTGCGCTGGTTCACGCCGGTATTCCACCGCAATGGACCTTGGGCAAAGCCCTGGAACTGGCCGCCGAGGTAGAGGAAGTGCTGCGTGACGATGAGCGCCTGAAACTGTACCTGGACGGCATGTACGGCAACGAGCCGAACAAGTGGAGCAAGAGCCTTACCGGCATCGAACGCCTGCGGGTCATCACCAACTGCCTCACGCGCATGCGCTTCTGCACCGCCGAGGGCAAGCTCGACCTCAAGAGCAAGGAAGGCCTGGATACCGCCCCCAAAGGCTACAAGCCCTGGTACGCACACAAAGGCCGCCGCTCGCGCCACGTAAAGATTATTTTCGGCCACTGGGCCGCCCTTCAGGGGCAGGTCAACGAGCCCGGCATCATCGCTCTGGACACCGGTTGCGTATGGGGCGGTGCCATGACCCTGTACAACGTCGACAGCGGCGAATACCACCGCTGTGACTGCAGCGACGACGGCAACTTACGCCTCCCCACCCAAACGCCTACACTGAACGATCAATCCTGAAGGAAGCCGTACCCATGAGCGAATTCAAGCGCATCCCTCCCGAACAGGCCCTGGCCCTTCGCGCGCAAGGTGCGGTAGTCGTCGACATTCGCGACCCGCAGGCCTTTGCCGCCGGCCACATCACTGGCGCCAAGCATCTGGATAACCATTCTGTTGCCGAGTTCATCCGCAATGCCGACCTCGACGCCCCAACCCTGGTGGTGTGCTACCACGGCAATTCCAGCCAGAGCGCTGCGGCCTATCTGGTGAACCAGGGTTTCTCGGACGTATACAGCGTCGACGGCGGCTTTGAGCTGTGGCGCGCCACCTACCCGGCCGAAACCGCCGAGGGCACTGCTGAATAATTTTTTCATTTTTACTGCAGCCCGCGCCCCATGCGGGCTTGCGGCTTATCTGACGAACGGTCGTTCGCAACTTCTCCGCCCCTCGCCCTTGACCTTGCGGATAACCAACTATTCTTAAGCGCAGGCCATCCAGAAAAAGGGGAGAGCCGGTACACCGGCGTGCGGGTCATCGGTAGCGTTAAAGGGTGTTCTGGGGGGTATACAGCAATCGGCAGCCCCGGTTGCATGCCAGCATCAGCTGACTGATCCGGCGTCGTCTCCACGTATCGAGCGAGGTGACGTCATGAGTATTTTTAGCCACTTCCAACAACGTTTCGAGTCTACGCGCCAGGAAGAACTCTCGCTGCAGGAGTACCTCGAGCTGTGCAAAGAGGATCGCAGTGCCTACGCATCGGCGGCCGAACGGCTGTTGCTGGCCATCGGTGAGCCGGAGCTGATCGACACCTCAACCAACTCCAGACTGTCGCGAATCTTCTCCAACAAGGTTATCCGCCGCTATCCGGCCTTTGCCGACTTCCATGGCATGGAAGAGTGCATCGACCAGATCGTGTCCTACTTCCGCCACGCCGCCCAAGGCCTGGAGGAAAAGAAACAGATCCTCTATCTGCTGGGCCCGGTGGGCGGCGGTAAGTCGTCGCTGGCCGAAAAACTCAAGCAGCTGATGGAAAAGGTACCGTTCTACGCCATCAAGGGCTCGCCGGTATTCGAGTCGCCATTGGGCCTGTTCAATGCCACCGAAGACGGGGCCATTCTCGAGGAAGAGTTTGGCATCCCGCGGCGCTACCTGAACACCATCATGTCGCCCTGGGCCACCAAGCGCCTGCAGGAGTTCGGCGGCGACATCAGCAAGTTCAAGGTGGTGAAGCTGTACCCGTCGATCCTCAACCAGATCGCCATCGCCAAGACCGAACCTGGCGACGAGAACAACCAGGACATTTCGGCCCTGGTCGGCAAGGTCGATATCCGCAAGCTCGAGGAATTCCCGCAGAACGACGCCGACGCATATGCCTATTCGGGCGCGCTGTGCCGGGCCAACCAGGGCCTGATGGAATTCGTCGAGATGTTCAAGGCCCCGATCAAGGTCCTGCACCCGTTGCTTACCGCCACCCAGGAAGGCAACTACAACAGTACCGAAGGCCTCGGCGCCATCCCCTACTCCGGGATTCTGCTGGCCCACTCCAACGAATCGGAGTGGCACACCTTCCGTAACAACAAGAACAACGAGGCGTTCATCGACCGGATCTACATCGTCAAGGTGCCGTACTGCCTGCGCGTCAGCGACGAAATCAAGATCTACGACAAGCTGCTGATCAACAGCTCGCTGGCCAAGGCGCACTGCGCGCCAGACACGCTGAAGATGCTTGCCCAGTTCACCGTGCTGTCGCGCCTGAAAGAGCCGGAAAACTCCAACATCTACTCGAAGATGCGGGTGTACGACGGGGAGAACCTCAAGGACACCGATCCGAAGGCCAAGTCGATCCAGGAGTACCGCGATGCGGCCGGCGTCGACGAAGGCATGAACGGCCTATCGACCCGCTTCGCATTCAAGATCCTGTCCAAGGTGTTCAACTTCGACCCACATGAAGTGGCCGCCAACCCGGTGCACCTGCTGTATGTGCTGGAGCAGCAGATCGAGCAGGAACAGTTCCCGGCCGAGGTGCGCGAACGCTACCTGCGCTACCTGAAGGAATACCTGGCCCCGCGCTACATCGAGTTCATCGGCAAGGAGATCCAGACCGCCTACCTGGAGTCCTACAGCGAATACGGCCAGAACATCTTCGACCGCTACGTGCTGTACGCAGACTTCTGGATCCAGGACCAGGAATACCGCGACCCGGAAACCGGCGAAATCCTCAACCGTATCGCCCTCAACGAAGAACTGGAGAAGATCGAGAAGCCGGCCGGCATCAGCAACCCGAAAGATTTCCGCAACGAAATCGTCAACTTCGTGCTGCGTGCCCGTGCCAACAACAACGGCAAGAACCCGAGCTGGCTGAGCTACGAAAAGCTGCGGGTGGTGATCGAGAAGAAAATGTTCTCCAACACCGAAGACCTGCTGCCGGTCATCAGCTTCAACGCCAAGGCAAGCAAGGAGGACCAACAGAAACACAACGACTTCGTCACGCGTATGGTGGAGCGTGGCTACACCGACAAACAGGTTCGTCTGCTGTCGGAATGGTACCTGCGGGTCAGGAAATCGCAATAAAGCGACAAGCTACCCACCGCGCGCCCAGGGCTGCTATGCCAGCCCTGGGCGGCGGCAGCTGCTTTGCTGCCTTTATATGCAGCAGCTCGTAGCTTGAAGCGTGCAGCTGTTCCCAGCTACCGGAGGGACCATGAGCTACGTTATAGATCGACGCCTGAACGGCAAGAACAAGAGCACGGTGAACCGCCAGCGCTTCCTGCGGCGGTACCGCGAACACATCAAGAAAGCCGTCGAAGAGGCGGTGAGCCGCCGTTCCATCATGGACATGGAACATGGCGAGCAGATCAGCATTCCGGGGCGCGACATCGACGAACCGGTGCTGCACCATGGTCGCGGGGGCAAGCAGACCATCGTGCATCCAGGCAACAAGGAATTCACTGCCGGTGAACACATCCCAAGGCCACAAGGCGGCGGCGGTGGCAGCGGCCGCGGCAAGGCCGGCAACTCCGGCGAAGGCATGGACGACTTCGTATTCCAGATCACCCAGGAAGAATTCCTCGAGTTCATGTTCGAGGACCTCGAGCTACCCAACCTGGTCAAACGTCACCTGACCGGGGCCGACACTTTCAAGACCGTGCGCGCCGGTATCGCCAACGAAGGCAACCCGTCACGCATCAACATCGTGCGCACCCTGCGTTCGGCCCATGCCCGGCGCATCGCCCTGACCGGCAGCAGCCGCGCACTGCTGCGCGAAGCACAGAAGGAACTCGCCCGCCTGAAGGTCGAGGAGCCAGACAACTTCACCGATATCCAGGAAGTCGAACACGAGATCGAACGCCTGAAGGCACGCATCAACCGCCTGCCCTTCCTCGACACCTTCGACCTCAAGTACAACCTGCTGGTCAAGCAGCCCAACCCCAGCTCCAAGGCTGTGATGTTCTGCCTGATGGACGTGTCCGGCTCGATGACCCAGGCCACCAAGGACATCGCCAAGCGCTTCTTCATCCTGCTGTACCTGTTCCTCAAGCGTAACTACGACCGCATCGAAGTGGTGTTCATCCGCCACCACACCAGCGCACGTGAAGTCGACGAGGAAGAATTCTTCTATTCGCGGGAAACCGGCGGCACCATCGTTTCCAGCGCGCTGAAGCTGATGCAGGAGGTCATGGCCGAACGCTACCCGGCCAGCGACTGGAACATCTACGCCGCCCAGGCCTCCGACGGCGACAACTGGAACGACGACTCGCCGATCTGCCGTGACATCCTGGCCAAGCAGATCATGCCGCATGTGCAGTACTACACTTACGTTGAAATCACCCCGCGTGAACACCAGGCGCTGTGGTACGAATACGAGCGCATCGGCGAAGCCTTCCCCGACACGTTCGCCCAGCAGCAGTTGGTATCGGCCGGCGATATCTACCCGGTCTTCCGTGAACTCTTCCAGCGCAGGTTAGCCACATGACCGCCAGAGCACAGAGACGCCAACCTATTTCCACCGGGTCCGAGTGGACGTTCGAACTGATCCAGACCTACGACCGGGAAATCAGCCGCCTGGCCGAGCGTTACGCCCTGGACACCTACCCCAACCAGATCGAGGTCATTACCGCCGAACAGATGATGGACGCCTACGCCTCGGTCGGCATGCCGCTGGGTTATCACCACTGGTCCTACGGCAAACAGTTCCTCAGCACGGAGAAGTCCTACAGCCGTGGCCAGATGGGCCTGGCCTACGAGATCGTGATCAACTCCGACCCGTGCATCGCCTACCTGATGGAAGAAAACACCATGTGCATGCAGGCACTGGTGATTGCCCATGCCTGCTACGGCCATAACAGTTTCTTCAAGGGCAACTACCTGTTCCGCACCTGGACCGACGCCAGCTCGATCATCGACTACCTGGTGTTCGCCAAGCAGTACATCGCCCAGTGTGAAGAGCGCCATGGCATCGATGCCGTGGAAGACCTGATCGACTCCTGCCACGCCCTGATGAACTACGGCGTCGACCGTTACAAGCGGCCTTATCCGATTTCCGCCGAAGAGGAGCGGCGGCGGCAGAAGGAACGCGAGGAGCACCTGCAGCGGCAGATCAATGACCTTTGGCGGACCATTCCGAAGAGCGCCGACAAGGGTAACGAGCGAGATGATGCGCGCTTCCCCGCCGAACCGCAGGAAAACATCCTGTATTTCATCGAGAAGAACGCCCCGCTGCTGGAGCCCTGGCAACGTGAAGTGGTGCGCATCGTGCGCAAGATCGCCCAGTATTTCTACCCGCAGCGCCAGACCCAGGTGATGAACGAAGGCTGGGCGACATTCTGGCACTACACGCTGATGAACGACCTGTACGACGAGGGGCTGATCACCGAAGGCTTCATGATGGAGTTCCTGCAGTCGCACACCAGCGTGGTATTCCAGCCCGGCTTCGACAGCCCCTACTACAACGGCATCAACCCCTACGCACTGGGCTTTGCGATGTATACCGACATCCGCCGCATGTGCGAAAACCCGACCGAAGAAGATCGGCGCTGGTTCCCCGACATTGCCGGCAGCGACTGGCTTTCTACCATCAAGTTCGCCATGAGCAGCTTCAAGGACGAGAGCTTCATCCTGCAGTACCTGTCGCCGAAGGTCATTCGCGATCTGAAGCTGTTCAGCATCCTCGATGACGACCAGCGCGACGACCTGTATGTACCTGCCATCCACGACGAGGCCGGCTACCGGACCATTCGCGAACTATTGGCGGCGCAGTACAACCTGGGCAACCGCGAACCGAACGTGCAGATCTGGAGCGTTGACCGCCGCGGCGACCGCTCGCTGACCTTGCGTCACCAGCAACACAACCGCAAACCGCTGGGCGATTCTACCGATGAAGTGCTCAAGCACCTGCACCGCCTGTGGGGCTTCGACATCCACCTGGAGACCGTCCAGGGCGAGCAGGTGATGAAAACCCACCACATGCCACCACGCGGCGAGCACGGCGAAAGCGCCGACTATGGCCGCATGGATCTGGCTGTCATTCACCACCTCTAGTGCAACTTCAAGGCTGCCGACGGGTTATCCTGTCGGCAGTTATGGAGAGCTGCACATGCACATCTACAAAGTCGGCGGCGCCGTGCGCGACCGCCTGCTCGGCCGCCCTGTCAGCGATATCGACTGGCTGGTGGTCGGCGCCACGGTCGAGGAAATGCACGCCAAGGGCTTTCGACCGGTCGGCGCTGATTTCCCGGTGTTCCTGCACCCGAAAACCGGCGAGGAATACGCCCTGGCGCGCACCGAGCGCAAGAGCGGGCGTGGCTACGGCGGCTTCACTTTCCACGCCAGCCCCGATGTGACCCTGGAAGAAGACCTGATCCGTCGTGACCTGACCATCAACGCAATGGCCGAGGACGAGACGGGTACGGTATACGATCCCTATCATGGCCAGGACGATATCGATCAACGCATTTTACGCCATGTTTCCCCGGCATTCGCCGAAGATCCGTTGCGCGTACTGCGTGTCGCGCGCTTTGCTGCCCGTTATGCACCGCTGGGATTCCGGGTTGCCGATGAGACGCTTGAGCTGATGCGTCAGATCAGTGCCTCTGGCGAATTGCAGGCGCTGACCGCCGAGCGCAGCTGGAAGGAAATCGAGCGGGCGCTGATGGAGGCGCAGCCGCAGGTGTTCTTCCAGGTGCTGCATGCTTGTGGGGCCCTGCAGGAGCTGCTGCCAGAGCTTGGTGACGCCCCCCAGGCCCTGGCGGCGCTGGAACAGGCGGCAATGCATGAAAAGCCCCTGCATGTACGCTGGGCCTGCCTGCTGCAGTCGCTGGCATCAGCCGCGATCAAAGCCATCAACCAGCGCCTGAAGGCGCCGCGGGAGTGCCAGGAGCTGGCGCTGCTGACGGGTGAGTGCCTGAAGCTGGGCAACCAGGCGCAGGAGCTGCCTGCCACGACACTGCTGGAACTGTTGCAGAAGTTCGATGTGTACCGGCGGCCACAGCGGTTCGAAGACTTCCTGATCGCTTGCGAGATGACAGCGCTGGGCGAGGGCAAAGCGGGTTATCCACAGGCCGACTACCTGCGAGGGGCAGCGGCGGCGGCGCGGGCAGTGGATGTCAAGCCGTTGGTGCAGGCAGGGCTGACTGGCCAGGCCTTGGGTGAAGCGCTCAAAGGTGAGCGGCTGAAAGTCCTCGAGGCTTACAAGCTCGGTTGAACATACCGGCCCTTTCGCGGGCTCGCCCGCTCCCACAGGAACTGCGCATTTTCCGAGCGTCGCACCTAACCTGTGGGAGCGGGCAAGCCCGCGAAGGGCCGCAAAGCGGCCCCAATTTGCTTAACTGACCGGCATTAAGGCTCGCCCGCTCCCACAGGGATCGCATGATGCCAAGTGTACGATCCCCGTGGGAGCGGCTTTAGCCGCGAAAGGGCCGGAACAGGCTTACGCGGGAGTCAGCTGCAACCCACGCCACTCAAAGGCAACCGGCGCCAGCACCTGATCAATCCGCGCCTCCTGCCACAACTGCGCCATTGTCTTGCCTACCCCCGGATGCACAAGCTCCGGCGCCAGCAGCGACAGTGGCCACAGCACAAAGGCGTTCTTCAGGATCTCGGCCCGAGGCAACACCAGCCCATCGAACGTGCCGTGCAAGTCGTCATACATCAGCACGTCGATATCCAGCGGCAGCCCCTTGCGGTCCGGGGCATAGCGGCCATTGTCGGCCTCGATGAACTTCAACCGGCGGTCCAGTTCGATCAACGGCAACGCAGTCTGCCCAGTCACCACGAAGTTGATGAACGGACCGCTCTTGATCCCCACCGCCTGGCTTTCGAACGCCGGCGAGCAGCGCATGTCGGTCAGGATGCCTGCCAACGCATCGAGCCCGGCGCACAAATGCACCTCGCGATCAATGTTGCTGCCAAGGCCCAGGTAAACCGTGCTCAGAGACATCCGCGCTCGATCTCCACGCCAACACCGCCACGGGCCGCCGGTACCGCACCCGGCTTGGTCAGCTTCAACCGCACCCACGGGATGTGGAACTCCTCCATCAACGTCGCCACCAGGCGCTCGGCGAAAGTTTCAACCAACTCGAAACGCGCCTGTTCGGCAAACGCCTGGATACGGGCCGACACACTGGCATAATCCAGCGCCAGGTTCAGGTCGTCACCCGCCGCAGCCGGGCGGTTATCCCAGGCAAAGCTCAGGTCCAGGCGCAAGCACTGGCGAATATCCCGCTCCCAGTCATAGGCACCGATGACGGTATCGACTTCCAGGCCTTCGATGAACACTCTGTCCAAGCACTTCTCTCCACAGCACGACAAGGGCGACTGGCGCCGTTAGAATCAGGGCGTCCTCGCCCGGAATAGTTAGCATGTTTTGGTTACTGGCGTTGCTCGCCTACCTGCTTGGCTCGCTGTCCTTCGCCATCGTCCTCAGCCGCCTTACGGGCAGCCCGGACCCGCGTTCCAGCGGTTCAGGCAATGCCGGCGCTACCAACATGCTACGCCTGGCAGGCCGCAAACTGGCGATCCTGACCCTGCTTGGCGACCTGTGCAAGGGCCTGTTGCCGGTATTGCTTGCCCGCGGCGCCGGCCTGGACCTGCAAGCGCAGGCCTGGATTGGCGTTTGCGCAGTGCTGGGCCACCTGTTCCCGCTGTACTTCCGCTTCCAGGGCGGCAAGGGCGTGGCAACCGCCGCCGGCATGCTCATGGCCCTGTATTTCCCAGCCGCGCTGCTGGCCATCGGCGCATGGCTGCTGACTTTCTACCTCACCCGCACCAGTTCGCTGGCGGCACTGATCGCCACACCACTGACCTTGCCGTTGCTGGCCTGGCGCGAGCCAGAGGCCCTGCTGCCGATCACTGTGTTGACGGCAATGATCGTATGGCGCCATCGCAGCAACCTGCGCGACCTGTTCGCAGGCCGCGAACGGCACTTCTGAAGCTTAAAGCGGCGGCAACTGCTCCATCGGCCAGCGTGCCTGCACACTGATTGCCAGGTCTTGCTGTTGCCCGGCCAACAACCGCTGGCAGCCGGCATAGGCGATCATCGCACCGTTGTCGGTACAGAACTGCGGGCGCGCGTAGTACACGTTGCCCTTGATGCTGCCGAGCATGTCCTCGAGGGACGCACGCAGTGCCTTGTTGGCGCTGACGCCACCGGCAATGACCAGGCGCTTGAGGCCAGTCTGTTTCAACGCCCGCTTGCACTTGATGGTCAAAGTCTCCACCACCGCCTGCTGGAATGCCAGGGACAGGTCGCAACGGGTTTGCTCACTGTCGTCGCCGGCATCGCGGCACTGCTGCCAGGTGTTCAGGGCAAAGGTTTTCAGGCCGCTGAAGCTGAACTCCAGGCCCGGGCGGTCGGTCATCGGCCGCGGGAACACGAAGCGGCCAGGCACGCCGCGCTCGGCCAGGCGGGCGATTTCCGGGCCACCGGGGTAGTTCAGGCCGATCAGCTTGGCGGTCTTGTCGAACGCTTCGCCGGCGGCGTCGTCCAGGCTCTCGCCTAGCAGCTCGTACTGGCCGATGCCATCGACCCGCACCAACTGCGTGTGGCCACCAGAAACCAACAAAGCGACGAACGGAAACTCCGGCGGGTTTTCTTCCAGCATGGGTGCCAGCAGGTGGCCTTCCATGTGGTGTACGCCAATCGCCGGGATGTCCCAGGCAAAGGCCAGCGCCTGGGCACAGGAGGCCCCCACCAGCAGGGCACCGACCAGGCCAGGGCCCGCGGTGTAGGCGATGGCGTCGATTTCGGTGGCGACGCAGCCGGCCTCATCCAGCACCTGGCGGATGAGTGGCAGCATGCGCTTGACGTGGTCGCGCGAGGCAAGCTCAGGCACCACACCGCCGAACACGCGGTGCAGGTCGATCTGGCTGAACAGCGCGTCGGCCAACAAACCGCGTTCGCTGTCGTATAATGCGACGCCAGTTTCGTCGCAGGATGTTTCCAATCCCAGTACTAGCATGGGTTCGTCCCTTGTGGGGGCTGAATTCGAAGCCGCGCATGATAGTCCCCGTGTCGGATGCCGACCAGCGGTTTTCGATCAGAGGCTTTGCATTCCGGCTTGCTAAGGGTTAACATCCGCAACCCTTGAAAACCGACGTTCTCCAGCACACCTTTGTTTTGCCAGGAGCACGTCTACCCCGGTAATGAATTAAGGTAGCCCTGGATGCCAGCCGTCAAAGTTAAAGAGAACGAACCCTTCGACGTAGCTCTGCGTCGTTTCAAGCGCTCCTGCGAAAAAGCCGGTGTACTGGCTGAAGTTCGTAGCCGCGAGTTTTACGAGAAGCCGACCGCCGAGCGTAAGCGCAAAGCAGCTGCTGCTGTTAAGCGTCACGCCAAGAAAGTTCAGCGCGAACAGCGCCGCGCCGTTCGTCTGTACTAATACAGACGTTCTACGCAAAGCTTCTGCCCTGCCCGGCTAACCGCCGGGCGATGGCAGTGATCGCTTCAAACTTGAGCAGCTAGCTCAAGGCCCTGCACAAGCTTCATGCGAACTGCACATGGGCAACCTGCCTGAAACGTCAGAGCTGGTCCTCCTTGTTGTATGACCAGACGTGCACGTCCGACTGACGAGCCCTCAGGGGCTGGCGACGAGCACACATTCCCTCGCACTTTCCCAAGCGGCACTCGCCCCATTCGGCGCGTGAGCGATTAGACTTGCCAGCTGCCAGATGACGAGACTGCCATGGCCGGGCTGATTCCCCAGAGTTTCATTGACGACCTTATCAACCGCCTCGACATCGTCGACGTGGTGAGTTCGCGCGTCCAGCTGAAAAAAACCGGCAAGAACTATTCCGCCTGCTGCCCGTTCCACAAGGAAAAAACCCCTTCCTTCACGGTCAGCCCCGACAAGCAGTTCTACTACTGCTTCGGCTGCGGCGCCGGCGGCAACGCCCTGGGCTTCGTCATGGACCACGACAACCTGGACTTCCCCCAGGCGGTCGAGGAGCTGGCCCGCGCCGCCGGCATGGAAGTACCCCGCGAGCAAGGTCGCCGCGACCACAAGCCGCGCCAGCCAACCGATTCGCCGCTGTACCCGCTGCTGGACGCCGCCTCGGAGTTCTACCGCCAGGCCCTGCGCAGCCACCCGACCCGCAAGGCAGCGGTGGATTACCTCAAGGGCCGCGGTCTGTCCGGGGAAATCGCCCGTGACTTCGGCCTGGGCTTCGCCCCGCCAGGCTGGGATAACCTGCTCAAGCACCTGGGTGCCGACACCTTGCAGCAGAAGGTGATGATCGATGCCGGCCTGTTGATCGAGAACGCCGAAAGCGGCAAGCGCTACGACCGTTTCCGCGACCGGGTGATGTTCCCGATCCGCGACAGCCGCGGACGCATCATCGCCTTTGGTGGCCGAGTGCTCGGCGACGACAAGCCCAAGTATCTGAACTCCCCGGAAACCCCGGTGTTCCACAAGGGCCAGGAACTCTACGGCCTGTACGAGGCACGCAAGCACAACCGCAACCTCGACGAAATCATCGTCGTCGAGGGCTACATGGACGTCATTGCCCTGGCCCAGCAGGGCCTGCGCAACGCCGTGGCCACCCTCGGCACCGCCACCAGCGAAGAGCACCTCAAGCGCCTGTTCCGCGTGGTACCCAGCGTGCTGTTCTGCTTCGACGGTGACCAGGCCGGGCGCAAGGCCGCCTGGCGCGCCCTGGAGTCGACCCTGTCGAACCTGCAGGACGGCCGCCGCGCGCGCTTCCTGTTCCTGCCCGAAGGCGAAGACCCGGACAGCCTGGTGCGCGCCGAAGGCACCGACGCCTTCATGGCCCGCATCAACCAGCACGCCCAGCCGCTGGCCGATTACTTCTTCGAGCAGCTAAGCGTTGAAGCCGACCCGCGCTCGCTCGAAGGCAAGGCGCACATGGCGACCCTTGCCGCACCGCTGATCGAAAAGATCCCCGGCGCCAACCTGCGCCAGCTGATGCGCAACCGGCTTAAGGAAATCACCGGCCTCGACCCGCAGCAGGTCGAGCAACTGGCGCAACACGCCCCGGCCACCAGCAGCGTGCCGGACTACGACCCTGGCTACGACTATGACGCCATGGCCAGCTATACCCCCGATTACGGCGACATGCCGCAGCACGACTTCGCCCCCGTTCATCAGGAACAGGAGTGGAAGCCGAACAAGGGCGCTGGCAAGAAGCAATGGGGCGACAAACCCTGGGACAAGAACCGCAAGGGTGGCAAGCCATGGCAGCAGCGGGACGAAGCACCACCACGCGTACCGGCCCCGGTCGAGCCACCCACCCTGGCCGCCCTGCGCACCTTGCTGCACCACCCTCTGCTGGCCGGCAAGGTGGAAGATGCCAGCCACTTCGCCGATGAAGAACACTTGTACAGCCAGCTGCTGGTGGCACTGATCGAAGCCGCGCAGAAAAATCCTGGGCTAAGCTCAATGCAGTTGATCGCACGTTGGCACGGCACCGAACAAGGGCGCCTGCTGCGGGCCCTGGCGGAAAAGGAATGGCTGATCGTGGCCGACAACCTTGAACAACAGTTTTTCGACACTATAACTAGCTTGTCCGCCCGCCAACGCGAGCGCAGCCTGGAACAACTGCTCAGGAAATCACGTCAAAGCGAATTGACCAGCGAGGAAAAAACCCAGCTCCTCGCCCTGCTGAGCCGGAATGTTCCCGCACAAACGCCGACCTCATCTGGCGCGTGAGGCCCATGCTCGGGTATAATCCTCGGCTTGTTTTTTGCCCGCCAAGACCTTCAGTGGATAGGGTGTTATGTCCGGAAAAGCGCAACAGCAGTCTCGTATCAAAGAGTTGATCACCCGCGGTCGTGAGCAGGGCTACCTGACTTACGCGGAGGTCAACGACCACCTGCCTGAGGATATTTCAGATCCGGAACAGGTGGAAGACATCATCCGCATGATCAACGACATGGGGATCAACGTATTCGAGAGTGCTCCGGATGCGGATGCCCTTCTGTTGGCGGAAGCCGACACCGACGAAGCCGCGGCCGAAGAAGCCGCTGCTGCGTTGGCGGCAGTTGAAACCGATATCGGCCGCACGACCGACCCGGTGCGCATGTACATGCGCGAAATGGGCACCGTCGAGCTGCTGACCCGCGAAGGCGAGATCGAAATCGCCAAGCGTATCGAGGAAGGCATCCGTGAAGTCATGGGCGCCATCGCTCACTTCCCGGGCACTGTCGACTACATTCTCAGCGAATATGACCGTGTCACCAGCGAAGGCGGCCGTCTGTCGGACGTTCTCAGCGGTTACATCGATCCTGACGACAATATCGCCGCGCCGACCGAAGAAGTGCCGATCCCGGGCACCAAGGCCGCCGCTGCGAAGGAAGAGTCCGACGACGACGAGGACGAATCCGAAAGCGGTGACGACGAGGAAGAGGCCGAGAGCGGCCCGGACCCGGAAGTCGCCCGTCAGCGTTTCGGCGCGGTCAACGACCAGCTTCAGGCCACCAACAAGGTTCTGAAGAAGAATGGTCGCACCCACCAGGAAAGCATCGACGCCCTGCAGGCCCTGGCGGATTTGTTCATGCCGATCAAGCTGGTACCGAAGCAGTTCGAGGTACTGGTAGAGCGTGTTCGTGACGCCCTGAACCGCCTGCGCCAGCAGGAACGCGCCATCATGCAGCTGTGCGTGCGTGACGCCCGCATGCCGCGTGCCGACTTCCTGCGCATGTTCCCGAGCAACGAAACCGACCAGACCTGGAGCGGTGACCTGGCCAAGCGCAACACCAAATGGGCTGCCGCCCTGGGTGAAAAGGACGCTGCCATCGTCGCTTGCCAGCAGAAGCTGATCGACCTTGAGACCGAAACCGGCCTGACCGTTGCCGAGATCAAGGAAATCAACCGTCGCATGTCGATCGGTGAAGCCAAGGCCCGCCGCGCCAAGAAAGAAATGGTCGAGGCGAACCTGCGTCTGGTGATCTCCATCGCCAAGAAGTACACCAACCGTGGCTTGCAATTCCTCGACCTGATCCAGGAAGGCAACATCGGCTTGATGAAAGCGGTGGACAAGTTCGAATACCGTCGCGGCTACAAGTTCTCGACCTATGCCACCTGGTGGATCCGCCAGGCGATCACCCGTTCGATCGCCGACCAGGCGCGCACCATCCGTATTCCGGTGCACATGATCGAGACGATCAACAAACTCAACCGTATTTCCCGCCAGATGCTGCAGGAAATGGGTCGCGAACCGACCCCGGAAGAGCTGGGCGAGCGCATGGAAATGCCTGAGGACAAGATCCGCAAGGTACTGAAGATCGCCAAAGAGCCGATCTCCATGGAAACCCCGATCGGTGACGACGAAGATTCGCACCTGGGCGACTTCATCGAGGACTCGACCATGCAGTCCCCGATTGACGTGGCCACGGTCGAAAGCCTCAAGGAAGCCACTCGTGACGTGCTCTCGGGCCTGACCGCACGCGAAGCCAAGGTGCTGCGTATGCGCTTCGGGATCGACATGAACACCGACCACACCCTCGAAGAGGTGGGCAAGCAGTTCGACGTGACCCGCGAGCGGATCCGTCAGATCGAAGCGAAGGCGTTGCGCAAACTGCGCCACCCGACTCGCAGCGAGCATCTGCGCTCCTTCCTCGACGAGTGATGACAAAACCCCGGCCCAGGCCGGGGTTTTTCTTTTCCGGCCCTTCCACTGCCTGTTCTGGCCTCATCGCCGGCAAGCCGGCTCCCACAGGTACTGCGCCACCTTTCAGCCTTGCGCGATCCCTGTGGGAGCTGGCTTGCCGGCGATGGGCTGCGCAGCGGCCCCATTTCCTCTTCACCTGCCTCTGCCGACCGCCACAACACAAAGCCCGCCCTTCCACCGCACACCTGCAGCAATGCCCGTCTACACTCGACTTCATACCACTTGAATGTGAGGCCGCTATGCCGCTGATGCCGGCCATCCTGTTGCTGCTCCTAATCTTGTGGAACACAACGGCCGGCGCCCTGACCCTGACAGACGAGGAGAAAGCCTGGTTGGCTGCCCACCCGCAGCTAAGCCTGGGTGTAGACGCCTCTTGGCCACCGTTCGAGTTTCGCGACCAGGAGGGCCGGTACCAGGGATTGGCCGCCGATTACATCGCCACGATCCAGCACCGCCTGGGCGTGACGCTCAAACCGGTCGAACCCAGCAGCTGGACCGAGGTACTGGCGCAAGCACGCGAAAGCCGCATCGACCTGCTGCCCGGCATCATGTCCACCCCCGAGCGCCAAGGCTACCTGGCCTTCACCCGGCCGTACCTCGACTTTCCCATCGTTATCCTCGCCCACAAAGGCGGTGCACAGCCGCGCAACCTGGACGACCTTTACGGCCTGAAGATTGCCGTGGTCGAAAACTACGCCCCGCACGAACTGCTGCGCACCCAACACCCAGACCTCAACCTGGTGGCCCTGCCTAACGTCAGCTCTACCCTGCAGGCCCTGGCCACCGACGAAGTGGACGCCGTGGTCGGTGACCTCGCTTCAAGCATCTGGAGCCTGCGCCAGCTCAAGCTCGACGGCCTCTACGTCAGCGGCGAAACGCCCTACCGCTACCAATTGGCCATGGCCGCCCCGCGCGACAAGAAAGTACTGGTCGGCATTCTCGACAAAGTGATAGCCGACATGAGCAGCAGCGAAGTCAGCCAGATCCAGCAACGCTGGGTGGGCAATGTGGTCGACCAACGGATGTTCTGGTCGGACCTGCTGGTGTATGGCCTGCCCACGGTGCTGGTATTGATGGCCGTGCTGGCAGCGGTCATCCGCATCAACCGCCGGCTCAGTTCGGAAATTTCACGGCGCATCGCCCTGGAGCAGGAACTGCGCAGCAGCGAGTACCACTATCGCAGCCTGGTCGAGAGCCTGTCCGCCATAGCCTGGGAGGCCGACGCCAACGACTTCACCTACAGCTACGTCTCGCCCCACGCAGAAGGCCTGCTCGGCTACCCATTGGCCGACTGGCTCAAACCTGGCTTCTGGCGCAGCATCCTGCACCCGGAGGATGCCCTTTGGGCCCAGGCCTACTGCGACAGCGAGACTGCCGCCGGCCGCGACCACAGCCTCGACTACCGGGTGATCAGGGCCGATGGCCAGCCACTGTGGGTACGCAACATCGTCAGCATGATCGAGCATGGCCACCAGCCGGTGATGCGTGGCCTGATGATCGACATCAGCGAGACCAAGCGCACCGAGGACGCCCTGCGCCTGTCCGAGCAGAAGTTCGCCTCGGTGTTCCAGCAGTGCCCCGACATCCTGCTGATCGCCCGCCACAGCGATGGCTGCCTGCTGGAGGTGAACGAGGCCTTCGAAGAGCAGATCGGCCTCACCCCGAGCCAGGTAATTGGCCGCACCGCCACCGAGCTCAACCTGTGGGGCGTCGAAGGCGACGGCCCGCGGCTGCTCGAACGCCTGCACCAAGGCGGTATCCGCAACCTGGAAATGAGCTTCCGCCGCAGCAACGGCCAACTCTTCACCGGCCTGACCTCGGCCGAAACCTTTGAACTCGACGGCAACCTCGCGCTGGTGGTGGCGGTACGCGATATCAGCCAGCTCAAGGAAACCCAGGAGCAGCTACAAACCTCGGAAGAGAAATTCGCCAAGGCCTTCCATGCCTCGCCCGATGGCCTGCTGCTGTCGCGCCAGAGTGACGGTTTGCTGCTCGAAGTGAACGAAGGCTTCTGCCGCCTGACCGGCTATGACCTCAGCCCGACCATCGACCAGACCTCGCTGGACCTGGGCATCTGGGTCGACCTCAACGAGCGCAAGCGTCTGGTCCAACAGCTAAAACGCGACGGCTTCGTACGCGACTTCACGTGCCACCTGCGCCGCAGCGACGGGCAGATTCGCCTCTGCGAACTCTCTGCACGGCCGCTGCCGATTGCTGGCGACGACTGCATACTGACCATCGCCCGCGACATCACTGAGCGCCATCTGATGCAGGAAAAGCTGCAGCTGGCCGCCACCGTGTTCGAGAACACCGCCGAAGGCGTGCTGATCACCGACATCGACCAGCACATTAGTGCCGTAAACCGCGCCTTCAGCGAAATCACCGGTTACAGTGAGATCGAAGCCCTCGGTCAGACCCCACGCCTGCTCGCCTCCGGCCAGCACGACAGTGCGTTCTATGCCGCCATGTGGCACCAGCTGACCGATGAAGGCCATTGGCAAGGCGAGATCTATAACAAGCGCAAGAACGGCGAACTGTACCCCGGCTGGCTGACCATCAGCGCCGTACGCAACAGCGAGCGCGAGATTACCCACTTCGTCGCTGTGTTCGCCGACATCTCCAGCCTCAAGCACGCCCAGGCCAAGCTTGACTACCAGGCCCACCATGATCCACTGACCGGCCTGCCCAACCGTGCCCTGTTCGAGAACCGCCTGCAGGCCGCGCTCACCTGCGCGCAGGTCTCCAACCGCAAGGGCGCGGTGCTGTTCCTTGACCTCGACCGGTTCAAGCACATCAACGACAGCCTCGGCCACCCGGTCGGCGATCTGCTGCTCAAGGGCATCGCCCAACGCCTGAAAGAGCAGGTGCGTGATGTCGACACCGTGGCCCGCCTGGGTGGCGATGAGTTCATCATCCTGCTGCCCGGCCTGCACAAACCCAGTGACGCCAGCGCCATCGCCAATAAGCTGCTGACCTGCTTCAACGCGCCATTCCAGGCTGGCGAGCATGAGTTCTTCACAAGCGCCAGCATCGGCATCAGCCTTTATCCACAGGACGGTACCGACGTTGCCACACTGATTCGCAACGCCGACGCCGCCATGTACCGCTCCAAGGCCAAGGGCCGTAACCGCGTCGAAGCCTACACCCTCGACCTCACCGCCCAGGCCAGCGAACGCATCGCCCTGGAGCACGAACTGCGCCGCGCCATCGAGCGCAACGAACTGAGCCTGTGCTTCCAGCCCAAGCTCAGCCTCAAGACACAGAGCCTGGTCGGTGCCGAAGCACTGATACGCTGGAGCCACCCGACCTTTGGTGAAGTGCCGCCGGAGCACTTCATTCACCTGGCGGAAGAGAACGGCACCATACTCCAGATCGGTGACTGGGTACTGGAGCAGGCCTGCCGGCAGATGCAGGCCTGGAAGATGCACTACGACCCCTTCGGCCCGCTGTCGATAAACCTCGCCGGCGCCCAGCTACGCCATCCCCACCTTGCCAGGCGCATCGAACAGTTGCTGAAGCACTACCAGCTCACAGCCGGTGACCTGCAGCTGGAAATCACCGAAAACTTCATCATGAGCCAGGCAGAGGAAGCCTTGGCCGTGTTGTACCAGCTGAAGAAACTGGGCGTGCAGCTGGCCATCGACGATTTCGGCACCGGTTATTCATCGCTGAGCTACCTCAAGCGCCTGCCACTGGACATTCTCAAGATCGACAAGTCGTTCATCCGCGGGCTGCCCGACGACCCTCATGACGCCGCCATCGCCCGCGCCATCATCGCCCTGGGCCGCAGCATGCAGCTGACCATCATTGCCGAGGGCGTGGAAAACCAGGCCCAGCAACGGTTCCTGGCGGCAGAAGGCTGTGAGCAGATCCAGGGCTACATCGTCAGCCTGCCCCTGCCACCTGACGAATTCGCGGCGACGTTTCTTCGCATAGCACTATCGGATCTTTCAGATGGCACAGGTGCGAAACCCTCGTTATAATCCGGCCACTTACTGAGGGCCTATAGCTCAGTCGGTTAGAGCAGAGGACTCATAATCCTTTGGTCCACGGTTCGAGTCCGTGTGGGCCCACCAGATAATCAAAGGCCTACGTTGCAGAACGTAGGCCTTTGTCTTTTCGGGGACTGCAGTCGCCATGTTCTCCTGACTAGGGCAACTCATCTTGCTGGGCTATCCAGCTTTGTATGTACTGAAGAACCCGTGTCGCACCTTCGGCAGTTTCCACCAGCTCTATCGGCCGCTCACCACTGAGGAACTGATTGGGCTGCTCCATCCACTTGAACGCTGCCGCCCTGCTTCCGCGTACAGGAATGGCCAAATCCAGAATTTCCTGCAGCAGTTCAGGTTGCCCATACCAGGACTCCGGCTTGATGGTTGGTTTCCTCCCTGGAATCACTCTCGGTAGCTGACAGGCCGCAAGCTCGCCTGAATTGATGTGCTCTCGCTTCCAGTGCGCAAACTTGATCAGGTCGGTATTCGCCGAGCGGTTTTGCCCCGACGTCGGCACAACCACGCCAATCCGCACATCTGTGTGAGCACGAATCATCTGAAGTGCAGGAGCGATGTCAGTATCGTTGGTAACGATGACGGCATGGTCAACCTGCCCCGTGATCGAATCATGGTAAGCCTGGAGGGCCAGATTCACGTCGCTCTGTTTCTCCTCCACCTTCCAGGCCTGGATTTCCTGGCACTCACGCGGAGCCTTGTCCGGATTTTCAGGGTCGACGATCTTCACCTTCATTTTATTGACGGCGTAATAACCTTCGATGAGCTCTATTCGACCGTCATGCAGCTTGCGCAAAGCGGTGTGGTAGCGAGCTTGTGACGACACTGAATCGCCAGCACGGGCGACCGACTCGATGATCTTTGCCGTGAAATATTTGATCGAGGGGGATTCCAGGAGCCGCCATGCCCTGATCTGGCCATGGCTGTCCGTGACCAGTATGGAAGGCAAGATGTGCTTTTCAAAGAGAGGTAGCAGGTCGAGCCACTTGTACGGTGTGCCGCGCAAGCAGCCGTAGTAGAAGTTGTAGCCGTCGATATAGATACGAGTGCGCAGAGGCTCAGAATCAAGCTTTCTCTGCATTTTTTGCACTCCAGAAACGAAAAAACCGGCTTAAGCCGGCTTTTTCCCCCTCCAACCAGATGGTCATGCCACGCCGGTCGTGAGGGTTAGTTGTTGTCGGCAGTATTGCGCAATGAGGGAGCTGATGCAAGGTGGTAGGCTGGCATCCTCGTCCTCCGAAACACAACGTTCGTGAGAGGGCCATTCTCTGCTCAGGCATGGCTATCTAGACAGCGATAAATCGTTAGATTTTGTGAGCCCTATCCCACCCTGGACCGCACCTCGACCTGCCGCACCAATCGAGCAGTTCTGCCATTGCGCCCGATGCTTACATGCCGGCGCGGCGGCTGTAGGAGCGGCCTTGTGTCGCGAAAGGGCCACAAAGCGGCCCCGGAATTTCGGCACTGAGCAAATATTGCTGGGGCTGCTGCGCAGCCCTTTCGCGACACAAGGCCGCTCCCACAAGGGACCGCGTCAGCGTGGCCAGCTGTGACTGCCCTTGCTCTGGCCAGCACTGGCTGGCTAGGCTAGCGGGCCAACCGTAGAGACTCGCCATGTCGGACTCCCGCTCCATCACGCTGGATGAAATCGATCGCCAGCTGATCGCCCTGCTGCAGATAAACGCCCGCGAAAGCGTCGCCACCCTCGCCCGCCAGTTGGGTATCGCCCGCACCACCGTCAACTCGCGCCTGGAGCGGTTGGAGAAGAACAAGGTCATCTCCGGCTATGGCGTACGCCTGGGCCAGCGGGTGATGGGTGGGGGGCTGCAGGCGTATGTGGGGATCAAGGTGCAGCCGCGCTCGGGCAAGGAGGTGGTGCGGCGCCTGAGTGCCATGGGCCAGGTACAGCAGCTGTGCGCAGTGAGCGGCGAGTTCGACTATGTGGCCTGGCTGCGTACGGATTCGCCCGAGCAACTGGACCAGTTGCTCGACCAGATCGGCAGTGTCGACGGGGTGGAGAAGACCACCACGTCGATCATTCTCAGCAGCAAGGTGGACCGAGGGCAGCCGCTCTGAACCTGGCTGGCGGTCAGGCCTCCTGGCCGTCGAGCAGGCCTTCCAGAATCGCCGAAAGGCTTTCGGCGGAATGCTGCATCGACCAGACAATGTCACGGCTGCGCTCGGGGGCGTGATGCTGGGCGTAGTCGGTGGCGATCTGATTGAGGCCACGGGCCAGCAGGCAGGCGTGGACCAAGGCGTCTGCGGCGTCGATGTCGGGGCGTATGGCGAATAATGGCGGATGGCTGGATTCGCAGTTGCAGAAGGTTTTTTCTGCGGTGGGTTTCAGTTTTTCGGGTTGGTCGGGTAAGCGTTTGGTCATGGTATAGCCTCCAAATCACAAGGGTGATCGGCGGCCAATCGCATCCTTCTCACGGGAATTGGGTGGCAGCCATGCACGAGGTGAGAACCGGCGAACTTGGAGGCGCGTACCCGGCCAGGCAAAGCCTGCCCGCGCACAGCTGCCATAGCAGTGCGCCTCCAGAATGGTCCGCGGGTTCTCACGCCCGATCGCCGAATTTCCGGCGACCCAGTGAAGTTAACGATGAAGCGATTCCCGCGATGCCAGACCGAGGCGATAGGGGGCGTAGGGTAATTCTTTATTTCCCGGTATGGGTGTAGGAACTATCTGATCACACCCTGGTAAGCCCGCCGCAGACCCTGTGGGAGCGGGCGTGCCCGCGAACACGGGCGCAGCCCGTGCCATACACCGCGGGGGCTTCTTCGCGGGCTCGCCCGCTCCCACAGGGGGCCGATGCTGTGCTTGAGATTGGTAGGTCTCCTGCTCGTCATAAAGCTATCTTGCTTATACATTTCGACGATACAAGCTACATTCAGACAACAATCTGCACCTTAATAACGAACACCCCACTCCCTAAAATGGCCCCCAGGCATCTCCTATACTCAGGCTCCGCCCGCTGCGCAGCCTCTCTGGCAAGGTCACTTCATGAACAAGAAAAACCGCCACCCCGCCGATGGTAAAAAACCCGTCACCATCTTCGGCCCGGATTTCCCCTTCGCCTTCGACGATTGGCTGGAACACCCCGCAGGCCTGGGCAGCATCCCGGCCGAGCACCATGGTGAGGAAGTGGCAATCGTGGGCGCCGGTATCGCCGGCCTGGTGGCGGCCTACGAGCTGATGAAGCTGGGCCTCAAGCCGGTGGTGTACGAAGCATCCAAGCTGGGTGGCCGGCTGCGCTCGCAAACCTTCAACGGCACTGACGGGATCATCGCCGAACTGGGTGGCATGCGCTTCCCGGTGTCGTCCACTGCCTTCTACCACTACGTGGACAAGCTGGGCCTGGAGACCAAACCGTTCCCCAACCCGCTGACCCCTGCCTCGGGCAGCACGGTGATCGACCTGGAAGGCCAGACCTACTACGCCGAAAAACCCACCGACCTGCCCAAGCTGTTCCACGAAGTCGCCGATGCCTGGGCCGACGCACTGGAAAGCGGTGCCCAGTTCGCCGACATCCAGCAGGCCATCCGCGACCGTGACGTACCGCGCCTGAAAGAGCTGTGGAACAAGCTGGTACCGCTGTGGGACGACCGCACGTTCTACGACTTCGTCGCCACCTCGCGCTCGTTCGCCCAGCTGAGCTTCCAGCACCGCGAAGTGTTCGGCCAGGTCGGCTTCGGCACCGGCGGCTGGGACTCGGACTTCCCCAACTCGATGCTGGAAATCTTCCGCGTGGTGATGACCAACTGCGACGACCACCAGCACCTGGTAGTCGGCGGTGTGGAGCAGGTACCGCAAGGCATCTGGCGCCATGTACCGGAGCGCTGCGTGCATTGGCCGGAAGGCACCAGCCTGAGCGGGCTGCATGGCGGCGCACCGCGTACCGGAGTCAAGCGCATCGCCCGCGCCGCCGATGGCCGCCTGGCGGTCACCGATAACTGGGGCGACACCCGTCACTACAGTGCCGTGCTCGCCACCTGCCAGACCTGGCTGCTGACCACCCAGATCGACTGCGAGGAATCGCTGTTCTCGCAAAAGATGTGGATGGCCCTGGACCGCACCCGCTACATGCAGTCGTCGAAGACCTTCGTCATGGTCGACCGGCCGTTCTGGAAAGACAAAGACCCGGAAACCGGCCGCGACCTGATGAGCATGACCCTCACCGATCGCCTCACCCGCGGCACTTACCTGTTCGACAACGGTGACGACAAGCCGGGGGTGATCTGCCTGTCGTACTCGTGGATGAGCGACGCGCTGAAGATGCTGCCGCACCCAGTGGAAAAACGCGTGCAACTGGCCCTGGACGCACTGAAGAAGATCTACCCGAAGACCGACATCGCCGGGCACATCATCGGCGACCCGATTACCGTTTCCTGGGAGGCCGACCCGCACTTCCTCGGCGCCTTCAAGGGCGCGCTGCCTGGGCACTACCGCTACAACCAGCGCATGTACGCGCACTTCATGCAGCAGGACATGCCTGCCGAACAGCGCGGCATGTTCATCGCTGGTGACGACGTGTCGTGGACGCCGGCCTGGGTGGAAGGCGCGGTACAGACATCGCTGAATGCGGTGTGGGGTATCATGAACCACTTCGGTGGCCGCACCCACCCGGACAACCCCGGTCCAGGCGACGTGTTCGACGAAATCGGCCCGATCGCCCTGCCGGACTGAGACAAGGAGGCAGCATGCGTATCGCTCTGTTCCAGGGCTCGCCCAAGCCACTCGACGTGCCCGGCAACCTGCAACGGTTGCGCCACCAGGCGCAACTGGCGGCCGAACGCGGCGCCAGTTTGCTGGTGTGCCCGGAGATGTTCCTGACCGGCTACAACATCGGCCTGGCCCAGGTCGAGCGCCTGGCCGAGGCCGCCGATGGCCCGGCGGCCATGGAGGTGGTGGAAATCGCCCAGGCGCACCGCATCGCCATCGTCTACGGGTATCCGGAGCGTGGCGATGATGGCGCGATCTACAACAGCGTGCAGTTGATCGATGGTCACGGCCGCAGCGTGAGCAACTATCGCAAGACCCACCTGTTCGGCGAGCTGGACCGCTCGATGTTCAGCGCAGGTGCCGTTCACTTCCCGGTGGTGGAGCTGGATGGCTGGAAGGTCGGCCTGCTGATCTGCTACGACATCGAGTTCCCGGAGAATGCCCGGCGCCTGGCGCTGGACGGTGCCGAGCTGATCCTGGTGCCGACGGCGAACATGTCGCCGTACGACTTCATCTGCCAGGTGACCGTGAGGGCGCGGGCGCAGGAGAATCAGTGCTACCTGGTGTATGCCAACTACTGCGGCTCGGAAGACGAGATCCAGTATTGCGGGCAGAGCAGCATCGTCGGCCCGGATGGCAGCCTGCTGGCCATGGCCGGGCGAGACGAATGCCAGTTGTTGGCGGAGCTGGAGCATGAGCGGGTGGTGCAGGGGCGGGCGGCGTTTCCTTACCTGAGCGATCTGCGTCAGGAGCTGCACCTGCGTAAGGGCTGACAGGGGCCGCTGTGCGGCCCATTCGCCGGCAAGCCGGCTCCCACCTCGACCGCACCGGTTTCAAGGCATGTGCATTACCTGTGGGAGCCGGCTTGCCGGCGATAGGGCCAAGCCTGCCAACACAAATGGGTTAGCATGAACACCTGCCCCGGAGTTTCCATGCCTGACGCCACCCGCCACCTCACCCTCGCCAACGGCCTGCAACTGACCCTGCGCCACGCCCCGCGCCTGAAGCGCTCGGCCGCGGCCCTGCGGGTGCACGCGGGTAGCCACGACGCGCCGACCAGATGGCCCGGCCTGGCCCACTTCCTGGAGCACCTGTTCTTCCTCGGCACCTCGCGCTTCCCTCTCGACGACGGCCTGATGCGCTATGTGCAGGCCCTCGGCGGCCAGATCAATGCCAGCACCCGCGAACGCACCACCGACTTCTTCTTCGAGGTCCCGCCCAGCGCCCTGGCCGGGGGGCTGGAGCGCCTGTGCCAGATGTTGGCCGAACCAGACCTGGGCATCGAGCGCCAACGCCGCGAACGCGAAGTAATCCATGCCGAGTTCATTGCCTGGTCGCGCAACCCTCAGGCCCAGCAGCAGTTCGCCTTGCTGCAATCGGCAGCGCCCGGCCATCCATTGGGCGCTTTTCATGCCGGTAACCGGCACACCCTGGCCTTGCAGGATCCTGCCTTCCAGCAAGCGCTCGGTGGCTTTCACCAGCGCTTCTACCAAGGCGGCCAGGTCACCCTGAGCCTGTGCGGCCCGCAATCGCTGGATGAACTGGAATTACTGGGCCGGCAGCATGCCAAGCTGTTCGCAACAGGTGAACGGGTGCCACAAGCTCTGCCACCGCCTTTATCGGCGACCGACACGCACCTGCTGTTCAGCCACGAAAACCTGCCGGCAGGTGCCGAGCAGGCCCTTGAGTTGCTCATCGCCTGCCTCGGCGATAGCCGCCCGGGCACCTGGCTGCATGCGCTTCGCCAGCGTGGTTGGCTGCAACGCTTCAAGGCCGAGGCGCTGTATGCCTTCGCCGGTCAGTTGCTGTGGCACATTGACCTGAAGCTGAGCGAGGACGCCTGCCCAGAGGAAGCCGATGCCCTGTTGCAGGGCTGGTTCGGCTTCATCCGCCAGGCAGCCCCTGAGCAATTGAGTGCCGAATTCGAGCTGCTGCAGCAAAGCCGCGAACGCAGTGCCAGTGCGCTTGAGCTGGCCCGCCGGGACAGCGCCGGCCAGCCGTTCAGCGGTTTGGACACACAAGGCTTGCAGGCGCTCCGAGCCCTGCTGGAAGGCCTGCCGGGCCGCGCACATGGGCATTGGCAACTGCCCTCCGTCGACCCCCTGCTTCTGGTCGACTTGCCTGATGCCAGGCCGCACCCGCTGCCAGCGGCACTGAAAGTCAGCGACCAGCTGCCTGGTGCTCGTCAGTACGCGGCGCTGTACCTGCGCTGGCATGTCCCTTCGCCGTTGCGCCAGCGCCTGCATGCGCTGCTCGAACGCGCCTTGCACCCCCTGCAGGAGCGCTGCGAGCGCGTATCGGTGCAGTTGCAGTTCAGTGCCGCTGGCGAATACTGGCAACTTCGCTGCGCCGGGCTGCCGGCAGCGGTACTGCGCACTGTGGACCAAGCCTTGGCGCTGATGCGCAAGCCCCCGGCAGGCAGCTGGCTGCCCAGTTCGACGCAGCCTCCGGCACTGATTCCCATCCGGGCCCTGCTCAAGCAGCTGCCCGACGCCGTGCTGGGCGCCACGCCTGCACCTGCTGCGGCCTGCACCCTGGCACAGACGCATCTCGACAAACTGTGGCAGCAAGCACGCTGGCACGGCCTGGCTGCCGGCTTCGACGATGGCGCCCTGAACGCATTGGGCACCGTGCTGCAGCGCTGCCCTGGGCAAGGCTCAGCGCCTGGCCCTCTGCCCACCTTAGCCAACCACCGTTGGCAACATGCCGAAGTACCCGGCAGTGAGCATGCCCTGCTGCTGTTCTGCCCACTGCCAGCGGCCATGGAAGCCGCTGGCCGCCTGCTCGCGCAGTTGCTGCAAGGGCCGGTTTACCAACGGCTACGGGTAGAACTGCAACTCGGCTATGCGGTATTCAGTACCTTTCGTCAGGTAGAGGGTGTCGGCGGCCTGCTGTTCGGGGTCCAGTCGCCTCATGCCAGCCAGGTACAGATCCTCGACCACCTGCTCACCTTGCTGCGCCAGGGCGTTACCCTGGCCCCTGCCGCTCGTCAGGCCCTGGCCGCGCAATTCGATGAACCGGCGATGGGCAACGCTGAAGTCGCCGAATGGGCGTGGCAGACATTCCTGGCCACACAACCCGGCAGGCTGGATGCGCTGGGCAGGTCTATCCTGAAAACGCGGCAGACGGATCTGGACCATCTGCTGAGCCACTTGCTCGATACAGGCTCCACTTGGCTATGCCTTGCCAACGCTGCCGCACCAGATGCTTCCTGGCTGGGTACAACCCCATGATTGTTACGAAAACCGCAACGGAGTTTTCGAATAATTAACCTTTCGGTACAAATTTTTCTTGTAAGATAGCGCAATCCCAACCATGGGAACCTCCAGCCAATGGCGGTACCCAAGTAGTAGCTGACAAACCCACCCCCTCATCCGGAAGGAGTAATTCCATGTGGACCAAACCTGCATACACTGATCTGCGCATCGGCTTCGAAGTCACCATGTACTTCGCCAACCGCTAAGCCCGGCTTACGGTTCAACGCCTCGGCCTGCCGGGGCGTTTTCGTTTTTTCGCTACGGTTTCTGCAGAGAGAGTGGCCATGTACATCCAGGTTCTCGGTTCCGCCGCCGGCGGCGGGTTCCCACAGTGGAACTGCAACTGCGTCAACTGCAAGGGCTTGCGTGACGGCACCCTGCGGGCCACGCCACGCACCCAGTCGTCCATCGCCCTGTCCGACGACGGCGTGCACTGGGTGCTGTGCAATGCCTCGCCCGATATCCGCGCCCAGCTCCAGGCCTTTGCGCCGATGCAGCCGGCCCGCGCCCTGCGCGACACCGGCATCAACGCCATCATCCTGCTGGACAGCCAGATCGACCACACCACCGGCCTGCTCAGCCTGCGCGAAGGTTGCCCGCACCAGGTGTGGTGCACCGACATGGTTCACCAGGACCTGACCACCGGCTTCCCGCTGTTCAACATGCTCAGCCACTGGAACGGCGGCCTGCAGTGGAACCGCATCGAACTGGAAGGCAGCTTCGTCATCGACGCCTGCCCCAACCTGCGCTTCACCCCGTTCCCCCTGCGCAGCGCCGCGCCGCCCTACTCGCCGCACCGCTTCGACCCGCACCCGGGCGACAACCTTGGCCTGCTGGTCGAGGACACCCGCACCGGCGGCAAGCTGTTCTACGCCCCGGGCCTGGGCCAGGTGGACGACAAGCTGCTGACGATGATGCATGGCGCCGACTGCCTGTTGGTCGACGGTACCCTGTGGGAAGATGATGAAATGCAGCGCCGTGGCGTGGGCAACCGCACCGGCCGCGAGATGGGCCACCTGGCGCAGAACGGCCCCGGCGGCATGCTGGAGGTGCTGGATGGCTTCCCGCGCCAGCGCAAGGTACTTATCCACATCAACAACACCAACCCGATTCTCGACGAAGATTCACCCGAGCGTGCCGAAGTGCTGCGCCGGGGTGTGGAAGTGGCCTTTGATGGCATGAGTATCGAGTTGTAAAAAGGTCTGCGAGTTACACAACCCCCTGTGGGAGCGGGCATGCCCGCGAAAAATCCAACACGGTGTATGGCACCGGCTTCGCCGGTGTTCGCGGGCACGCCCGCTCCCACAGGGGGCGAGGTGAGCCGAGACTCAGCTATACAGGAGCCAGCCGAATGAGCGACGCACTGCCAATGTCCCCTGCCGAATTCGAGCAGGCCCTGCGCGCCAAGGGCGCCTACTACCACATCCATCACCCGTACCACGTGGCGATGTACCAGGGTCGCGCCACCCGCGAACAGATCCAGGGCTGGGTAGCCAACCGCTTCTACTACCAGGTCAACATCCCGATGAAGGATGCCGCGATCCTGGCCAACTGCCCGGACCGCGAAGTACGCCGCGAGTGGATCCAGCGCCTGCTCGACCACGATGGCGCGCCCGGCGAGGACGGTGGTATCGAAGCCTGGCTGCGCCTGGGCCAGGCCGTGGGCCTGGACCCGGACCAGCTGCGCTCCCAGGAGCTGGTACTGCCCGGTGTACGCTTTGCCGTGGACGCCTACGTCAACTTCGCCCGCCGGGCCAGTTGGCAGGAAGCGGCCAGCAGCTCGCTGACCGAGCTGTTCGCCCCGCAGATCCACCAGTCGCGCCTGGACAGCTGGCCGCAGCACTACCCGTGGATCGACCCGACCGGCTATGAATACTTCCGCACCCGCCTGGGCCAGGCCCGGCGTGACGTGGAGCATGGCCTGGCGATTACCTTGCAGCACTACACCACCCGCGCGGGCCAGGAGCGTATGCTGGAGATACTGCAGTTCAAGCTGGATATTCTCTGGAGCATGCTCGACGCCATGAGCATGGCCTACGAGCTGAACCGCCCGCCCTATCATTCCGTCACCCAGGAACGGGTGTGGCACAAAGGGATCACCCTATGAGTTTCGACCGTAATCAAGTGCCAGCCTGGCGCCCCGGCTACCGCTTCCAGTACGAGCCGGCGCAAAAGGGCCATGTGCTGCTGTACCCCGAGGGCATGATCAAGCTCAACGACAGCGCGGCCCTGATCGGTGGCCTGATCGACGGCCAACGCGACGTTGCCGCGATCATCAGCGAACTCGAACAACAGTTCCCCGGTGTCCCGGAAGTGGCCGATGACATCGAGCAGTTCATGGAGGTGGCCCGTGCCGAACACTGGATCGTCCTCGCCTGAGTTACCGCCCACGCCCGCAGTCGGCCTGCCGCTGTGGCTGCTGGCCGAGCTGACCTACCGTTGCCCGCTGCAGTGCCCGTACTGCTCCAACCCACTGGACTTCGCAGCCCAGGGCCAGGAGCTGAGTACCGCACAGTGGTTCAAGGTGATGGCCGAAGCCCGGGAAATGGGTGCCGCGCAAATCGGTTTCTCCGGCGGAGAACCGCTGGTACGTCAGGACCTCGCCGAACTGATCGGCGAGGCCCGCCGGCTGGGCTACTACACCAACCTGATCACCTCGGGCATCGGCCTGACCGAGGCGCGCATCGCCGACTTCAAGAAGGCCGGCCTGGACCATATCCAGATCAGCTTCCAGGCCAGTGACGAGCAGGTCAACAATCTGCTGGCCGGCTCGAAGAAGGCCTTTGCGCAAAAGCTGGAAATGGCCCGTGCGGTGAAGGCCCATGGCTACCCGATGGTGCTCAACTTCGTCACTCACCGGCACAACATCGACAAGATCGACCGCATCATCGAGCTGTGCATCGCCCTGGAAGCCGACTTCGTCGAGCTTGCCACTTGCCAGTTCTACGGCTGGGCCCACCTCAACCGGCTGGGCCTGCTGCCAACCCGCGCGCAGCTGGAACGGGCCGAACGCATCACCAACGAGTATCGGGAAAAGCTCAAGGCCGAGGGCAACCCGTGCAAGCTGATCTTCGTCACCCCGGACTACTACGAGGAGCGCCCCAAGGCCTGCATGAATGGCTGGGGCAGCCTGTTCCTCACCATCACCCCGGACGGCACCGCCCTGCCCTGCCACGGCGCGCGCCAGCTGCCGGTGCAGTTCCCCAACGTGCGCGACCACGACCTGCACCACATCTGGTACGACTCGTTCGGCTTCAACCGCTTCCGTGGCTATGAGTGGATGCCCGAACCCTGCCGTTCCTGCGACGAGAAGGAAAAGGACTTCGGCGGCTGCCGCTGCCAGGCCTTCATGCTCACCGGCGATGCCAGCAACGCCGACCCGGTGTGCGCCAAGTCGGCCGACCACGGCATCATCCTCAAGGCCCGCGAGGAGGCGGAAAGCGCCCAGCTCACCATTGAACAGATGACCTTCCGCAATGAACGAAACTCCCGTGTCATCGTCCGCGGCTGAGTTCAGCGCGGCCCAGGCTGTTGCGGCCGGCACCGACTTCGCCGAACTCAAGGTCAGCGCTGCGGGGCTGTTCTGGAACGAGTTTCGCCCGGCCGATGGTGCCTGTCGCATCTGGCACTGGCAGCACCAGCAGGCCCGCTGCCTGACCCCCGATGGCTTCAGTGTGCGTAGCCGGGTTTACGAATACGGCGGTGGCAGCTTTTGCCTGGGTGGCGATGGGCTGCTGTTCGTCAACGAAAAGGACCAGCAGGTCTATACCCAGGCCCTGGAAGGCGCAGCACCGCGCGCCCTGACCGATGATGCCAGCTGCCGCTACGGCGATGTGCAGTGGCAGGACGGCCTGGTGCTGGCGGTCGAGGAGCAGCATGGCGAACGGGTCGAGCATCGCTTGGTCGCCCTGGGTGAACAAGCCCGCGAAGTGCTCGCCGAAGGAGCCGACTTCTATGCATCGCCTACGGTAAGTTCCGACGGCCAGCGCCTGGCGTGGGTCGAATGGGACCGACCGGCACAACCCTGGACCGTCACCAGGCTGATGTGCCGCACACTTGATGCAAGTGGTCACTGGGGGCCCGTGCAATGTGTGGCCGGCGCTGACGAATCGCTGCAGCAGCCGCGCTTCGATAGCGAAGGCCGACTCTACTGCCTGTCTGACCGCAATGGCTTCTGGCAACCCTGGGGCGAGGTCGATGGCTGCTGGCAGGCCCTGCCTGCCGAACCGGCGGACCACGCCGCAGCCCCCTGGCAACTGGGCGCCAGTACCTGGTTGGCGCTGGGGCCGCGAAGCTATCTGGCCAGCTGGTTCGAAGAGGGCTTCGGGCAACTGGGGCTGCGTACAGCCGATGGCCGCCTGGAGCGTTTCGCCAGCGCCTACACGCGCTTTCGCAACCTGGCCATGGATGCCGAACACCTGTATGCCATTGCCGCCTCGCCGATCAGCCCGCCGGCGATCATCGCCATCGCCCGCAACGACCACGAGGTCAGCGTATTGGCTGGTGGCGCCGAAGTGCTGCCGGCAAGGCATATCAGCCTGCCGCAGTCGATCCACTACGGCAGTGACGGTCATCGCGCCCACGGTTTCTTCTACCCGGCAGCCCGGTCGCAAGGAGCCGCACCGCTGGTGGTGTTCATCCATGGCGGCCCGACCTCGGCCTGTTATCCCGTGCTCGACCCGCGAATCCAGTACTGGACCCAACGCGGCTTCGCCGTCGCCGACCTGAACTACCGGGGCAGCACCGGCTATGGCCGTGAATACCGCCAGGCCCTGCACCTGCGCTGGGGCGAAAGCGATGTGGCCGATGCTTGCGCGGCGGTGGAATACCTGGCCGGACGTGGGCTGATCGACAGCCGCAAGGCATTCATCCGCGGCGGTAGCGCGGGCGGTTACACCACCCTGTGCGCCCTGGCGTTCCATGATGTTTTCCGCGCCGGTGCCAGCCTGTACGGGGTCAGCGACCCGGTTGCCCTGGGCCGGGCCACCCACAAGTTCGAAGGGGACTACCTGGACTGGCTGATTGGCGACCCGCTGCAGGATGCCGAGCGCTATCGCCAGCGTACGCCGCTGCTGCATGCGGGGCAGATCAAGGTACCGGTGATTTTCTTCCAGGGCGAACTGGATGCGGTGGTGGTGCCGGAGCAGACGCGGTCGATGCTGGCGGCACTGCAGGCTAACGGGATAGAAGCCGAAGGGCACTTCTATGCGGGGGAGCGTCATGGGTTCCGCAAGGCGGAGAACCTGGCGCATGCGCTGGAAGAAGAATGGAAATTCTATTGCCGGGTGTTGGGGGGCTGAGCATCTTGGGGCTGCTTTGCAGCCCAATCGCCGGCAAGCCAGCTCCCACAGGTATTACACAGGCCTTGAGCGCTGCGCAGTCCTGTGGGAGCCCGGCTTGCCGGCGATGAGGCCCTGTTAGGCTAACGCTTGGCGATGATATACACCGCATGCACGATCCCCGGAATGTACCCCAGCAAGGTCAGCAAGATATTCAGCCAGAACGCCCCGCCAAAACCCACCTGCAGGAAAACGCCCAGCGGCGGCAGGATGATGGCGATGATGATGCGTATAAAGTCCATGCGAGTCTCTCCTGAAGGGGTTACATCAGAGACTAGCCGTCCGCCACAGAGGTTCAACAGGCAAAAAAAACGCCCCGGGCCGAATGAGACAGGCCAAGGGCGATGCGCAGGAACGCCAGACGGTTCGTAGAATTCTCGATGTCACCAGGCCGCTAGGCTGGCATTTCGCGGCGGGCCTGCTGCTGGGCATGCAGACGGGCAAAGGCACGGGCCAGGCGCAGCAGCATTTCGTCGATGTTGCCCTTGCTCACGGTCAGCGCTGGCGAAAAACGCACCACATCCGCCTGCGGTGCGTTGAGCAACAGGCCTTCGTGCAAGGCAGCCGCCACCAGCTCGCGGGCCAGGTTTTCTTTCATCTGCAGGGCCCACAGCAGGCCTTGCCCGCGCACTTCGCCCTGGCCATAGCGCCCGGCCAGCCGGCTCAGGCCTTCACGCAAGTGGCGGCCGTTGTCCTGCACCTGGGTGAAGAAGCCAGGCTCCAGCACGGTATCCAGCACGGCCAGGCCGGCGGCGCACATCAGCGCGTTGCCATGGTGGCTGCCTTCCAGTTCGCCAGGCTCGGCGCAGCACGCCGTGCCCCGGGCCAGCAAGGCCGCCAGCGGCACGCCACCGCCCAAACCCTTGCCCAGCGTGATGATATCGGCGCGCACGCCGTAGGTTTCCTCGGCCAGCAGCGCGCCACAGCGGCCAATGCCGGTCTGCACCTCGTCGAGGATCAGCAGGATGCCCAGTTCGCGGCACAGCGTTTCCACACCCTTTAGGTATTCCTGCGTGGCCGGGATGACACCCGCCTCGCCCTGGATCGGCTCGAGCATGATCGCCACGGTGCGCGAGTCCACCTCGGCGTGCAGCGCCACCAGGTCGTTGAATGGCACCTTGCTGAAGCCAGGCAGGCCCGGTTCGCAGCGGTTGCAGGGCAGCGGGTCGGACGCCGACAACGCGCCCAGGCTGCGGCCATGGCAGGCCTGGGTGGCGGTGATGATGTGATAGGCGCCGTTGCGGTGCAGCTGGCCCCACTTGCGCGCCAGCTTGATCGCGCCTTCGCAGGCTTCGGCACCGCTGTTGAGCAGGTAGGCCTGGTCGCTGCCGGTGCTCTGGCACAGGCGGTTGACCAGCCCCAGCAGGCCACGGCTGTGGAAGCCCGAGCCCGGGTTGATCAACGCCTGGGCCTGGCTGCCCAGCGCCTTCGCCAGCACACTGGGGCTGTGGCCCAGGCTGTTGACTGCACCACCCTGGGTGAAGTCCAGGTAGGCATGCCCTTCGTTGTCCCACAACCAGGAGCCCTGGCCACGCACGAATACCTGCGCTGCGCGTTCGGTGCTGGGCATCAGGCGCTCACGCGACAGCTGCGGCGCTTCCGGCGCGATCACCGGCGCACGCTTGGGCTCGGCGACGGCGGCAGGGGCCGGGCGGCGCAGGTTGAACAGGTTCATCAGGGCTCCAACCAATCACGACAGGGGCGGTCACGGTGCGGCTTGGGTGCGGCACTCGATATTTTGCCTTGCCTATCAAAAGTGTTTTTCATCCGGGGTAACAATCGATCGATTCATCGCTGTAACCCTTTGGAATACGGCGATAGACTAGGCCTCGCGAGGGGTTTCGACCATTTCGTTTTTCCAGCATTTTCGATAAGTATCACTTATGGATTTCCGCCAACTGCGTTATTTCGTCGCGGTGTATGAAGAAGGCCACGTGGGCCGCGCCGCCGAGCGCCTGTCGCTGTCCCAGCCAGCGCTTTCCCAGCAGATACGCCAGCTGGAGCACAGCCTCGACCTGAGCCTGTTCGAACGCAGCAACAAGCGCCTGCTGCCGACTCTGGCCGCCCACACCCTGTACAACCACGCCCTGCCGTTGCTCGATGGCCTGCAGCGCGCCCACGAGGCCATGCGCAACTTCAAGGGCCAGTCGCTGCGTACCTTGGCCATCGGCGTGCTGCAGACCGTGCGGCCGAGCCTGGTGCCGCAGCTGCTCGAACGCCTGCGCAGGGCACAGCCGCACCTGGTGGTGCAGATCTACGAATTGTCAGGGCTGGAGATCGAACGGCGCTTGCTCAATGGCAGCCTGGACATCGGTATCAGTTACCTGCCGCCACGCCAGCCGGGGCTGCATGGTCTGCTGCTCTATGAAGATGAACTGCAACTGGTCATCCCGGCTACCCACCCGCTAAAGGACTTCAAGAAGGTGTCCATTCGCCAGGCCGCCGAGCTGCCCATGCTGATGCTGGGCGAGGAATTCCAGATCCGCCAGATCTGGCAGGCGCAACTGGCCAGCCAGGGGCGTCGGCCGCAGGTGCAGGCAGAGATGAACAACATGGCGGGGATTCTCGACAGCCTGGCCCATACCGCGCTGGCCACCATCCTGCCGGGGCGGGCCAAGGAGGCCGCCGAGGATGACCAGGGGCTGCTGTGGAAGCCATTGAGCGAACCACGGGTACCGCTGAAGGTTGGCTTGGTGTTCCGCGATGCCCAACGCCAGCAGGCATCTGTGGAGCTGCTGCGCACGCTGCTGGAGGAAGAGACGGACGCCCGCCTGTTGGGTGCATCACCGCTGGATGTGCTGGGCTGAAAAAACACGCGCACAAAGAAAACCCCGCCGAAGCGGGGTTTTCCAGACTGTTTCCCTGTGACATCCGTATCGCCCCGCCATCCTGGCAGGTGTCCTTCGTCGTCATCCTTGATCTGTCCTTTGCGCTTCCTGCGCAACGTCCATGTGGTAAAGAATAACCGTGGATCCAATCTGAGAACAGTGGTGAAAAGTCACCACGTTGTGTAGGAAAAGGCTTACACGACAGGGGCCGCTTTGCGGCCCATCGCGACACAAGGCCGCTCCCACAGGGGAACGCATAGCCATTCGAGCTTGCGCGGTACCTGTAGGAGCGGCCTTGTGTCGCGATGGGCTGCAAAGCAGCCCCCAAATCTGTCAGAACTGTTCGGCATCCAGCAGGTACAACGACTCACTCCCCGCCTTCACCGAAGCCACCAGCGAGTCCACCCGCGGCAGCAACCGCGCAAAGTAGAACCGCGCCGTACCCAGCTTGCCCCTATAGAACGCCTCATCCCCTTCACCCGCCTTCGCCGCCCGCGCCATCAATGCCCACATGTAGGCATAGGCGACATAACCAAAGGCATGCAGGTACTCGACCGAAGCCGCTCCGATTTCGTTCGGGTTGCCCTTGGCCTGTTCCAGCACCCACTCGGTCAGCCCGTCGAGCTGATCGAGACAGGCACCCAACGGCTTGGCAAATTCATCCAGCTCGCTACCTGCGCTGGCAATGAACTGGCGAATCTCGTCGGAGAACAGCCGGTAGTACGCCCCACCACTGGCTACCACCTTGCGCCCCATCAGGTCGAGGGCCTGGATGCCGTTGGTGCCTTCGTAGATCTGCGTGATACGCACATCACGCACCAGTTGCTCCTGCCCCCACTCGCGAATGTAGCCATGCCCGCCGAACACCTGCTGGCCGTGCACCGCGCACTCCAGGCCCAGGTCGGTGAGGAAAGCCTTGGCAACCGGCGTCAGTAGTGCCACCAGTTCTTCGCTGCGCTTGCGCACGGCGGTGTCTTCGCTGAACTTGGCACTGTCCAGCTGCATGGCCACGTAGCTGGAGAAGGCACGGCCACCCTCGATCAGCGCCTTCATGGTCAACAGCATGCGGCGCACGTCCGGGTGGACGATGATCGGGTCAGCGGCCTTGTCCTTGGCTTGTGGCCCGGTCGGGGCGCGGCTCTGCAGGCGGTCGCGGGCGTACTCCACGGCATTCTGGTAGGAGCGCTCGGCCGACGCCAGGCCCTGGATACCAACGCCAAGGCGCTCGTAGTTCATCATGGTGAACATGGCCGCCAGGCCCTTGTTCGGCTCACCGACGATATAGCCGACCGCTTCATCGAAGTTCATCACGCAGGTGGCCGAGGCCTGGATACCCATCTTGTGCTCGATCGAGCCGCAGGTGGCCGGATTGCGCGCCCCCAGGCTGCCATCTTCATTGACCAGGAACTTCGGCACCAGGAACAGCGAAATGCCTTTAGGCCCCGCCGGTGCGTCCGGCAGCTTGGCCAGCACCAGGTGGATGATGTTCTCCGTCAGGTCGTGCTCGCCGCCGGTGATGAAGATCTTGGTGCCGCTGACCTTGTAGCTGCCGTCGGCCTGGGGCTCGGCCTTGGTGCGGATGATGCCCAGGTCGGTACCGGCGTGCGGCTCGGTCAGGCACATGGAACCGGCCCACACGCCGGCGTACATGTTTGGCAGGTACTGTTCCTTCAGCGCTTCACTGGCGTGGGCATTGATCGACAGACAGGCGCCAGCAGTCAGCATCGGGTACAGGCCGAAGGACAGGCTTGAGGCGTTGACCATTTCCTCGACCTGGGCCGAGATGACCTTGGGCATGCCCATGCCGCCGAACAGCGGGTCGCCACCCACACCCACCCAACCGCCTTCGGCGTAGGTTTTGTACGCCTCGATGAAACCGGCTGGGGTACTTACCGCGCCGTTTTCCCAGTGACAGCCCTCTTCGTCGGCGGCACGGCTGAGCGGTGCGATGGACTTGGCGGTAACCTTGCCGGCTTCTTCCAGCACGGCCATGGCTGTGTCGGCATCGACAACCTCGGCCAACCCGGGCAACTGCGCCCACTGCTCGGCCGCGTTGAAGACTTCATTCAGTACGAAGCGCATGTCGCGCAGGGGCGCTTTATATTCAGCCATGACAACCTCTCGCTAGTCGGGTCGGAGCGGTCTCGGGGAACCGCGACACTGGGTTGCAGGCAGTGTAACCGAACAACTTTTACGAGACATAGGGTCATCAATAGACCGTACAGTCTAATTCGGTCACGCCGTGCGCACCGCCCCTCGCTGCGCTTGTTGCCCATGTACCATGACACAATTGCGCCCTGCGCCCTTGGCGCTGTACAGCGCCTGGTCAGCGGATTTCAGCACCGCTTCGGGGTTACGATGATCGGCATGGCGCTCCGCCACACCGATGCTGATGGTGACCGACACCGTACCCCCACTGCTGCCCGCCCGCCGCTGGCGCCCGGCGGTATCATCCTGCGGGCGGTTGTGCTGGTCGCGCAGGTGCATCACATAGTTGGCGATCATTTCGCGCACGGCTTCCACATGGGGCACGCATTCCTCGGCGGTCTTGCCGGCAAACACCAGGGCGAACTCCTCGCCGCCATAGCGGTAGGCACGGCCACCCCCGGTTACCTTGGATAGACGGCTGGCGACCAGGCGCAGCACCTGGTCGCCGACGTCGTGGCCGTGGGTGTCGTTGAATTTCTTGAAGTGGTCGACATCAGTCATGGCGATCACATAGTTGCGTCCCAGGCGGTGCATGCGCTCGTTCAGCGCACGGCGCCCCGGCAGGCCGGTCAGTTCGTCGCGGAAAGCCATCTGGTAGGCCTCGTGCGCCACCGCTGCGGCGATCATCAGCATGACCTGGCTGCACATGATGTTCAGGGTAAACGGCAGGATGAAGGTTTGCGGCAACATCCAGAAGATGCCCAGCAGGCCCATCACCTGCGCAGCGTGGAGCGGCCGTGGCGCACGCAGGTATTGCACCACCAGCAGGATGAACACGCCGAGGAACAACGGATAGACCATCTGGATCAGGCTCATCCATTGGCCATGCAAGGTTGGCCAGCGGATTTCCGCCAACCAGGTCAGTAGTGCTTGGGGGTAGCTTTGCTCCAGGGCCACCGCCACGCTACCCACGGCGAACAGCACGGCGCCACGGGCGACCAGGTCCTGCAGCAGGTGGGTGCGCTCCTGCCAGGCACCATACAGCCCGAACAGGGCGGGTAGCAGCAGGCACACGAGGTGGAAGATCACCGCCGCGTCCTCGCGAACGCGGCCATGGTCACGGTAGAAGTCGGTCTGGGTGTCGAGCAGGTAGTAGGCGATATACACCGTGAGCATCAGGAACAGCTCGCGCTGGCGACGGTACACCGCACAGTAGGCGCCACCCAGCAGCAGGACCAAGGTGGGCAGGACGTTGAACAGCGATGTGAAAAAGACACTGAGGTCTCTCACATAGGCCGCGGCGAGTCCTGCCAGCAAAAGAATCAGCGAAGGCAGGAAGTGACTCGCGCGAACAGCGTTAAAACGAAACAAGGGTAATCTCCAACCCGGCAGATCAATGGTGGCATTGTGCCCTTACTTCATCGGCAGTGCACATGAACAGTTGAGTTTCAGGAGGGAAGAACAGGAAGTTTCGGCCTGCACGCTATCGCTTGTGGGAGCGGGCATGCCCGCGAAACAGGCGACGCGGTGGCTGGCACCGGCTTTGCCGGTGTTCGCGGGCACGCCCGCTCCCACAGGGATCGCGTGCAGCCCCAAAATGCAAAAACCCGCCTGCCGGTGAAGGCAGGCGGGTTCGTTTTACAGCGGCAGGATCAGTACGACAGGCCGAAGTGTTCTTCGTCCATCGCCATCAGGTTGTTGGCACCCGACAGCATGGTCGCCACATGGGTACGGGTACGCGGCAGGATGCGCTGGAAGTAGAAGCGCGCGGTCTGCAACTTGGCGGTGTAGAACGCTTCTTCGCTGGTGCCGGCAGCCAGTTTCTCGGCCGCCAGGCGGGCGATGTCGGCCCAGAAGTAGGCCAGGCAGGCGTAGCCGGAATACATCAGGTAATCGACCGAGGCCGCACCCACTTCTTCGCGGTCCTTCATGGCGGCCATACCCACTTTCATGGTCAGCTCGCCCCATTCCTTGTTCAGCGCCGCCAGCGGTTCGACGAACTCCTTGACCGCTTCGTTGCCTTCCTGCGCCTGGCAGAACTTGTGCACGATCTTGGTGAAGCCCTTCAGCGCTTCGCCTTGGGTCATCAGCACCTTGCGGCCGAGCAGGTCCAGGGCCTGGATGCCGGTGGTGCCTTCGTACAGCATGGAAATGCGGCTGTCCCGTACGTTCTGCTCCATGCCCCATTCGGCGATGAAGCCGTGGCCACCGTAGATCTGCACGCCATGGTTGGCTGCTTCGAAGCCGACCTCGGTCATGAACGCCTTGGCGATCGGGGTCAGGAACGCCAGCAGGGCATCGGCCTTCTTGCGCTCTTCTTCATCCTGGCTGTACTTGACGATGTCCACCTGCTTGGCAGTGAAGTACACCATCGCGCGGTTGCCTTCGGCGAAGGCCTTCATGGTCAGCAGCATGCGACGCACGTCCGGGTGGACGATGATCGGGTCAGCAGCCTTGTCCGGTGCTTTCGGGCCAGTCAGGGAGCGCATCTGCAGGCGCTCACGGGCGTACTTCAGGCCACCCTGGAACGCGACTTCGGCGTGGGCCAGGCCTTGCAGCGCGGTACCCAGGCGAGCGGTGTTCATGAAGGTGAACATGCAGTTCAGGCCTTTGTTAGCCGGGCCGATCAGGTAGCCGGTAGCGCCGTCGAAGTTCATCACGCAGGTGGCGTTGCCGTGGATACCCATCTTGTGTTCGATCGAGCCGCAGCTCACGCCGTTGCGCTCGCCCACACCGCCTTCGGCGTTGGGCAGGAACTTCGGCACGATGAACAGCGAGATGCCCTTGGTGCCAGCCGGTGCGTCCGGCAGGCGGGCCAGGACGATATGGACGATGTTGTCGGCCATGTCGTGTTCACCGGCCGAAATGAAGATCTTGGTACCCGACACCTTGTAGCTACCGTCGGCCTGTGGCTCGGCCTTGGTGCGCAGCATGCCCAGGTCGGTACCGCAGTGCGGCTCGGTCAGGCACATGGTGCCGGTCCACTCGCCGGATACCAGCTTGGTCAGGTAGGTGTGCTGCTGCTCGGGGGTGCCGTGCGCAGAGATGGTGTTCATCGCGCCATGGGACAGGCCCGGGTACATGCCCCACGACCAGTTCGCACCGCCGACCATTTCGCTCAGCGCCAGGCCCAGCGACTCCGGCAGGCCCTGGCCGCCGTGCTCGACGTCATGCGCCAGGCTCGGCCAGCCGCCTTCTACGAACTGTTCGTAGGCCGCTTTGAAGCCGGTCGGGGTTTTAACGCCCGACTCGCTCCAGGTGCAGCCTTCCTGGTCACCCACGCGGTTCAGCGGCGACAGCACCTGCTCACAGAACTTCGCGCCTTCTTCGAGGATCGCGTCGACCATGTCGGGCGTGGCGTCCTGGCAACCCGGCAGGCTCTGATAGTGCGCCTCATAGCCGAGCAGCTCGTCGCGAACGAAGCGGATATCACGCAAGGGGGCTTTGTAATCAGGCATTGCGATGAACCTCTAGGTGAGTTCTGTGGGGTGACCCGCACTTGGCGGCCGTCGATCAAACAGTTGTTTGAAACTTACGTTTAGCTCCGCCTTATGTCAAGGATGGACTATGGTGCCATTTGCGCCACGAAAAATGGTATTCATGCCAAGCCTTGAAAAATAAAGACGCCCCTGTGGGAGCGGGCGTGCCCGCGAAAGGGTCAGGCCAGGCAGTAGAGGTGCCTGATCTGACGCATTCGCGGGCACGCCCGCTCCCACAGGGGCTGCGTGTAAATCGGGTGAGCGCCCTGTCAGGCGTAGGTGTCGATGATCCGGCCGAGCATTTCGTCGGATGCCTTGGCGACCTTTGCGCCAAGCTCGACTTCGAGTTTGCCCACGGCCAGCTGCACGGTGCTGGTGGCCAGGTCCATCTGCTGGCTGCGGTCGACCGCGCGCAGGCGTTCGGCCTGAGAATCGCTGGACTGGCTGGTGGCGCTACGCTCGGCGGTGGTGCTGGCGATCTGGCTGGCAGCCTGATCGACGCGGTTCTGGCCGGTCTGGATTGCGCTCAGGCCCGCGTAATAGGCGGAGCTACCGGTGATTTCCATGTCAGGACTCCATTGACGCTGGATGACGAACAGGCCCAATTAAAGCAGGCCAGGGGTGAAAAGGCCCGTTTAAATCCCTAATGGCCTGGTGCCATTTGATAGGCCTTGGATATTCCTGTACCGGCCTCTTCGCGGGCTTGCCCGCTCCCACAGGGTCCGCACAATATCTGGACCCTGCGCTGTACCTGTGGGAGCGGGCAAGCCCGCGAAAGGGCCGGGCCTGGAAACGGCTAATCCAGCAGATCCAGCTGAAGGTGTTCAGCCACCATGTCGGCACTGGCCTGCTTCAATTTGGGCACCCGCCCCAGGCATGGCGCCGGCAAACGCTCGGCCAGGCTGGCCAGGTTCTCTTCCAGGCGCGAAGTACGCGGCTCGATGATGTTCGCCACCCATCCGGCCAATTGCAGCCCGTCGCGCTCGATTGCCTCAGCGCTTAGCAAGGCATGGCTGATACAGCCGAGCCGCACACCGACCACCAGAATCACCGGCAACCGCAGGGCCACCGCAAGGTCGGACAGATTTTCCAGCCCCGACAACGGCACGCGCCAGCCACCGGCCCCCTCGATCAGGGTGAAATCGGCATTTTGTTGCAGCACATTGCGCATCGCCGCCAACAGTTCCGGCACGGCAAGCGTTACTCCCGCCTCGCGCGCTGCCACATGGGGTGCGATGGCCGGTTCGAAGGCAAACGGGTTGACCTGCTCGTAGGGCAGCTTGATCGTGCTTTCATCGATCAGCGCCTGTGCGTCGCTGTTGCGCAAGCCTTTCGGTGTCATCGTGCAACCGGAGGCCACCGGCTTGGCCCCCAGCGTGCTCATGCCCTGCAACCGTGCCGCATGCAACAGGCCGGCAGCGATGGTGGTCTTGCCAACATCGGTATCGGTACCGGCAATAAAATAGGCCTGGCTCATCTCGCTCCCCTTAAGCCTGTGGCTTGCGCAACACACCATAGACCACCTGGTAGGTGGCTGGCAGCCCCTCGGGCTGGCGAAACGCCTCGTAAGCCTGCAGCAGGCCCTGCATGCGGGCCCGGCCGGTAAGCCCGGAAGGCCGGCCAGGGTTCAGGTTGTGGGCGCCGAGTGCCTTGAGCTCATGGGTCAGGCTGCGTACATCCGGGTAGTGCAACACGTGCGGGCAGCGCTGCAGCCCAAGCTGCTCGAAGCCGCTGGCTGCGCACAGGCGCTGGTAGTCCTCGAAACGGCGGAAGCGGTTCACATGCACCAGGCCATCCACCACCTGCCAACTGGCGCGCAGTTCATCGAGGGTACCCACACACAAACTGCTGAAGGCCAGCACGCCGCCCGGGCGCAACACTCGCAGCGCTTCTGCCAGCACGCTGGCGAACTGGCCGCACCACTGCACGGCCAGGCTGGTGAACACCAGGTCGACACTGGCATCACGCAGCGGCAAACGCTCGGCGTCACCGGCCACGTGATAGAGCGCTCCGCCCTGTTCGTTGCGGGCATGGCACAACATGCCTTCGGCGATATCCACCGCAACGCCGCTGGCCTGGGTGAACCGCTCGGCCAACGCCCTGCTGAAATGACCGGTGCCGCTGCCCAGGTCCAGCCAGCGTGACGGCTGCAGGCCTTCCGGCAACTGCTCCAGCAAGCTCGAACCCACCGCACGCTGCAAGGCTGCCACGCTGTCGTAGCTGGCTGCGGCGCGGGAGAACGAGGCCGCTACCTGGCGCTTGTCGGGCAGCGCGCCGGGCAGGGTCGGACGGGAAAGGTCAGTCATCGCCACTCTCATGCAGGAAACTCTTGATGCCCGCCGCCAGTTCCTGCGGGTATTCCAGCAGGAACGCGTGGGAGCTTTCTTCGACCAGGCCCACTTCCACATCGGGCAGCAGCTCGCTCAGCGCCTTTGCCGCCTCTGCCGGCACCAGCGCATCGCTGCCGGCGAACAGGTGCAATTGCGGGCCTCCGTAGGCCTGCAGTGCTTCGCGGGTGTCCAGCTTGGCCAGCACTTCAAGGCCGGTGGCCAAGTACAACGGGTCGGTGTCCGGTACGCCGACACCCAGTTGGCGTAGCAGGGTGCGCGGTTGCAGGGCACCGTCACTGCACAAGGTACGGAAGCGCTTCAGGGTGACCTGGGTATGGCTGCGGCAGCCGTCGAGGAAGGTGCCAAAAGTGTCTTCGGCCATGCCGTGGGGCCAGTCGGGGCGAGCCACGAAACTGGGGTTGCTGGCCAGAGTCAGCAGGCCGCAGCAATGGTCGCCTCGCTTGTGCGCCAGCGCGCTGGCCAGCATGCCGCCTAACGACCAGCCACCCAGCCAGACATCGCTCGGCAGCTTGCGGTCGAGGTGGTCGACCCAGGCCTGCACATCGCTATGGGCCAGTTCCGGCAAGGGCATCAGCTCTACCTGCAGGCGGGCGTCCTGGGCACGCAGGCTGGCGGCCAGCGGCTCCAGGGAAGCAGTGCCCAAGCCCCAGCCAGGCAACAGAACAAGTCGATTACGCATCGGCGCTCTCCAACTGTGGATAACACTCGGCCAATGCATTCAACAATAGCTGCACCTGCGCCCCGCTGTGCGCGGCGCTCAATGTCACCCGCAGGCGTGCGCTGCCCGCCGGCACGGTGGGCGGGCGGATGGCCGTCACCAGCAAGCCGCGCTCGCGCAGCATGCGTGACAGGCGCAGGGCCTTTGCGCTGTCGCCGATGACGATGGGCTGGATCGGCGTCGGGCTGTCCATCAATTCCAGGCCGATCTGCTGCGCACCTTCACGGAACTGGCGGATCAGCGCGGCCAGGTGCTCGCGGCGCCAGGTTTCGCGGCGCAGCAATTCCAGGCTCTTGAGGGTGGCGCAGGCCAGCGCCGGTGGCTGGCTGGTCGTATAGATGTACGGGCGGGCGAACTGCACCAGCGCCTCGATCAGCTCTTCGCTGCCGGCCACAAAGGCACCGGCGGTACCACAAGCCTTGCCCAGCGTACCGATCAACACCGGCACATCCTCAACGCCCAGACCGAAGTGCTCGACGATACCGCCGCCCTGGGTGCCGAGGGTGCCCAAGCCATGGGCATCGTCAACCATCAGCCAGGCACCGCGAGCGCGGGCGACATCGGCCAGCGCCGGCAGGTCGGCCAGGTCGCCGTCCATACTGAACACGCCATCGGTCACTACCAGGGTATTGCCTACGGCCTTGTCCAGGCGGCTAGCCAGGCTGGCCGGGTCGTTGTGCAGGTAGCGGTTGAAACGGGCACCACTGAGCAACCCGCCATCCAGCAGCGAAGCGTGGTTCAGGCGGTCCTGCAGCACCGTGTCGCCCTGCCCCACCAGCGCGGTGATGGCGCCCAGGTTGGCCATGTAGCCGGTGGAGAACAGCAGCGCGCGCGGGCGCCCGGTGAGTTCGGCCAGGGCCTCTTCCACCTGGTGGTGCGGCGTACTGTGGCCGATCACCAGGTGCGAGGCACCGCCACCGACACCCCAGCGCTCGGCGCCGGCCTGCCAGGCGGCAATCACCTCGGGGTGGTTGGCCAAGCCCAGGTAGTCATTGCTGCAGAAGGCCAGCAAACACTGGCCATCGACCACCACTTCCGGCCCCTGCGGGCTTTCCAGCAGTGGCCGCTGCCGATACAGGTCTGCGGCGCGCCGTTCGGCCAGGCGCGCTGCCAAGTCGAAGGCCATTTCAGGCTGTCGCGGCGTTGTAGAACATCTCGCTGCTGCGCTGCTCGACCAGCGCCTGCTCGATGGCCGCCTGGTGCACTTCGTCGGCGTGCTCTTCACGCGCTTCGGGCTTGATGCCCAGGCGTGCGAACAGCTGCATGTCCTTGTCGGCCTGCGGGTTGGCGGTGGTCAGCAGTTTTTCGCCGTAGAAGATCGAGTTGGCGCCAGCCATGAAGGCCAGCGCCTGCATCTGCTCGTTCATCTGCTCGCGGCCGGCGGACAGGCGCACGTGCGACTTGGGCATGAGGATACGGGCCACGGCCAGCATGCGGATGAAGTCGAACGGGTCGACGTCTTCTTCCTCGGCCAGCGGCGTACCGGCCACCTTGACCAGCATGTTGATCGGTACCGACTCCGGGTGCTCGGGCAGGTTGGCCAGCTGGATCAGCAGGCCGGCGCGGTCGTCCAGCGACTCGCCCATGCCGAGGATGCCGCCGGAGCAGATCTTCATCCCGGCATCGCGCACGTAGGCCAGGGTCTGCAGGCGCTCGCTGTAGGTGCGGGTGGTGATGATGCTGCCGTAGAACTCAGGCGAGGTGTCGAGGTTGTGGTTGTAATAGTCCAGGCCGGCCTGGGCCAGGGCCTTGGTCTGCTCCTGGTCGAGCTTGCCGAGGGTCATGCAGGTTTCCAGGCCCATGGCCTTCACGCCTTTGACCATCTCCAGCACGTAGGGCATGTCTTTGGCCGACGGGTGCTTCCACGCCGCGCCCATGCAGAAGCGTGTAGAACCGATGGCTTTGGCGCGGGCGGCTTCTTCCAGCACCTTCTGCACTTCCATCAGCTTCTGTTTTTCCAGCCCGGTGTTGTAGTGGCCGGACTGTGGACAATATTTGCAATCTTCCGGGCAGGCGCCGGTCTTGATCGACAGCAGGGTCGAAACCTGCACGCGGTTCGGGTCGAAATGCGCGCGGTGCACGGTCTGCGCCTGGAACAGCAGGTCATTGAACGGTTGCTGGAACAGCGACTTGACCTCGGCCAGGGACCAGTCGTGACGTGTTGTTGCAGTTGTGCTGGCGCTCATTGGCGTTTCCTTGTTTAGGCTGAAGCAGGCGCCGGGACAGGAAAGCCCGCCAGCGCATCACAGATAGCTCGCATAGTCATGGAAGGCCTATGAACTGTCAACCACACTGGAAAAGACTGGTTTACAAGTGCTCACTTATTAATCAATTGTGTTTGCTGTGCGATGAACCTGCCGAGCAGGCCTACCCGCTGTGCGTCGCCTGCGAGCAGGAACTGCCCTGGCTGGGCGATCATTGCCTGCGCTGCGCCCTGCCATTGCCGATAGCCGGCCTGACTTGCGCTCAATGCCAGCGCCGCGCACCGGCCTTCGAGCAGGTGCTTGCACTGTGGCATTTCGGCTTTCCGGTGGACACGCTGATCAGCCGTTTCAAGCACAACCGCCAGTGGCCCTTGGGGCGCCTGATGGCCGAATTGCTCGCGCATGGGCTGCTGCACCGCTTTACCGAAGGGCTACCGCGCCCCGACCTGTTGTTGCCTGTACCCTTGGCCAAACGTCGACTACGGGAGCGGGGGTTCAACCAGGCGGGGATGCTCGGGCGCTGGCTGTCGTCGCACGTGGGGGTACGTTGCGACGAGCGGTTGCTACTGCGCACACGGGAGACACCTGCGCAGCAACAACTGGACGCCAAGGCCAGGCGACGCAACTTGCGCCAGGCGTTTACCGTCAGGGGCAAGCTGACGGGCGAGCATGTCGCCATTATCGATGACGTGTTGACCACCGGTGCGACCGCGCAAGCGGTTGCCGAAGTGCTGCGCAAGGCCGGTGCGCGGCGGGTGGATGTGTATTGCCTGGCGCGTACGGCCAAGCCGGGGTATGTATGAGCAAGCGCGGATCGCCCGGTGTAGGAGCGGCCTTGTGTCGCGATCGGGCTGCGCAGCAGCCCCAGCGATATTTGCCAAGGCATGAATCCGTGGGGCCGCTTCGCGCCCCTTTCGCGACACAAGGCCGCTCCTACACACTATCCATCCTCAGGCCCCCACAAGACCAAATGCCCATGCCCCTGCCCCCCCACCTCACCCAGCACATCGCCCGCCGCCCCCAGCGCATCGCGCTGCTGCAGCACATTGCCGAAGAAGGTTCGATCACCCGCGCCGCCAAGGCTGCGGGCATCAGCTACAAGGCCGCCTGGGACGCCATCGACGAACTCAACAACCTGGCCAGCCAGCCCCTCGTCGAGCGCAGTACCGGCGGGCGTGGTGGCGGTGGTGCCCGTCTGTCGCCGGAAGGCCAGCGGGTGCTGCGCCTGTACCAGAGGCTGCAGGCCCTTCAGGCGCAAATCCTCGAAGCGGCCGAGGAGTCCAGCGACCTCGACCTGCTCGGCCGGCTGATGCTGCGTACCAGCGCGCGCAACCAGTTGCAGGGCCAGGTCAGCGGCCTGCGCCGCGAAGGACGGCATGATCGCGTCAGCCTGGCGTTGGGTGGAGGGTTGGAGGTCGAAGCGTTGATCACCCACGACAGCACCGCACGGCTGGAACTGACACTGGGGACGACGGTAGTGGCGCTGCTCAAGGCGGGGTGGGTGAGGTTGCTGGCCGACGAGGAACAGGCCGAAGCGGATAGCAATTGCCTACGGGCGACGGTGGAGGAGGTGCTGGCGGAGGCTGATGGGCCTGGTGAGGTCCGGTTGGCGTTGGGGAATGGGCAGACGTTGTGTGCGTTTGCCGAGACGGATTGGTTGGCTGGGCAGCGGGTGGCAGCAGGCAGTTCGGTGCGGGTTCAATTTCATCCCTCTTATGTATTGCTTGGGATTCCTGCATAGCCTGGCCGCGCTTTGCGCGGTTCGCGGGTTAACCCGCTCCCACAGGTGCATCGTTTCCCTGGCGGCTGCGCCGTCCATGTGGGAGCGGGTTTACCCGCGAAGAGGCCAGTACAGGCATAACGCGCTACCATGGCCCCCACGCCGCCTACCCCCGGAGCCACCATGTCCCACCCCTTCGACACCCTCACTCCCGACCTGGTCCTGGACGCCGTGGAAAGCCTGGGCTTTCTCAGCGATGCCCGGGTGCTGGCGCTGAACAGCTACGAAAACCGCGTCTACCAGGTGGGCATCGAGGGCGCGCAACCGCTGATCGCCAAGTTCTACCGCCCAGGCCGCTGGAGCGACGCGGCCATCCTCGAAGAACACAGCTTCACCGCCGAACTGGCCGACTGCGAAGTGCCGGTGGTCGCCCCGCTGCAGCACGACGGCCGCACCCTGTTCGAACACCAGGGCTTCCGCTTCACCCTGTTCCCCCGCCGCGGCGGCCACGCGCCAGAGCCGGGTAACCTCGACCAGCTCTACCGTCTTGGCCAGTTGCTCGGCCGCCTGCATGCCGTGGGTGCCAGCAAACCGTTCGAGCACCGCGAAGCGCTGGCTGTGGACAACTTCGGCCACGCCTCGCTGAATACCCTGCTGGAAGGCGATTTCGTCCCTCGCGAACTGCTGCCGGCGTTCGAATCGGTGGCCCGCGACCTGCTCAAGCGAGTGGAGGACATCTATGCCCGCACCCCGCACAAGCTCATCCGCCTGCATGGCGACCTGCACCCCGGCAACCTGATGCACCGCGACGAGGTGTACCACGTGGTCGACCTCGACGACTGCCGCATGGGCCCGGCGGTACAGGACCTGTGGATGATGCTGGCCGGCAGCCGCGAGGAGCGCCTGGGGCAACTGGCCGAACTGATCGACGGCTACAACGAGTTCCACGACTTCGACCCGCGCGAGCTGGCCCTGATCGAGCCCCTGCGCGCCCTGCGCCAGTTGCACTACAGCGCCTGGCTGGCGCGGCGCTGGGACGATCCGGCATTCCCGCCGAGCTTCCCCTGGTTCGGCCAGCCACGCTACTGGGGAGACCAGATCCTCGCCCTGCGCGAGCAAATGGCCGCACTGGATGAAGCGCCGCTGAAATTGTTCTAGAAGCACGCCCGCCTCTGTCTACAATAGGCGTCGCTTTATTTAGCTACCTAAGCAAGGATTCTGCATGCACGCCGCAAACCCGCGTCGCGGGTACCTACTGGGCCTCAGCGCCTACATCATCTGGGGACTGTTCCCCCTGTACTTCAAGGCAATCCAGAGCGTTCCGGCGGTGGAGATCATTGTCCACCGGGTGCTCTGGTCGGCTTTGTTCGGCTCGTTGCTGCTACTGGTGTGGAAACACCCAGGCTGGTGGCGTGAACTGCGTGACAACCCGCGCCGGCTGGGCATCCTGGCCCTGAGCGGGGCGCTGATCGCCGGCAACTGGCTGACCTACGTATGGTCGGTGAACAACGGGCGCATGCTCGAGGCCAGCCTGGGTTACTACATCAACCCGCTGATCAATGTGCTGCTGGGCATGCTGATTCTTGGCGAGCGCCTGCGTCGGCTTCAGTGGCTGGCCGTGGCCATGGCCGCGGTGGGTGTGGCTCAGCAGGTGTGGCAGGTGGGCAGCCTGCCGTGGGTGTCGCTGGTACTGGCGCTGAGCTTCGGCTTCTACGGGCTGATTCGCAAGCAGGCACCGGTGGCGGCGCTGCCGGGCCTGGTGGTGGAAACCTGGATGCTGGTACCGCTGGCGCTTGGCTGGCTATTGCTGCATCCGGCGGCGACAAGTGCCCAAGGCGCGTTCTACACCAGCAGCGAAGCGTTGTGGCTGATGGCTGCGGGGCCGGTGACACTGGTGCCGCTGGTGTGCTTCAACGCTGCCGCGCGGCACTTGCCGTACACCACACTGGGCTTCCTGCAGTACCTGGCGCCGACCCTGGTGCTGCTGCAGGCGGTGCTGCTGTTTGATGAGCATTTGTCGCCGAGCAACTTGGTGGCGTTCATGTTCATCTGGGCAGGTTTGGCGATTTACAGCGTCGATGCGTGGGTCAGTTTGCGCAAGCGTAGTTGATCAGAAAATGATCACAACTCTGCAGGCCTTGTGATTCGTGGCCTGCAGAGACATCTCCAAAGGTTATCCACACCCTCGTCCCCGTGCTTTGTGCACAAGCTGCTGATTTTTGGGTGTTTTTTGATCAAAGCCGTGTAAGGCGCGCGCGGCCTGGGCTGGAGAGGGGAACCCCCAGGTTATCCACAGGGCCTTCCCCGTGATATCGGGATAACCGCAGGGGGCTGCTTTGCAGCCCATCGCGACACAAGGCCGCTCCTACAGGGGAACGCGTAACCCTTGTAGGAGCGGCCTTGTGTCGCGATGGGCCGCGAAGCGGCCCCGGCAATCTCGGATCAATCCTCCGGCCGCAGCTTCAACTCCACCATCAAGTCATCCGCCAGGCTCTCCAGTCGCTGCTGCAGTTCTTCGAGCGGTAGAGTCAACGGCAAAGCCAACAACGCATCTGCATGAAACAACGGCTCGCTGCTCATCGGCGCCGGCCGCACTTCTGTTGAAAACCGCTCGACGTTCACCTGCAATTCAGCCAGCAAGCGGGTGATATCACGCACGATCCCCGGCCGGTCATTCCCTACCAGCTCCATGGCAATCGGCTTCCAGGTGCACGACGGCTCGATGCCGCTCTCGGCGATCAGCACACGAATGTCATATCGGGCCAACCCCTGCAGCGAAGCCACCAGTTCGTCGTAGTTTTCCGCCGGCACCGCCACCCGCAGGATGCCGGCAAACTGCCCGGCCATGCGCGACATGCGGCTCTCCAGCCAGTTGCCACTGTGGTCGGCGATGCACTGGGCAATGCGCTCGACCTGGCCGGCCTTGTCAGGGGCAATCACAGTCAGTACAAGATGATCCACAAGCCCTTCCTCGTGTCGGACCGCGCCGTGCGGCAGAAAATCGGGGGATCGACTCAGTATAGGCAAGGCGCGGCAACCTGCCGCAGGGCAATCCGCACAACGAATCGTGTACTGTTTCAAGATTTATCTGGAACAATCCACCTGTTTTTTGCGAACATACTCACTCCCAGCGTGACCATACGCGACCAACGGGTCGCATAACGGCGCTTTTAGTCTGATTTTGCCCCGCCTACTGCTTCATGTAGTATCCCGTGGCGCGGACTACAAAACGTCGTTTGGATGTCTGCCAAGGCGCCTGTGAAAATACGCACACTGTCTGCCAGCCGGTCTGGCAGGCCGCACCCAGCCGCGCTCGGGACTTTACTCGGGGGCATGCACTGGTGCCGTGTTTAGAGAAGCGCTACAGGCTTAATACAGAAGAGCGAAATAGCTGAGCAGAGTGAGGCAAGCAATGACTGGATACGTTCAAGTCGGTGGCCTTCAGGTCGCCAAGGTCCTGTACGACTTCGTGAACAACGAAGCCATCCCAGGGACCGGCATCGTCGCCGAGCAGTTCTGGGCCGGTGCAGAGAAGATCATCAATGACCTCGCTCCAAAGAACAAAGCCCTGCTCGCCAAGCGCGACGAGCTGCAAGCCAAGATCGACGCCTGGCACCAGGCACGCAAAGGCCAGGCCCACGACGCCGTAGCCTACAAAGCATTCCTCCAGGAAATCGGCTACCTGCTGCCACAAGCCGACGATTTCCAGGCCACCACCCAGAACGTGGACGAAGAAATCGCCCACATGGCCGGCCCACAGCTGGTCGTACCGGTGATGAACGCCCGCTTCGCCCTGAACGCCGCCAACGCCCGTTGGGGTTCGCTGTACGACGCGCTGTATGGCACCGATGCCATCAGCGATGAAGGCGGCGCCGAGAAAGGCCAAGGCTACAACAAGGTACGTGGCGACAAGGTCATCGCCTTCGCCCGCGCCTTCCTCGACGAGGCCGCGCCACTGGCGGCCGGCTCGCACGTCGACTCCACCGGCTACCGCATCGAAGGCGGCAAGCTGGTAGTTGCCCTGAAAGGCGGCAGCAACAGCGGCCTGCGTGACGATGCCCAACTGATCGGCTTCCATGGCGATGCCGCCGCGCCGACTGCCGTGCTGCTCAAGCACAACGGCCTGCACTTCGAAATCCAGGTAGACGCCAGCACCCCGGTCGGCAGCACCGACGCCGCCGGCGTGAAAGACATCCTGATGGAATCGGCGCTGACCACCATCATGGACTGCGAAGACTCGGTTGCCGCCGTCGACGCCGACGACAAGGTGATCGTCTACCGCAACTGGCTGGGCCTGATGAAAGGCGACCTGGCCGAAAGCGTGAGCAAGGGTGGCAAGACCTTCACCCGCACCATGAACCCGGACCGCGAGTACGCCGCGCCCAACGGCGGCAGCGTGACCCTGCACGGCCGTTCGCTGCTGTTCGTGCGCAACGTTGGCCACCTGATGACCAACCCGGCGATCCTCGACGCCCAGGGCAACGAAATCCCCGAAGGCATCCAGGACGGCCTGTTCACCAACCTGATCGCCCTGCACAACCTCAATGGCAACACCAGCCGCAAGAACACCCGCAGCGGCAGCGTGTACATCGTCAAGCCGAAGATGCACGGCCCGGAGGAAGTAGCCTTCGCCGCCGAAATCTTCAGCCAGGTCGAAGACCTGCTGGGCATGAAGCGCAATACCGTCAAGGTCGGCATCATGGACGAGGAGCGCCGTACCACGGTCAACCTCAAGTCGTGCATCAAGGCCGCAGCCGAGCGCGTGGTGTTCATCAACACCGGCTTCCTCGATCGCACCGGCGATGAAATCCACACCTCGATGGAAGCCGGCGCCGTGGTGCGCAAGGGCGCCATGAAAAACGAGAAGTGGATCGGTGCCTACGAGAACAACAACGTCGACGTTGGCCTGGCCACCGGCCTGCAAGGCCGTGCGCAGATCGGCAAAGGCATGTGGGCCATGCCCGACCTGATGGCAGCCATGCTTGAGCAGAAGATCGCCCACCCGTTGGCTGGCGCCAACACCGCCTGGGTGCCATCGCCGACTGCAGCCACCCTGCATGCCCTGCACTACCACAAGGTGGACGTACAGGCGCGTCAGCGTGAACTGGCTTCGCGCACACCCGCGTCGGTGGATGACATCCTCACCATCCCGCTGGCCGCCGACACCAACTGGTCGGCCGAAGAGATCCGCAACGAACTGGACAACAACGCCCAGGGCATCCTCGGCTACGTGGTGCGCTGGATCGACCAGGGTGTAGGTTGCTCGAAGGTGCCGGACATCAACAACGTCGGCCTGATGGAAGACCGCGCCACCCTGCGCATCTCGGCTCAGCTGCTGGCCAACTGGCTGCGCCATGGCGTGGTCAGCCAGGAGCAGGTGCTGGAAAGCCTCAAGCGCATGGCCGTGGTGGTGGACCAGCAGAACGCCAGCGACCCTCTGTACCGCCCGATGGCACCGAACTTCGACGACAACGTCGCGTTCCAGGCGGCGGTAGAACTGGTGGTGGAAGGTGGCAAGCAGCCGAACGGCTATACCGAGCCGGTACTGCACCGCCGTCGCCGCGAGTTCAAGGCGCGTAACGGGCTGTAAGCGACATCTGCGACAGCGGGCCGCTTTGCGGCCCAATCGCCGGCAAGCCAGCTCCCACAGGGACTGCACAGGCCCCAAACGCTGTGCGGTCCCTGTGGGAGCTGGCTTGCCGGCGATGAGGCCGGAACAGGCTCCTCAGCTAAGCGATCTGCAGTTCTTTCTTCACCAACTCCAGCAGCCTGTCCAGGTCGACCGGCTTCAGAAGAAAATCCACAACCCCCAGGTGCATCACGTCCACCGCCTCTTTCACGTCGGTATCGCCCGACACCACGATGATCGACAACGCCGCCCGCTCTGATTCGCGAACCTTGCGGATCAGGTCCAGGCCATCCTCGGGTTGCATGCGCAAATCCGTAATCATCAAGCCAATCCGTTGCTGGTAGTGCAGGTACAGCCTGGCCTCCTCGGCCCCATCCGCCCCGACACAGTCAATCCCCCGGCTTTTCAGGTACAGGATCAGCGCCTCACGATTCACCGCATTGTCATCCACCACCAGCACCAGTGGCTTGGCAACCACGGGCGCACTTACGAGGGCCAATGCCTCACGCTCGGCGTCACTCAGGATGTCGTGTTGCTCAGGCATGCTCATCTCGTCAAAAAAATTCCGCTTCAGCATTAGGACCGCAGAACTTGCGTAACCCGGCTGGCCTTTCGTCGGGTCTTTGACAGGGGCGCTCATAGACTTACGTCCAATGGGCACCATCCCGCCGCAAGCCGACCATGGAGGCAGAGAACAACATGGCCGGCACCTATATATATAGATATATAGTTCGGCATAGCGATACGGTCAGTTTCATGAGCAAAAAGGACGCCTACAGCCAGGCGGGAAGGACGGCAGTGCTGCAGAACATCCAGGGCACCTTGCAGTTCCTGCAGCGTTTTCCGCCGTTCAACCAGATGGAACACAGCCACCTGGCCTACCTGGTCGAACAGTGCCAGCTGCGCTTCTATGCCAGCGGCGAAAGCATCGTCAAACCTGCCGATGGGCCGGTCGAGCACTTCTACATCGTCAAGCAGGGCCGCGTGGTCGGCGAGCGCCAGCACCTGGTCAAGCCTGGTGTGGAGACCACCTTCGAAATCACCAGCGGCGAATGCTTCCCGCTGGCTGCCCTGCTCGGCGAGCGGGCGACCCGCACCGAGCACCTGGCCGGTGAGGACACCTTCTGCCTGCAACTGAACAAGGCCGCGTTCATCCGCGTGTTCTCGATGTCGGAAGTGTTTCGGGATTTTGCCCTGCGCGGGGTCAGCAGCCTCCTCGACCAGGTCAACCAGCAGGTACGCCAGCGCGCGGTGGAAACCCTCGGCACCCAGTATTCGCTGAACACGCCACTGGGTGAACTGGCCATGCGCCACCCGGTGGTGTGCAGCCCCGAAACGCCTCTGCGAGACGCCGTGCGACTGATGCACGAGCAGCAGGTTGGCAGCATCGTGGTGGTCGACCCGCAGCGCTACCCCACCGGTATCTTCACCCTGCGCGACCTGCGCCAGGTGGTGGCGGCGGCCGATGCCGACCTGGGCGCGCCCATCGCGCGGCATATGACCGCCCAGCCGTTCTACCTCAGCCCCCAGGCCAGCGCCTTCGACGCAGCCATGGCCATGACCGAGCGGCATATCGCCCACGTATGCCTGGTGGAAAACCGACGCCTGTGCGGTGTGGTTTCGGAGCGCGACCTGTTCTCCCTGCAACGGGTCGACCTGGTGCACCTGGCGCGCACCATCCGCCATGCGCCACGCCTGGACACCCTGGTCTCGCTGCGCGGCGAAATCAGCCAACTGGTCGAGCGCATGCTGGCCCATGGCGCGTCATCCACGCAGATCACCCAGATCATCACCCTGCTCAACGACCACACCGTGTGCCGGGTGATCGAACTGGCGCTGGCCGAGCGCGGTGACCCGGGCGTGCCGTTCAGCTGGCTGTGCTTTGGCAGCGAAGGGCGACGTGAACAAACCCTGCACACCGACCAGGACAACGGCATCCTCTTCGAAGCCGTCGACGGCGCCGAAGCCAACGCCATCCGCGCACGGCTGCTGCCGCTGGCGCAATACATCAACCAGTGCCTGGCCCAGTGCGGCTTCACCCTGTGCAAGGGCAACGTCATGGCCGGCAACCCCGAGCTGTGCCTGTCGCGCAGTGAATGGGCGCGGCGTTTTGCCGGTTTTGTCCGCGAAGCCAGCCCGGAGAACCTGCTGGGCTCGAGCATCTATTTCGACCTGCGCGTGGTGTGGGGCGACGAGCAAGGTTGCGAGCAGCTGCGCCAGGGCCTGCTGGAGCAAGTGGCCGACAACCGCATCTTCCAGCGCATGATGGCTGACAACGCCCTGCGCCAGCGCCCGCCGGTGGGCCGCCTGCGCGAGTTCGTGCTGACCCGCCAGGGCAACGACAAGGCCGCCACCCTCGACCTCAAAGTCCAGGGCCTGACGCCCTTCGTCGATGCTGCGCGGCTGCTGGCCCTGGCCAACGGCATCGGTGCCTGCAATACCCTGGAGCGCCTTCGCCAGCTCGTGGCCAAGGGCGTGATCGAGGTACTGGATGGCGCAGCGTATGAAGAGGCCTACCACTTCATCCAGCAAACGCGCATGCAGCAGCACCAGCGCCAGACCCGCGACAACCTGCCCTATTCCAACCGCCTGGACCCGGACAGCCTCAACCACCTGGACCGGCGCATCCTGCGCGAGTCCCTGCGCCAGGCCCAGCGCCTGCAAAGCAGCCTGGCCTTGCGGTACCAGCTATGAGCCTGTTCGCCTGGCTGCGCCCCAGTGCGCCGGAACTGGACCACGCCACGCGCCAGCGCCTGGCCCGGCTGCCCAAGCCAGCGCCATTGGGGGTGTGTACCCTGCGCGAGCAACGCTGGGTGGTGCTGGACCTGGAGACCAGCGGCCTGAACACTAACCGTGACCAGGTGCTATCGATTGGTGCCGTCGCCATCGAAGACGGCGCCATCGACTTTGCCCAGCAGTTCGAACGCACCTTGCACCGGCCTTTGCAGAAGACCAACGCCAGCGTGCTGATCCATGGCCTGGGCCCGAGTGCCCTGGCTGCCGGTTGCGACCCGGCCGAGGCCTTGCTCGACCTGCTCGACTTCATTGGCAACAGCCCGGTGTTGGCATTCCATGCGCCGTTCGACCAGCGCATGCTCGCCCGCGCGCTGAAGGAAAGCCTGGGCTATCGCCTGCACTCGCCCTTCCTGGATGTTGCCGAGCTGGCGCCGATGCTCAACCCCGACACAGTGCTGCGCGAGGCCGGGCTGGATGACTGGGTGGCGCGGTTTGGCCTGCAGGTAGAGGAGCGCCATCACGCCAGCGCCGATGCTCTGGTCACCGCCGAACTGGCACTGATCCTGTTCAGCCAGGCCCGGCGCCAGCAGCTGGACAGCCCGCTGCAGCTGGAGCAGCGCTTGCGCGGGTGGCGCAGGCGCAAGGTGCACAACCACGGCCTGTAGATTTGTATTGACCTGACAGGGCCAATCGCCGGCAAGCCAGCTCCCACAGGTACTGCACAAGTTCCAGAATCAACGCGTTTCCTGTGGGAGCTGGCTTGCCGGCGATTGGCCACCTGCCTTTTCCATGATGGCCATCCGATAAGCGTCCATTGCACCCACCCCCTCCCCTCTGCAACAATCGCGAATAATTATCGTTAGTTAATGCATTCGTTCCGGGGGGACGCTGCTTGTCTTCTGCACAGAGCCCACACGCCGATCTGGTCGGTGCGCTGTACCGCGACCATCGCGGCTGGCTGCTCGCCTGGCTGCAACGCAGCATGGCCTGCCGCCAACGTGCCGAAGACCTGAGCCAGGACACCTTCGTGCGCCTGCTCGGCCGTGCGCAACTGGATACGCCCCGCGAACCCCGCGCGTTCCTGGCCGCCGTGGCCAAGGGCCTGATGTTCGACCACTTCCGCCGCGCCGCACTGGAACAGGCCTACCTGGCCGAACTGGCCCTGATGCCGGAAGCCGAACAACCTTCCCCGGAAATGCAACACCTGATCCTCGAGGACCTCAAGGCCATCGACCGCCTGCTCGGCAAGCTGTCGAGCAAGGCCCGCGCAGCATTCCTGCACAATCGCCTGGACGGTATGAGCCATGCCGAAATCGCCGAGCGCATGGGGGTTTCGGTGTCGCGGGTGCGCCAGTACATCGCCCAGGGCATGCGCCAGTGCTACGTGGCCCTGTACGGGGAGCCGACGTGAGCAGTTCACCGGTTTCGTCCCGGGTGCTGGAAGCCGCCATTGCCTGGAAGCTCAGCCTCGACAACGGCAGCGGCACACCTGACGAGCGCAGCGAATTCATGCGCTGGCATGCCGCCAGCGAGGAGCATGCCCGCGCCTGGCGCCAACTCGGTGCCATGGACCAGCGCGTGAGCGCCGCTGCCGGCCCGGCACGCCAGGCCCTGCTGCAATCGCGCGCCGGGCTGCGCCGACGTATCGGCAAGGTCGGCGGCGGGCTGGCCGGCATGTTTCTGCTGGGCTCGCTGCTGGCCTGGGTCGGCGCACCATCGCTGGCACCGAGCTACTGGCTGGCCGATCAGCGTACCGCCACCGGCGAACTGCGTACCCTGCGCCTGGAAGACGGCACCTTGTTGAGCCTGAACAGCCACACGGCCGTGGATATCGACTACGCCGGCAAGCAACGGGTGATCGTGCTGCACCAAGGCGAGATTTCGGTCGAAACCGGCCATCAGGACCGGCGCCCGCTGCTGGTGCGCACCGACGATGGCCGCCTGCGCCCGTTGGGCACGCGCTTCCTGGTGCGCCGCGAGGACGACGGCACGCGCCTGGAAGTGCTGCAAGCTTCGGTCGCCGCCATGCCGCTGAACAGCGGCGACGAACAGGTGCTGCGCGAAGGCCAGCAGGTTCTGATGAACGCCAACGGCCTTGGCCGGATCGGCACGGTGCCAGCCGGTGCCGACGCCTGGACCCGCGGCATGCTGGTGGTGGACAACGTGCGCCTGGCTGACCTGCTGGCCACGCTTGGCCAGTACCGCAGCGGTTACCTCGGGGTAGACGACCAGGTCGCCGACCTGCGGGTGACCGGCAGCTTCCCGCTGACCGATACCGACCTGGCGCTGTCGTCGCTGGTGCCGGCACTGCCGGTGAAGGTCGAGCGGCATACGCCGTGGTGGGTGACCGTCGGTCCCCAATAAACCTGTACCGGCCTCTTCGCGGGCTCGCCCGCTCCCACAAGTACCCCACCGTGCTTGAAACCTGTGTGGTACCTGTGGGAGCGGGCAAGCCCGCGAAAGGGCCGGTACAGGCAAAAGCCAACTTCAAATAATTCTCAATTTTTTTCAGATTCGCCCTGTCACTTTTCAAATCTCGCTCGGCAAGGAAGCAGAAAGCACTTATCCGTCGAGGAGCCTCTGCATGTCCCGTGCTGTTGATCGTATCCTGCGCCCCAGCCTGATGGCCCTGGCCATCGCCGTGACCGCACCATTGGCCAGCCCTGCCCTGTTCGCCGCCGAGCAATCCGCTCAGCGCGCCTACGACCTGCCCAGCGCCCCGCTGGCCACCACTCTCAACCAGATCGCCAGCCAGGCCGGCATCACCCTGGCCATCGACCCGGCATTGGTAAGCGGCCGCACCTCGGCCCCGGTGAGCGGGCAGTACGATGGCCTTGGTGCCCTGCAGGCCGCCCTACGCGGCACCGGCCTGCAACTGCAGCAAAGCAGCGTGGGCAGCTACAGCCTGGTGGCTACGCCGGAAGGGACACTGGCGTTGCCGGAGACTGCGATCAATGCGACTTCCAGCTATGAAAGCGCCTGGGGACCGGTAGAGGGTTACACCGCGACCCGGACAGCAGCTGGCACCAAGACCGACACCGCCATCGCCGAACTTCCCCGCTCGGTAAGCGTGATCACCCGCCAGCAGATGGAAGACCGGCCGGTGCTCAGCCTGAACGACGCCCTTCGCTACACCGCTGGCGTGCAGAGCAGCGGCTATGGATCCGACTCGCGCAGCGACTGGTTGCTGGTACGGGGTTTTGTGCCTACCCAGTTCCTCGATGGCCTGCCATTGCCCAAGGGCAACTACGCCACCCCCAAGATCGAGCCCTGGAACCTGGAGCGCATCGCCGTGCTGCGTGGCCCGGCCTCTTCGGTCTACGGCCAGACTCCACCAGGTGGCCTGCTTGACATGACCAGCCGTCGGCCGCAATTGGAAAGCAGCCACGAAGTCGAAGCCCAGGTTGGCAGCAACAACCACAAGCAGATCAACTTCGACAGCACTGGCAAGCTCGACGATGCAGGCCAGTTCCTGTACCGAGTGAGCGGCACCGTGCGTGACAGCGGTTCGCCGGTAGACCACATCCCGGACAAGCGCTACAACATCGCGCCCAGTCTGACCTGGAACATCAACGACGACACCAAGCTGACTTTCATCAGCCAGTACACCCGCGATGACACCGGCATCACCGGCCAGTTCCTGCCACTGCAAGGCACCAAGCTGGATAGCCCCGCAGGCAAGATTTCGCACCACAAGAACCTGGGCGACCCGGATTGGGAATCCTACGACCGCACCTACTACCACCTGGGCTATGCGTTCGAGACCCGTCTGAACGATACCTGGCAGTTCCGTCAGAACCTGCGCTACGCGCGTAACGAACTGGACTTCAAGGGCATTACCGCCGGTGGTTCGATCTGGCCAGCCGGCCCGGACGAAGCTGTCAGCGCAGATGGCACCGTGCAACGCACCGCCGGTATCGTCGAGGAGGACATCTCCCAGTTCGCCTTGGACAACAACTTCCAGGCCGACTTCCAGACCGGCCAGGTTGCCCATACCCTGCTGTTGGGTCTCGACCACCAGCGCTCGGACAGCAATGCCCGCTGGCGCTGGGGCTCGGCTGGTGTGCCACCGAGCAATATCCACAACCCAATCTACGGTCAGGATTTCTCGAACGTTCAGTACTTCGACATGTACGACTACGACCAGAAAACCCAGCAGACCGGCCTGTATATCCAGGACCAGATGGCCCTGGACAACTGGCGCCTGACCCTTGGTGGCCGTGAGGACTGGGTGCACACCGGCACTACCTTCCACAACCAAGGCGATGCCACCAACACCCAACGCGACAAGAAATTCAGTGGTAACGCAGCACTCAGCTATGTATTCGATAACGGCCTGACGCCTTACATCTCCTATGCCGAGTCGTTCCAGGCTGCCACCGGTTCCACCGTCAACAGCACCGATGCCTTCGAACCGACCGAAGGCAAGCAATACGAACTGGGCATCAAGTACCAGCCTCCAGGCAGCAATAGCCTGTTCACCGCTGCTGTGTTCGACCTGACGCAGGAGAACATGTCGGTGACCGAGGGTGGTGTAACCCGCCAGGTTGGCGAAGTGCGTGTCAAAGGCCTGGAGCTGGAGGCTACCTCGGATGTGACCGAGAACCTCAAACTGGTGGGCTCGTACACCTACAACGACAGCGAAATCATCAAAGGCACCAGTGACGAGAAAGGCAAGCGCATGGCGCAGGTGCCGCGCAACCAGGCCACTGCCTGGGCTGACTACACCTGGCACAGCGGACCACTGGATGGGTTTGGGGTCGGCGTTGGCGTGCGCTACGTGGGCGATACCTACGGTAATACCACTAACACCGATTGGGGGCATGTGGGGTCCTACACCGTCTACGACGCATCGGTGCACTACGACCTGGGCCGCCTGAACAGCACTCTCAAGGGAGTGACCGTAGCCGTGGATGCGAAGAACCTGTTCAACAAGGACTACTTGTCTACCTGTGACGGGTACTACTGCTACTACGGCGACGAGCGCAACGTGGTGGCCAGTGTCAATTACAAGTTCTGAGTGAACGGGGGCCGCTTTGCGGCCCTTTCGCGACACAAGGCCGCTCCTACAGGAAAACGTGCTCACCTGTAGGAGCGGCCTTGTGTCGCGAAAGGGCTGCGCAGCTGCCCCAGCTTCCAACAGGCAAAAATCGGTACCGTGATGAAAAGCCCAACCATCCGCCGCTGGTCGGTGATCCACACCTGGAGCAGCCTGGTCTGCACCCTGTTCCTGCTGCTGCTGGCAGTCACCGGCCTGCCGCTGATCTTCCACCACGAACTCGAACACCTGCTCGGCGATGCCCCTGAACTGCGGGAAATGGCGGCCAAAACCCCACACCTGGACCTGCAGCAGTTGGTGATCAAGGCCGAGCAGCACCGACCCGACGAGGTCATGCAGTACTTCGGCTACGACGAGGACGAAGCCAACGGCGTAGTGGCCATAACCGCCGCCACCGCCGGCACCGAACCCAATTCTTCGCACACCTTCATGCTCGACGCCCGCACCGGTGAAGCCGTGGCCATGCCGGCCGCCAACGGCGGCTTCATGATGACCATGCTGCGCCTGCACGTGGACATGTTCGCCGGCCTGCCCGGCAAGCTGCTGCTGGCCTTCATGGGCGTGCTGTTCGTCGTGGCGATCATCTCCGGCACCGTGCTCTATGCACCGTTCATGCGCCGCCTGGACTTCGGCACGGTGCGCCACGGCAAATCCCGTCGCCTGCGCTGGCTCGACCTGCACAACCTGATCGGCGTGGTCACCTTGGCCTGGGCACTGACGGTAGGCGTGACCGGTGTCATCAGCGCGCTGTCGGACCTGGTCATCGCCGCCTGGCGCAACGACAGCCTGGCCGCCATGGTTGCCCCATACCGTGATGCCCCACCGCTCACCGAACGCGCCCCGGCAACCCACCTGCTGACCATCGCCGAACAGGCCGCCCCCGGCATGCGCCCGGACTTCATCGCCTTCCCCGGCACACGCTTTTCCAGTGAGCACCACTATGCGGTGTTCATGAAGGGCGCCACGCACCTGACCTCGCACCTGCTCACGCCCGTGCTGATCGATGCGCGAACACTGGCAGTGACCGCCGTCGGCGAACGCCCCTGGTACATGGATGCCATGGGCCTGTCGCAACCGCTGCACTTCGGTGACTACGGTGGCCGGCCCATGCAAATCCTGTGGGCGCTACTCGATGTGCTGACCATCATCGTCCTCTGCAGCGGCTTGTATCTGTGGTGGGGCAAACAGCGCACGAAGCGGGAGGCGCGGGCATGAGCCACAAGTCACAGCCGACCTGGCGCATCTTCATCTGGCCGATGGTCGTGGCCTTGCTCACTGCCGTGGGGCTGTTTGCCGCCTTGCTGGGGGACGGGGCATGGGACAGTCTCGCCTGGCTCGGCCTGGGAGTGTCGGCTGCTCTGGGCCTGCAAGGTTTCTACCCTCATTCACGGCAGTAACCGGGTAATACACGCACACTCTTTTGCTGCGACATGGTTGGCTGCCATCTTCCCAGGAGCCATACCATGACACCTTTGCAGCGCCTCGAAGCGCTCGATCAACAACTCATCGCCCTTGAGCAGGGCAAACCCGAACTGGCGGGCGAAACGGAACCGCCCGCCATACGTCAGCGTTTTTTCGGTGACCTGGCAGCGTTCTGGAACGACCCTGTCGAAGCAGGCCACAGCCGCGCCCGACAACTGCGCGAACTGCGTCATGAGCAACTTCTGGCCGAGCTGGAACTGCGCCTCGCCGACCAGACCCTGGACTACAGCCACATCAGCCTGCTGCGCACCTCCCTGGAGCTGCCGCTACCCTGGCAACGCAACCACCTGCCAGACTCCCACCGGGCACAGGTTTATCGGCCGGTATTCAACCGTTCAAGCCCCCATGGCCGGTTGCCGTTACCCGGCGTGCTGGTATTGGTGGCAGACGCACCGGAAGGGGCCGTTGCCGAGCCTGCAACAGCCACGGGCCAGGCACTGCTGTGCAGCGTTTCTCATGGCGTTGAAGGCTTCGCCAACCTGGCCGAACTGCATAGGGAGCTGTGCGAGCGCCTGGACGACCCCATGCAAAGCCGGCCAATGCTGCAACTGCTCCCCCGCCTGCAGGACCAGCAACTGGTCCGGTGTGCCGACCGGCTGCGCTACGAGTGGTTTACTGGCGACCTGGTCGAACAACAGGCCACTGACGTGATCGACGCGCAGCATCAACGGCTTACCATCGCCTGGCACGCCGCCTGGGCGCTTGACCAGAACCCGAATCTACCGGCACTGAAAAGCACCCTGGCCAAACAGCAGTCACTGACCGATCTCATGGGCAGCCAATATGCGTTGTCCACCCGTTATGCGCTGCTGCTGGAAAAACACCTGCCCGCCTGGCTGCGCCAGAGCTCCACGCAAAGCCTGACGCACATCATGCAAACGATCCAAGAGCTCGCCGGGGCCATCACCCAGGCTGCTGCACCCGGCCTTTTGACCCTGGAGGCGTTCGGCAATCGCCACCACCTGCTGGCATGGGTGCGCGAACGCCTTGGCAAGGCGCTGCGGCGCGAATTCTCCATCGAATTGCCTGCCGAAAAAGTCTGCATAACCGTCACGCTTGCACACCGCACCGGCCCGCTGATCAACCCGCTGGCACCTTCGGGTTACGTGGCCGTTGCCAACCGTCGCCATGTCGGTGGCACCATCGAACTGGTAACCACCACCTACCGCCTGGACGAGCTGGCCCTGCTGAACATCGGCTGGTTCGACGTCGATTACTGGCTGACTGCCCGAATACACCACGAAGACGGTTCCACGCTGGAATCAATATCCGCTGAAGGGGTAAAGCGCCTGGTGCGTGAGCTGGACGCCGGCAGTGGCTACATCCGCTACCTGCGAACCCACCTGCTGGAGTCTCCAGGTGCGCGCTGGCGCATGCAATGCCACGGCAACATGAACCGCGCCCGCATGCGCGCCGAGGCTGCCAAGGCCCGCTATGCCAGGCACTTTCTGAACGATACCCACGAGCGGGGCTATCGCTGGGTCAAGGCCGTCACCGACCACCCCGACAACAATTGGCGCCCTACCATCGACGAGCATCGTATCGCGGTGCGCCAACTGATCATCGACGGGCACACGCTGCAAGGGGTACTGCTGCTCAATGCCGAGAGCGACAACCAGCCGTCGCTGGTGCTGTATACACCGGACGCTCCCGACCGGCGCGCATGGCGTGAATACCCCGATACCCGGGCGCTGCTCAGAACCCTTCGCAGCACGCCTTCCTTGCGAAAGTACCTGATCCAGCGCGCGCCTCTGGCTGATGGCAAGCGGCTCGACAAGTTGGTGCGCAAAGGCCGCCTCGGGCCATATGTGCAAAGACCAATGATCAACGGCAACCTCTTCGATGCCCTTTACAAGGCCCAGGTCCACGCCATGATCGCCGAGGCCGATACCAACAGCCGCAGCAACCGCGAGCTGCTCGGCGAGTACGGGCTGTCGACGCTGCGCCTGGTTCTCGACATGATCAGCCTCGTGCTACCGGCCCCGACAATGTCAGCCCTGGCCTTCGGCCGTATGTCGATTTCGCTGTGGGACGGCTTCGAAGCCCTGGAAAAAGAGGATTACGCAGCAACCTTCCACCACGCCATGGCCGCTTTGAGCCACAGCGCCGACGGGTTGTCCAGTTTCGCTGGCTCACCCCTCATGCGCAGGGCGATGCGCGGCCTGCCACCGCAACCTCCGCGCCCACTGCCGAATACCCACGAAGCGGCCGTGGATGTGAGCAAGCTGCGCTACCGGATCGACGGCGTTCATGGCGAGGAAGTGTACGAACAGATCAACAGCGTGCCAGGTCCGGACCGGTACTTCGTCAAGGACAGCCAGGGGCGGTTGTACAACGTCCACTTCGACGGCTATCGCTGGCGGGTACTCGACCCCAGGCAGCCGGATGCCTACGCGCAACTGCCGATCAAACGGCTGCGCAACGGCAATTGGGTGGTCGATTCCATCGTGCTTTGGCATGACGGGTTGCCTGACATAGCCCACCTGTTGGAAGAGGTACGCCTGCAACAACCATTAGCGGGCGAACCGGTGGCAGGGGACGCCGACCTGCACGACGCTGGGGGGCAACTCTATCTGCAGTTGGGTAACCATCAGTTGCCGGTTCGACGGCACCTGCTTGCCGGGCAATACCATTTGCTGCTGCCCGAGAAGGCACTGGGCGCAGTCCACGCCTGGGCAGTATTGCGCCAACAGGGCGGCCAATGGCGCATTCGCGTGCGCCAGCCAGGCCGCAGCAGCGACTGGCTGGCACTGCCGGCGGATTACTCGGCCAGCTTGGGCAACAGCCGGTCCAGCCGCTGATGCAAGGCACTGCCACTCGGCCAGTTGCGCAGCAGCCGCGCCCGATCACGGGCGTAGGCCGGGGCGAAGCTGAGCTGGGTGGCGTGCTGGCACATGGCGTCAAGGTCGATCAGCGACCATTGGCCGTTGTGCCAGAACAGGTTGTGGCCCTTGAAGTCACCATGGCTGATACGCTCGCGAATCAGCTGCTGCATCACATGCACCAGGGCATCCACCTGCTCCTCGGGCGCATCGCCGTTATCCACGTAGGGCGCGAAGCATTCGGCCAGGTCAGGGCCATCGATATACTCGGTGACCAGGTAGGCACGGCTTCGCAGCCCCATCACCCGTTGCTCCAGCACCGCGAGTGGACGCGGCGTGGCAATGTCGAGGAATTCCAGGCGATGGCCTTCAATCCAGGAATGCCAGGCCCGGCTCGGGCGCCAGAAGCGCTTGAACCAGTGTGCGGTGTTCTTGATGTTGTAGCGCTTGAGCACCAGCGTGCGGCCGCCAACCTCGATGCGCGCCACACTGGCCGCACCCCCGGTCTTGTACAGGTGACCCTGGTCGATCAACGCGTCAGCCTGCTCCAGTACCGGCAGCATGGCTTCGACCTCGTCGCGGCGGATTGCCCGCAAGCCCGAAAGGCTGCGCTCGACACTGAACAGGCTGCATTCACGACCAGCCTTTTCCAGGTAATCCTTCTGGCGCCAGCTGCGCACCTTGTCCACCTGCTTCTGCAAGGCTTCCAGCGGCAGCGCATGCTCGGCGTTGGCCAGCAGGTAGTGCACCAGCAGTTCTTCGATGAAAGGCTCCAGGCGCTTGGGGAGCTGAGCGAAGAACACCCCCAGGTTTTCCAGCACACGCGGGCGTGACAGCTGCTGGCCAGGCGTTTCGGCCTTGATGCCGGCGCCGTCGATCAGGTACAGCTTGCCGCCGTGGCGCAGCAGGTTGTCCAGGTGCAGGTCTTCCTGCCATAAACCCCGGGCGTGCATGTGCGCCACTGCAGTGAGCGCCTCGCCCAGCACCAGATGCTGCTCGTCTGCCAACACCGGCAAACTCTCCACTGCCGCCCAGGCATCGGCCAGGCTCTCGGCGCCGTCGAGGAATTCGAACAGCAGCCAGCCGCCCTCGCCTTCCTTGAGGCCGTCAGCCAGCAGCTTCGGCGTGGTCAGGCCCTGCTCGGCCAGCAGTTTCACGCCTTGCAGTTCGCGCTGGAAATGCCGTGCAGCGTTACCACCGACCAGCAGCTTGGCCAGCACGGGGGTACCGCGCCACACGCCGGCACCCACATAGCGCTGGCCCGGCAGCACGCGCAGCAGGCTGAGCAATTGCAGGTCGGCCGTGCCGGCGGCATCGGCCAGGGTGATGCTCAGGGGCAACGAGGGGCTGCGCCCGGCCTCTTTCAATTCAGACAAACGCATCAGCGGGCCTCTTTTTCACGACGGCGTTGCGTCAGGCGTTGCAGCCAGGTATCGACCAGCGTGCCATCGGCAGGCTGCGCCAGGTAGCTGGCCAGCAAGGTACGTACATCGCGCTCGCCCCAGACCGGTGCGCGGCGCAGCAACGGCTCCAGGTCCTTGAGGCGGTCACGCATGCCGAACAGCAGGGGTCGGGTCTTCTCCAGGTCGATCAGTTGCGCGTCCCAGCCTTCGCGGCGCTGGCGCAGGAAGATGTGCTTGGGGTAGAAGCAACCATGCACCTGGCCGGCGCTGTGCAGGGTGCGCGCCAGCTGGCCGCAGGCCTGCAGGACGCCATTGCGTTCAGCATCGCTCAGTTGTGGCCACCGGGCCAGCAAGCTGTCGAGGTCGGCCCATTCGTCCAGAGCACGAGTCATCAGGATCGCCCGGTGCGTGCCGCCTTTCTTGCGCTCGCCGTAGAACACCGCCTGCAAGGCCGGAATCTGCAGTTTCTGGTAACGGCTGATGTTGCGGAATTCGCGGGCGAAGGTCGGCTCGCCGAATGGCCGGTGCAGGGTACGGGTCAGGTAGTCGCTCTGGCGCTTGAGGTAGTAGCCCTTGCCCTCGAGCTCCAGGCGGTACACGCTGCTCCAGCCACCGCGGCCGGTGTTCGGTTCGTCCACGGCATCCAGTTGCAGCGCCCACAGTGCCTCGAAGTCGTCCAGGCCATGGCGCTTGAGCAGCGCGAGGTCCGCGCTGGCCAGGTAATCGGTCATTCCCTTCCCTCGAAAAAGCTCACCACCTGGCGAATGCGCTTCTTGTCACGCACATTCAGCCGGTCGCGGCCACGATATTGCAGGTAGAAACGCAGGCGCTGGGTCGCCGACAGGTGGTATTTGGCCACTTTGTCCAGGCATGCCAGGTCCTTGATCATCCGGTGCCGCCACATGAAGCCGCGCCAGAAATCGCCGGTGGGGCAGTCGATGAAGAATAGCGTGCCCTGGTCGTCGACCAGCAAGTTGCGCCATTTCAGGTCGTTATGGGCGAAGTGGTGCTGGTGCATGACCCGGGTGTGGCGCGCCAGCTGGCTGCTGACATGCCCGACCCAGGCGCGATCGGCCAGGCGTGCATCGTTACGCTCGGCCAGCGCCGACAAGTCTTCGGTACGCGGCAGTTCGCGGGTGATCATGGCCCCCCGGCCAAAGGCCAGGCCATTGCGCTCCAGGCCCCAGGCCACCACTTCGGCAGTAGGGATGCCCCACTTGTCGAACTGCTTGAGGTTCTGCCATTCGGCCTTGATCCGCGGCCGGCCCAGGTAACGGCGCATGTGCTTGCCGGCCCCGGTGTAGCGCTTGACGTAATAATTGACCCCGTCACGCGTGATACGCACCACCTCACTGAGCGGGTCGCGGGTCAGGCGCTCGCCTTGCAGGGCAAATACAGCATCGAGGCTGCCGAAGTCCGCCGCCAGGTGTTGGTAGCCTGGCGCCAGTGTCCACCCCGCCATCAGAGTGCATCCCCATAGCGTTGCTTGCGATCGTAGAGTTTCTGCGCCTTGCGCTCCAGCCAGGCGAGCAGCGCGGCTTCATCCTTAAGGACCTGCCGCAGCGGGCGCTGGAAGTAACCGCGCAGGAAGCGCAGCTTGTCGCGCTGGGTCAGGCCGATGTCCAGCGCCGAGAAGTACAGCGCGGCCAGGTCCTTGTCGCGCCAGCGGCGGCTGATTTTCGCCCGGGTCTGCGCGCGGTGCAGGTCGATTACCGACAGTTTGAAGTCTTCCGCTGTCACCGGGCGGTCGGTGTGCAGCAGGAAGTGGCAGATGTAGCAGTCGCGGTGGTTGACCCCGGCGCGGTGCATGCCGCCGGTCATCTTCGCCACTTCGGCGATCAGCGCGCGCTTCAGGCGCGGCTCGGGCGGCTGCCTGACCCAGTCGATGCTGAAGTCTTCCAGGCTGATGGTCGGCGCCAGCTCTTCGGTGATGATGAACGAGTGCTGCGCGGCCGGGTTGCTGCCACGCTCGCCATAGGCGACGGCTGTCATGGTCGGCACGCCAACCTGGTGCAGGCGCTGTATGGCCTGCCATTCCTGGCCGGCGCCGAGTACCGGCAGCTTGGCGGTAAGCAGGTTCTTGAAGATCTCGCCCCAGCCGATGCCGCGGTGGATCTTGACGAAAAAGCCCTCGCCAGCGACTTCGGTGCGCAGCGTGCGGCGCCCTTCCAGTTCGCGATAGACCTCGCCTTGCAGCGCCTCCACGGCATCGAAGGCATCACGCCCGGCCCACAGGCGCTTGAACGGTTCGGCCAGTATCAGCTTCATGCGGACTCCTGCCCCAGGATCACGTCGGCGGCATGCTGCGGCATGCTGTACAGATCGGCGGTTTCAGCAAACGCCAGGCCGTTGCGCGACCAGCTGGCGCGGGCCTGCTGGTCTTCGAGCATGCGCTGCAGGTAGCCATTGAGCTGTTCCTGCTCGAACGGCTCGTCCAGCACCAGGCCACTGTCGGCCTCGGCGATATAGTGGGCGTAGCCGCATACTTTGGAGACCAGCACCGGCAGGCCGGCCACCAGTGCCTCGAGCAGCACCGTGCCGGTGTTCTCGTTGTACGCCGGGTGGATCAGCAGGTCGGCGCCAAGCAGAAAGCGCGGGATGTCGCTGCGGCCCTTGAGGAACTGCACCTGCTCGCCCAGGCCCAAGGTAGCGCTTTGCAGCTGGAACACCTTGGGGTCATCCTGGCCTATCACCATCAGCCTGGTACGTTTGCGCAAGGCCGATGGCAGCGCGGCCAGGGCCTTGAGGCTGCGGTCAACGCCCTTGGTCTTGAAGCCTGAGCCAATCTGCACCAGCAGCAGGTCGTCATCGCCCAGGTTGAATTCCTTGCGGAACTCGGCGCGGATTTCGCCGGCATTGGCCGGCGCGCGGCGGTCCTGGGAAATGCCCGGCGGCAGCAGGTGGAAACGCTCCACCGGGGTGCCGTAGTGCTTGATGAACAGCGGCTGCTGCACTTCGGAAATCATCAGCACTTCGGTACGGGCGTCCTTGGCGAACACCGCGCGTTCGTATTCGGCAAAGTGCCGGTAACGACCCCAGCGGCGGTACAGGCCGCCACGCAGGGTCTGCGCCTTGTCCTCGAAGCAGCCGTCGGCGGCGTAGTACACATCCAGCCCAGGCATCTTGTTGAAGCCGATCAGGCGGTCGACCGGGCGCTTGGCCAGGTCGGCGGCCATCCAGGCGCTGAGCTTCTCATTGCGGCGGTGATTGAAAATCGCCTTCACCGGCGCCACCAGCACTTCGAAGCCCGGCGGAATGTCACCCTCCCAGATCAGCGTGTACACACGGATCTGGTGGCCCCGCTTCTGGCATTCCAGGGCAATGCGCATGAAGTCGCGCTGCAGCCCGCCGAAGGGGAAATATTTGTAAAGCACGAAAGCCAGTTGCATCAACGGACATCCTCAGCCAGCAGCAACGCGCTCAAGCGGCTCGCCACATGCTCGGGATTCAGGCGAGTGAAGCACAGCGGCCACTCGCGTTTCAGATCGAACCGGCGCAGGTCGTCGGCGCTCGGTTTGTAGGTGCACTTCTTCTGCAGGCAGGGCGCGCAGGGCCAGTCACTGGCCTGGTGAATCTGGGTCCGTCCGTAGGCGCCGGTCAGGCCCGGGTTGGTCGGGCCGAACAGCGAAATGGTGGGCACATCGAGTGCCGCCGCCAGGTGGCCGAGGCCGGTATCGACCGCCACACAGGCTTTTGCCGCCGCCAACACGCGTGCGACGCCGGCAAGGTTCAATTTGGGGAGCACCTGGCAGTTGTTCAAGCCCTGGGCGATGCGCTCGGCCCGCGCCTTCTCGGCAGGATTGCCCCACGGCAGGCGCACTTCCAGCTTGCGCCGGCCCATGCGCTCGGCCAGTTCGCGCCAGTAGGCTTCGGGCCAGTGCTTGGTCGCCCAGGTGGTACCGTGCAGGAACACCACATAGGGGGCGGCCGGCGGCAGTTGCAGGCGCTCGAGGTCGAGGCCGTAGTTGCCGATGCCTTCCGGCAGGTCGTAGGCCAGGGCCATGGCGAACAGCTGGCGCACCCGCTCCACCGCATGCTGGCCGGTGGCAACCGACAGGCGCCGGTCATAGAAGCGGCTGGCCCAGCCCTCCCGGGCCGAGTAGCGGTCCAGGCCAGCCACAGGCGCCTTCACATAGCGGGTCAGCCAGGCCGACTTGACCAGGCCCTGGGCGTCGATCACCAGGTCGTACTTGCGCTCGCGTACACGCTGCTTGAATGCCTTCCACTCACCGCTCTTGATGGTTTGCCAGAGGTTCTTGCGCCAGCGGCGAATGGCCACCGGGATCACCTGGTCGACCGCCGGGTGCCAGCTGGGGATTTCGGCGAAGCCTTCTTCCACCACCCAGTCGAAGCGGATGCCCGGGATGGCGTGGGCGGCATCGGTAAGCGCCGGCAAGGTGTGAATCACATCACCCAGCGACGAAGTCTTGATGATCAGTACCCGCACTTAGTCGACCTCGGCCACGGTATCGATCAGGTCCGGCCCGGTCAGGCTGTGCAGGGCAGCGATGACTTTGCCCGGTTCCAGCAGGCGCAGGCAGTTGTAGTGGCCGAAGCGGCAGGTGCGGTCGAAGCACGGGCTGCACTCGATGCCGGTGCGCACCACTTCCACGTGCTCGGCCAGCGGCGGGGTGAAGCCCGGCGAGGTCGAACCGTACACCGCCACCAGCGGGCGGTTCAGCGCGGCGGCCACGTGCATCAGGCCCGAGTCGTTGGACACCACGGCATGGGCGCAGGACATCAGGTCGATGGCCTCGGCCAGCGAGGTTTCGCCGGCCAGGTTGGACGACTCTTCACGCAAGCCCGGGATCAGCCGATCGCGAATCTGCTCACCGACCGGGTGATCGTTCTTCGAGCCGAACAGCCACACCTGCCAGCCCTGGCGGATCATCGCATCGGCCACGGTGGCGTAGTGCTCGGCCGGCCAGCGCTTGGCCTCGCCGAACTCGGCACCGGGGCATAGCGCCAGCACCGGGCGGTCAAGCTCCAGGCCGAACTTGGCCAGGGCGGCGTCGCGGCTTTGCGCTTCGATCTGCAGGCTGGGGCGCGGGTACGGCTGCGGCAGCTCGGCGCCGGGTGCGTAGGCCAGGGCCATGAAGCGCTCGATCATCAGCGGGTAACGGGCCTTGTCCAGCTTGCGCACGTCGTTGAGCAGGCCGAAGCGCATTTCGCCGCGCCAGCCGGTGCGCTTGGGGATACCGGCAAAGAACGGCACCAGCGCCGACTTCAGCGAGTTGGGCAGCAGGATGGCCTGGTCGTACTGGCCGGCCAAGGACTTGCCGATGCGTCGCCGCGTGGCCAGTTCCAGTGCGCCGTGGCCGAGCGGGAAGCTCAGGGCCTGACGGACCTCGGGCATGCGTTCGAGGATCGGCCGGCTCCACTCGGGGGCCAGCACATCGATCACGCAGTCGGGATGCTGCTGTTTCAGGCACTGGAACAGGGTCTGCGCCATCACCATGTCGCCGACCCAGCTGGGGCCAATGATCAGTATTCTCATGCTTAGTCCAGAAACGCTCGGGGAGGCTACAGGCTGCGGTACAGCCTGGCCTCCCCTCTTTATATTCAGGCTATGTGGCGGACAGTGTACCACTCACATGGCCCATTCGCGGGCACGCCCGCTCCCACAGGTATTGCACAGGCCTCTAAGTCTGCACTTTCTCTGTGGGAGCGGGCATGCCCGCGAATGAAGCCAACTCGGTATCAGGTCAAACCCAATTCACCCCAGATCCGCCGCACCTCGCGGCGTTCATCGGCAAACTGCGCCGCATCGATAACCCCGGCCTGCTTCTGCAGGGCCTGGCGGTGCGAGGCCGAGCGGAACGCCTTGTACACTTCACGCAACAGCACCGCGTCACTGGCCGGCATCAAACCCGCCTGCTCCAGCTCTTCCAGAATGCGGATGTTATCGGTCCATCGGAGTATGGCCGGGTGGTCGTGGGACCAGGCCAAAGCGGCGTATTGCACCATAAATTCGATATCGACGATACCGCCGGCATCCTGCTTGATATCGAACGGTACACCGGCCTCGAAGGCGTTGGCCGCGGTACCGGCAGCGGTGGCCTTGGTGCCAAGGTTGTCGCGCATCTTGGCGCGCATTTCGCTCACTTCGCTGCGCAGTTTTTCCAGGTCGCGGGCCTGGCCCAACACCTTGGCGCGCACACCTTCGAACGCCGTGCCCACCTGCTTGCAGCCCACCAGCACCCGGGCCCGCACAAGGGCCTGGTGCTCCCAGGTCCAGGCCTCGTTCTGCTGATAGCGCTCGAACGCTCCCAGCGAGCTCACCAGCAGACCCGAGGCACCCGACGGGCGCAGGCGCATGTCCACGTCATACAGCTGGCCCGAGTTGGTCTGGGTGGTCAGCAGGTGAATGATGCGCTGGCCGAGGCGCGTGAAGAACTGCGCACTGTCGATCGGCTTGGCGCCGTCGGTTTCCGCCTGCGGGTCGCCATCATGGATGAATACCAGGTCCAGGTCCGAGCCGTGGCCCAGCTCCAGGCCACCTACCTTGCCGTAGCCGATGATGATGAAGCCCGGGTCGCACAAGCTGCCGTCGCTACGCTTGGGCTGGCCGTGGCGGGCCACGGTCTGGCGCCAGGCCAGGGCCAGTACCTGGTCGAGGATGGCCTCGGCCAGCCAGGTCAGGTAGTCGCTGACTTTCATCAGCGGCAGGTTGCCGCTGATTTCCGAAGCAGCCACGCGCAGGCTGTGGGCCAGCTTGAAGTGGCGCAGCGCCTCCATTTGCTGTTCCAGGTCGTCCTCGGGAATGCGTGTCAGGCGTTCGCGCAGTTCGCTGGCCAGCTCCGGCGCCAGTGGCGGGCTGAACAGGCGGCCTTCGTTAAGTAGCTCGTCGAGCAGTAGCGGGTAGCGGGCAATCTGCTCGGCAATCCACGGGCTGGCGGCGCACAGTGTCAGCAAGCGGCGCAAGGCCCCGGGGTTTTCGGTGAGCAGCACCAGGTAGGCGGAACGCCGTGCCACGGCCTCGACCAGCGGCAGCACGCGCTCGAGCACCAGGTCGGGGTTGTCATGCTCCACAGCCTGGGCCAGCAACCGTGGGATAAAGGCGTCCAGGCGCTCACGGCCAATCCGCTGCATCGAACGCAGCTGCGGGCTGGAGCGCAGCGCGGCCAGGCGCCGCAGGGCTTCGGCAGGCTGCCGGAAACCGGCCTCTTGCAGCTGACGGCCAGCCGCATCTTCATCCTGTGCCTGCTCCCACAGCGGTGACCATTCCCCCCCCACCACCAGCTCGCCCTCGCCGTCTTCATCATCCGGGTCGGCGATCACTTGGCGGAAGTGCCAGTCAATACGGCCACGCCAGTGCGTCAGCTGGTCATGGAAGCTTTGCCAGTCGGCATAGCCAAGCATGTAGGCCACCCGCGCCTGATCGATCTCGTTGTCCGGCAGCATCTGCGTCTGGCGGTCGGCGATGGCCTGGATGGCGTGTTCGGTATAACGCAGGAACTCATAACCCTCGCGCAGCTCGGCGACCACGGCTGGCGGTAGGTAGCCCTGGCCCTCGAGGGTGGCCAGCACTTTAAGCAGCGGCCGCTGTTGCAGGCTGAGGTCGCGCCCGCCGTGGATCAGCTGGAAAGCCTGAGCGATGAATTCCACCTCACGAATACCCCCGGCACCCAGCTTTATGTTGTCAGCCATGCCCTTGCGCCGCACTTCCTGCTGGATCAGCTGCTTCATGGTGCGCAGCGCTTCGATCGCGGAAAAATCCAGGTAGCGGCGGTACACGAACGGCCGCAGCATCTCCTGCAACTGTGCCCCGGTCGCCTGGTCGCCGGCCACAACCCGCGCCTTGATCATCGCGTAGCGTTCCCAGTCACGGCCCTGGTCCTGGTAGTACTGCTCCAGGGCATTGAAGCTGAGCACCAGCGCGCCGGCCGAACCATACGGGCGCAGGCGCATGTCGACGCGGAAAACGAAACCGTCGACGGTGACCGGGTCCAGCGCCTTGATCAGGCGCTGGCCCAGGCGGGTGAAGAACTCCTGGTTGTCCAGTGAGCGCTTCACCCCCTCGGTTTCACCGCCTTCGGGGAAAGCGAAGATCAGGTCGATGTCCGACGACAGGTTCAGCTCCACTGCACCCAGCTTGCCCATGCCCAGCACCACCATGTGCTGCGGCTGGCCGCTGCGGTTGCCGACAGGCGTGCCGAACTGCTGGCAGTGGCGCGGGTACAGCCATTGGTAGGCTTCGTCGATGGCGGCGTCGGCCAGGTCGGACAGGTCGCGGCAGGTTTCGCCCAGCGCGGCCTGGCGGGTGATGTCGCGCCAGATGATGCGCAGCTGTTGGCGGTTGCGCTCGCGCCGCAGGTTGCGCGCCAGCTCGTCCTCGCTCTGCGCCGCCTGGGCGGCTGCAGCGATGTGCCCGCGCAGTTCACCCGCGGCGTAACGCCGATCCAGCTCGCCACTGGCCAGCAGGCCGAACAGCATCGCTGGCTCGCGTCGGACCAGGCCGAGCACGAAGTCGCTGGCGGCGGCTACCTGATCGAACTGTTGCCGGTGCAGAGTGCTCCAGGCCTGGGGGTCGAGTTCCGGGTGGGCAGCCACGGCATCGCTGATGAATTGCTGATTGCGAGCGACCAGTGGCTGCAGGGAAGCGGGCAGATCGGACGGCAAAGGTAGGCGCATGGTCTATCCTTGATCGGCGTGAAATAGAGGGGAAGAAGCGGCCAAGGGGAAGCCGGACCACGGTTGGACTGTCGTACAAAAGTTGGAAATAGCTGAAAGAAGCGAAAAAATGGCAACAAACATCAAAAATTACCCGTTCGCGACACAATGCCAACCAACATGAACGTTTTTCCTCACAAGCCAGCATGCGACGAAACGTCGCACAAATGTAGTTTTACTACTACTCGCGTCATGTAAAAGCATGAAATGCGAAAGCAAATGTAGTAAAACTACACGGCGCCGGAGGACACCCCGGTAATCCAAGAATTCACGACGTCTGCCCATAAGGCCAGTCGCAATCTCAGGCAATCGATTCTGGTTGCCTTTCCGCCCTGGAGCAAGCCATGCAAGACCTCGATCCAATCGAAACCCAGGAATGGCTGGATGCCCTGGAGTCGGTCCTCGACAAAGAAGGCGAAGACCGCGCTCATTACCTGATGACCCGTATGGGCGAGCTGGCCACCCGTAGTGGCTCCCAGCTGCCGTATGCGATCACCACGCCATACCGCAACACCATCCCTGTCACCCACGAAGCACGCATGCCTGGCGACCTGTTCATGGAACGCCGCATTCGCTCGATGGTGCGTTGGAACGCCCTGGCCATGGTCATGCGTACCAACCTGAAAGACTCGGACCTGGGCGGACACATCTCCAGCTTCGCCTCCAGCGCCACCCTGTACGACATCGGCTTCAACTACTTCTTCCAGGCCCCGACCGAAGAACACGGCGGCGACCTGATCTTCTTCCAGGGCCATGCTTCGCCAGGCATCTACGCCCGTGCGTTCATGGAAGGCCGCATCAGCGAAGACCAGATGAACAACTTCCGTCAGGAAGTGGACGGCAACGGCCTGTCTTCGTACCCGCACCCATGGTTGATGCCTGATTTCTGGCAGTTCCCGACCGTTTCGATGGGTCTGGGCCCGATCCAGGCCATCTACCAGGCACGTTTCATGAAGTACCTGGAAGCCCGCGGCTTCATCCCGGCCGGCAAGCAGAAGGTCTGGTGCTTCATGGGTGACGGCGAGTGCGACGAGCCGGAATCCCTGGGCGCAATCGCCCTGGCCGGCCGCGAGAAGCTGGACAACCTGATCTTCGTCATCAACTGCAACCTGCAGCGCCTCGACGGCCCAGTTCGCGGCAACGGCAAGATCATCCAGGAACTCGAAGGCGTGTTCCGTGGCGGTGGCTGGAACGTCAACAAGGTCGTGTGGGGCCGCTTCTGGGACCCACTGTTCGCCAAGGACACCAACGGTGCCCTGCAGCGCCGCATGGACGAAGTCATCGACGGCGAGTACCAGAACTACAAAGCCAAAGACGGCGCGTACGTTCGTGAAAACTTCTTCAACACCCCAGAGCTCAAGGCCATGGTCGAAGACCTGTCCGACGAAGAGATCTGGAAGCTCAACCGTGGCGGCCACGACCCGTACAAGGTCTATGCGGCGTACCACCAGGCGGTCAACCACAAGGACCAGCCTACCGTCATCCTGGCCAAGACCATCAAGGGTTACGGTACCGGTGCCGGCGAAGCCAAGAACACCGCGCACAACACCAAGAAGGTCGATGTCGACAGCCTGCGTCACTTCCGTGACCGCTTCGACATCCCGGTCAAGGATGCCGACCTGGAGAACCTGCCGTTCTTCAAGCCGGAAGAAGGTTCTGCCGAAGCCAAGTACCTGGCCGAGCGCCGTGCTGCCCTGGGCGGTTTCGTGCCACAGCGCCGCGCCAAGAGCTTCAGCGTACCGACCCCGCCACTGGAAACGCTGAAAGCGATCCTGGACGGCTCGGGCGACCGCGAAATCTCCACCACCATGGCCTTCGTGCGTATTCTGGCGCAGCTGGTCAAGGACAAGGAAATCGGCCAGCGCATCGTCCCGATCATCCCGGACGAAGCCCGTACCTTCGGTATGGAAGGCATGTTCCGCCAGCTGGGCATCTACTCGTCGGTCGGCCAGCTCTACGAGCCAGTCGATAAAGACCAGGTGATGTTCTACCGCGAAGACAAGAAGGGCCAGATCCTCGAGGAAGGCATCAACGAAGCCGGCGCCATGTCGTCGTTCATCGCTGCCGGTACCTCGTACAGCTGCCACAACCAGCCGATGCTGCCGTTCTACATCTTCTACTCGATGTTCGGCTTCCAGCGTATTGGCGACCTGGCCTGGGCCGCTGGCGACAGCCGCACCCGTGGCTTCCTGATCGGCGGTACCGCCGGCCGTACCACCCTGAACGGTGAAGGCCTGCAGCACGAAGACGGTCACAGCCACATGATGGCGGGTACCATCCCGAACTGCCGCACCTATGATCCGACCTACGGCTACGAGCTGGCGGTGATCATCCAGGACGGCATGAAGAAGATGACCGAAGAGCAACAGGACATCTTCTACTACATCACCGTGATGAACGAATCCTACCAGCAGCCAGCCATGCCGGCCGGTGTCGAGGAAGGCATCATCAAAGGTATGTACCTGCTGGAAGAAGACACCCGCGAAGCCGCGCACCACGTACAGCTGATGGGCTCCGGCACCATCCTGCGCGAAGTCCGCGAAGCAGCGAAGATCCTGCGTGAAGAGTTCAACGTCGGTGCCGACGTGTGGAGCGTCACCAGCTTCAACGAACTGCGTCGCGACGGCCTGGCCGTGGAACGCGCCAACCGCCTGAAGCCTGGCCAGAAGCCACAGCAGACCTATGTCGAGCAGTGCCTGAACGGTCGCAAGGGCCCGGTCATCGCCTCCACCGACTACATGAAGCTGTTCGCCGAGCAGATTCGCCAGTGGGTACCGAGCAAAGAGTTCAAGGTCCTGGGTACCGACGGTTACGGTCGCAGCGACAGCCGCAAGAAGCTGCGTCACTTCTTCGAAGTCGACCGCCACTTCGTGGTGCTGGCTGCCCTGGAAGCCCTGGCTGACCGCGGCGAGATCGAACCAAAGGTTGTTGCAGACGCTATCGTCAAGTTCGGTATCGACCCGGACAAGCGCAACCCACTGGACTGCTGAGGAGTATTTTTAAGTGAGCGAACTCATTCGCGTACCTGACATCGGCAGCGGTGAAGGTGAAATCATCGAGCTGTTCGTCAAGGTCGGTGATCGTATCGAGGCTGACCAGAGCCTGCTGACCCTGGAGTCCGACAAGGCCTCCATGGAGATCCCGGCTCCGAAAGCCGGCGTCATCAAGGAACTGAAGGTCAAGCTGGGCGACCGCCTGAAAGAAGGCGACGAGCTGCTGGTCCTGGAAGCCGAGGGCGCCGCTGCAGCGGCCCCTGAGGCTCCGGCCGCCGCTCCGGCCCAGGCTGCTGCGCCGGCTCCGGCCGCCGAAGCCGCCCCTGCCCCAGCTCCGGCAGCAGCCCCGGCTGCCGCCAGCGTGCAGGACATCCACGTGCCGGACATCGGTTCGTCGGGCAAGGCCAAGATCATCGAAGTGCTGGTCAAGGTCGGCGACACCGTCGAAGCCGACCAGTCGCTGATTACCCTGGAGTCCGACAAGGCCTCCATGGAAATCCCGTCGCCGGCTGCCGGCGTGGTCGAAGAAGTCCTGTGCAAGCTGGAAGACGAAGTCGGCACTGGCGACCTGATCTTCAAGCTGAAAGTCGCGGGTGCTGCCCCGGCTGCTGCTCCGGCACCTGCCGCTGCTGCCCCGGCCAAGGCTGAAGCGGCTCCGGCCGCCGCACCTGCCGCTGCAGCCCCGGCTGCTGCCCCTGCACCGGTTGCTACCGCACCGGCTGCCGGTAGCAACGCCAAGGTTCACGCAGGCCCGGCGGTTCGTCAGCTGGCCCGTGAATTCGGCGTCGACCTGGGCGCGGTTGCCGCGACCGGTCCGCACGGCCGCATCCTGAAAGAAGACGTGCAGGTCTACGTCAAGGCGATGATGCAGAAGGCCAAGGAGGCACCGGCAGCCGCCGGCGCAACCGGTGGCGCCGGCATCCCGCCGATCCCTGCCGTGGACTTCAGCAAGTTCGGTGAAGTGGAAGAAGTGGCCCTGACCCGCCTGATGCAGGTCGGTGCTGCCAACCTGCACCGCAGCTGGCTGAACGTGCCGCACGTGACCCAGTTCGACTCCGCCGACATCACCGAGCTGGAAGCCTTCCGCGTTGCGCAGAAGGCCGTGGCCGAGAAGGCTGGCGTTAAGCTGACCGTGCTGCCCCTGCTGCTCAAGGCCTGCGCCTTCCTGCTCAAGGAACTGCCAGACTTCAACAGCTCGCTGGCGCCAAGCGGCAAGGCCATCATCCGCAAGAAGTACGTGCACATCGGCTTTGCCGTGGACACCCCGGACGGCCTGCTGGTCCCTGTGATCAAGAACGTCGACCAGAAGAGCCTGCTGCAACTGGCTGCCGAAGCGGCTGCGCTGGCCGAAAAAGCCCGCACCAAGAAGCTGTCGGCCGACGAGATGCAAGGCGCCTGCTTCACCATCTCCAGCCTCGGCCACATTGGCGGCACCGGCTTCACGCCGATCGTCAACGCGCCGGAAGTGGCGATCCTGGGCGTCTCCAAGGCGACCATGCAGCCAGTCTGGGATGGCAAGGCCTTCCAGCCGAAGCTGATGCTGCCGCTGTCGCTGTCCTACGATCACCGTGTGATCAACGGCGCTGCCGCCGCGCGCTTCACCAAGCGCCTGGGCGACGTGCTGGGCGATATCCGCACCATGCTGCTGTAAGGCAGCCCGCTGCCCCTCCCTGCGAGGGGCAGTATGCTTTTCGAGCTGCCACGCTCGTACCTCAACCCCGTCGATTGGCGGGGCTTTTTTTTGCCTTGAGAAAGCCGGGAGGGCTTTGCCCTCCTATCGCGACACAAGGCCGCTCCCACAAGGTACCGCGATCGCCTGTGGGAGCAACTGTCTTTAGAAATTTATTTTCAAGCGTGCCATTCGGGCAGGGCTTCGCTCGATACCGCGTAGCGGTGTCGTTGGCGAAGCCCGCATTTGTAGAAAATCGATCCTCGTTCGTGATCAGGTTGCGGGTACCTGAGGCTTGAGCTCTTTCCACTCCGTTCCGTCACGCAGCATTGCGTTCAGGCGCACCAGCAACACGCGCATGCACGCCACTGCGGCAACTTTTGCGCACTTGCCTCGGGCTATCAGGTCTTCATAGCGGGTTCTAACTTCTGGGACATGCTGGATCATTGACCAGATCGACATGTAGGCCGCCTTGCGGACTCTGTAACGCCCGCCTTCGATCTTCCTCGGGCCACTCTTCTTGCCGCTGTCTTTGTTGTACGGCGCTAACCCAGCCAAGGCTGCAATTTCGCGCCCCGTCACGCTTCCCAGCTCAGGTAGGTAGGCCATGAAGGTGCCACAACTGATGACGCCAATCCCTTTCACAGACCTTAGCCGCATGGCTGTCGTGCGATCCAGCACGTTCGAGGCGCGCTCAATCGCCTTGTCCAAAGCCTTAATCTGATCATTCAGGTAAGCGACATGCTCGGTATAAACGGTAATGGCCGTAACTGAAGTGGTTTGTTTCATCCGACGCTTGTCATCATCCCGATGCTGGACAAGATTGCCACGGAGTTTGATGAGCTCTCCCAGTTCATCCCGATCTTGATTAGGCTCTATCTGCGGCAAGTCCTCGAAATCCCTGGCAAACCGCGCCAGCATCTGGGCGTCGATCTTGTCAGTCTTGGCAATTTTGCCCATGGCACTCGCATAGTCCCGACAGCGCTTGGGGTTGACCCTGATGACGTTCAAACCCTCCAGTCGCAAGGCTTTGAATACGGCTCGTTCATAGCCACCAGTGGCTTCCAGCAAGACCCGTTCGACCTCAAGCTCGTTCAGGCATGCGATCAGTTGCGCAAAGCCCTCTGGGTCATTCCTGACCTGGAACTGGGGAATACTTTCAGGAAGAAAGCCCACATCCAGAGTCGCTTTCGAAACGTCGAGACCAACGAAGTAGGAAATCATCGCCAAGCCCTCTTACACTCAAGAAGTGAGAGCACTCTGACTTAGCCCTAGCTTGTGACTACGAGTTCGCCACTCATTCAACTGTTCGGGCTTAGGTCAGAGTGAGAGGTGGATGGCGACTAGGCTCCCACTCGTGCTTTAGAGCACATCTGGCTTTCAGTCTGCCATCCACTGCTCTCACCCTTTCGAGTTTAAGAGACCTTGAAGACACAAGCTGGCTTGCCTGCGATGGGCCGCAAAGCGGCCCCGGATATATCACCCAGACTACAGATTCCCACCCACCAGCCGATAACCCGTCCACAGCATCACGCATGGCTGCTTGCCAGCCCCCGGGACATGATGCAACCTTGCCAGACCTGCCGCCCCCAAAGGCCGCGTTTCCTCTTCAAGCGAGTCTTCGATGAAAAGCCAACCCGATGCCGCCAGCCGTGTGGCGGCCGAGGTCGTCACGCAGTTACCCGTGCCCTCGCGGCTCGGCATGCTGCGCTTCGAAAGGCTCAACGAAGCCACTTGGGCCATGCTTTACCTCGACCCGGCCTGCGAGCGCCAGTTCGGCCTGCACGCTGGCGAGCTCTGCGCCCTGGTAGACGCACCCTACGCCAGCCTGATGGAACCCGAGGCCCGCTACCGGCTGCACGACGAGATCCAGCTGCAACTGGCCCAGCGCGGCTACTACCGCGTGCGCTACACCTTGCACACGCCAACTGCTTCGCTACGCCTGCTGGAGGCTGGGGAAGCCTACAAGCAGCACAACCGCCATCTGTTGCGCGGCTACCTGAGCGTGCTCGACGACCTCGCCGAAGATACCAGCGAGGCCGGTGCCAGCGACCTGGAATCGCGCAACAACCGCCTGCAACTGGCACTGCAACTGAACCAGCGCGCGCAGCAGGAACAACTCGAGCACCTGGAGCGGGTACGTGGCCAGCAAGACCTGATCCTGCGCCTGGCCCGCCAGCGCTACAGCGCAGGCAACTCTCTGCGGGAAGCCGCCCAGCTGATTACCCAGAGCGCCTGCGAAATCTACAAGGTCGATATTGCGAGTATCTGGCACCTTGAAGACCAGCGCCTGGAGCCGATCATCGCCTGGTACAGGGACGCGCAAGAACACCGCCAGCCCGAAGCCATCGATGCCAGCCGCTTCCCCGACTACCTTGACGCGTTGCACGCCAGCCGCGCCATCGACGCCCACAATGCCAGCCACGACCCGCGGACCCGCGCCCTGACGCAAAGCCTGTGCCCGGATAACAAGGCCATGCTCGATGCCAGTATCCGTGTCGATGGCCAGGTTGTCGGCGTGCTGTGCCTGGAGCAGACCGGCCAGACACGGGCCTGGCAGTCGGACGAAATCGCTTTTGCCGGCGAACTGGCCGACCAGTTCGCCCAGGTCATCACCAACCACAACCGGCGCACCGCCGCCAGCGCCCTGCACCTGTTCCAGCGCGCAGTCGAGCAAAGCGCCAGCGCCTTCCTGCTGGTCAACCGCGACGGTGTGGTGGAATACGTCAACCCCAGCTTTACTGCCATCACCCAGTACAGCACCGAAGAAGTGCAAGGCCGCCACCTGGCTGAGCTGCCAGCGCTGGAGAACCTGAGCGAGCTGCTGTTCGACTCTCCGTCGAGCCTGGCCATGGGTAACAGCTGGCAGGGCGAGTTCAAGAGCCGGCGCAAGAACCTCGAACCCTACTGGGGGCAGCTTTCGATTTCCAAGGTATATGGCGACAACCGTGAGCTGACCCACTACATCGGCATCTACGAAGACGTCACCCAGACGAAGCTGGCCCAGCAGCGCATCGAGCGCCTGGCCTACACCGACAACCTGACCAACCTGGGCAACCGCCCGGCGTTCATTCGCAGCCTGGACGAGCGCTTTGCCCGTGATGGCGAATACTCGATGTGCCTGCTGCTGGTGGACATCGACAACTTCAAGCGCATCAACGACAGCCTCGGCCACCAGACCGGCGACAAGCTGCTGATCAGCCTGGCCCGGCGCCTGCGCAACAGCTTGCACTCCGGCGGTATCCTGGCGCGCTTTGCCAGTAACGAGTTCGCCGTACTGCTCGACGATACAAGCCTGGAAGATGGCCAGGGTGTCGCCCAGCAATTGCTGCGCACACTCGACAAACCGATGTTCGTCGACAACCAGCTGATCAACGTCACCGCCTCGGTGGGCCTGGCCTGCGCGCCACTGCATGGCGCCGACCCGGCCAGCCTGATGAAGAACGCCGGCCTGGCGCTGCACAAGGCCAAGGCCAACGGCAAGCATCAGGTGCAGGTGTTTACCGAAGTGCTCAATGCCGAAGCCAGCTACAAGCTGTTCGTCGAGAACAACCTGCGTCGTGCCCTGACCCAGAACGAGCTGGAGGTGTTCTACCAGCCCAAGCTGTGCCTGCGCAGCGGTCGCCTGTTGGGGCTGGAAGCGCTGCTGCGCTGGAACCACCCTGAACGCGGCATGATCCGCCCGGACCAGTTCATCAGCGTGGCGGAAGAAACCGGCCTGATCATCCCCATCGGCAAATGGGTGGTGCGACAGTCGTGCCGCATGAGCCAGCAACTGCGCGAAGCCGGCATGGGCAACCTGCATGTGGCCATCAACCTGTCCCCCAAGCAGTTCTCCGACCCGGACCTGGTGGCATCGATCAGCACGATCCTCGAGGAGGAAGCCCTGCCCCCGCACCTGCTGGAGCTGGAGCTGACCGAAGGCCTGCTGCTGGAAGCCACCGAAGATACCCACCGCCAGCTGGATGAACTGAAGGCCCTGGGCCTGACCCTGGCCATGGACGATTTCGGCACCGGTTATTCGTCGCTGAGCTACCTGAAGAAGTTTCCGATCGACATCCTCAAGATCGACCGCAGCTTCATCAACGAGATCCCGGACAACCAGGACGACATGGAAATCACCTCGGCGGTGGTAGCCATGGCTCACAACCTCAAGCTGAAGGTGGTGGCCGAGGGTATCGAGACACCGGAGCAGTTGGCGTTCCTGCGCCGGCACCGCTGCGACGTGGGCCAGGGCTACCTGTTCGACCGGCCGATTCCGGGGCGCGAGCTGGCTGAACGGCTGAAGCGCTATCCGCGTGGCCCAGTGGCCTGACAGCCGCGCAAACCTCGGGCACTATAGAACCCATTCGGGCCCTATCGCCGGCAAGCCAGCTCCCACAGGGACCGCTCATATCTCAAAATCTGTGATATCCCTGTGGGAGCTGGCTTGCCGGCGATGGCCCCACCACCTATCCAACTGAATAAACACAGAGGAACGGCCATGGTCCTGCGTTCGGAAATCCTGGTGAACAAAAACGTCATGCCAACCGCGGAACAGGCCCTGCCTGGCCGCGAAACGCCAATGAGCCTGCCCGAGTTCCACTACGTGTTCAAAGACACGCCGCTGCTCGGCCCATTCTTCGAAGGTGCCATCGACTTCGCCATCTTCGGCCTGGGTTGCTTCTGGGGCGCCGAGCGCCGCTTCTGGCAGCGTGAAGGCGTGGTCAGCACAGTGGTCGGCTACGCAGGCGGCTTCACCCCCCACCCCACCTACGAGGAAGTGTGCTCGGGCCTGACCGGCCACACCGAAGTGGTGCTGGTGGTGTTCGACAAGGACAGAGTCAGCTACCGCGAGTTGCTGGCGATGTTCTGGGAACTGCACAACCCGACCCAGGGCATGCGCCAGGGCAACGACATCGGCACCCAGTACCGCTCGGCCATCTACTGCACCAGCCCTGAGCAGCTGGAACAGGCCAAGGCCAGCCGCGACGCCTTCCAGGCCGAACTGAGCAAGGCCGGCTTCGGTGAGATCACCACCGAAATCGACCAGGCACCGACCGTGTACTTCGCCGAGGCCTACCACCAGCAGTACCTGGCCAAGAACCCGGACGGCTACTGCGGTATCGGCGGTACCGGCGTGTGCCTGCCACCGAGCCTGCAGGGTAACTGAAGCATGAGCACGATGACTCTGTTCCACTCGCCGTTGTCGCCTTTCGTGCGCAAGGTCATGGTGGTGTTGCACGAGACCGGCCAACTTGAGCGCGTGCAGCTGCAGCCGGTGAACATCAGCCCGGTCAGCGGCGACCCACAGCTCAACCAGGACAACCCGATCGGCAAGATCCCGGCCCTGCGCCTGGAAGACGGCACCGTGCTGCATGACAGCCGGGTGATCTGCGAGTACCTCGACCTGCAGCACGTCGGCCTGCCGCTGCTGCCGCGCGAAGGCTCGGCACGCTGGCGGCGCATGACGCTGGTGTCGCAGGCCGATGCCATCATGGATGCGGCGGTGTCGAGCCGCTACGAGAGTTTCCTGCGCCCTGTAGACAAGCGCTGGGATGGTTGGCTGCAGGCACAGGGCGACAAGATCCGCCGTAGCCTGGCCAATCTGGAGCAGGAGCATTTGCCGGAGTTGATGTCCGGGTTCGACCTGGCAGCGATTGGCGTGGCCTGTGCGCTGGGGTATCTGGATTTGCGCCAGCCCGAGTTTGGCTGGCGTGAGCACCAGCCTGGCTTGGCTGCGTGGTATGCCGAGGTGGTCAAGCGGCCGTCGATGGTCGCAACCTCTCCGGTGGCCTGAAGGGCCTCTTCGCGGGCACGCCCGCTCCCACAGGATCCTCACAGTATTTCGAGCTGTGCAGTACCTGTGGGAGCGGGCGTGCCCGCGAAGGCCTCACCTCGGTATCAAAGGAAACAGCTGCCCGATTCTGAGAGCCAACCACCGCCCGATCTCTCTGTCCTCCCTCATGCCACCCTCCCCACCCGGGCCCAATCCAGCCGCCGGGTCAGCACCATGAATACCCCCAGCAGGCCAAAGCACAGCAACGAGCCCATCAACAGCGCATAGTCCTCGGCACTCAGCAGCCCGTAGAGCAGCGCATACAACGTCGCCAACCCCACCGCAAAGCCCACCCCACGCCCCAGGCTGCGCAGCACATGGCCCAGGTAGAAGCCGATCAGCAGCACACACGCCGAAGCTGACAACCCATACGCCAAACCAAAGCCGATGTGCTCGGACAACGACAGCAACAGCAGGTAGAAGAAAGCCAGCGCCACCCCCACCAGGATGTACTGCACCGGGTGTACGCTGAGGTTCTTAAGCACTTCGAACAGGAAGAAGCCGGCGAAGGTCAGGGCGATGAACAGCAAGGCGTACTTGATCGCCCGCTCGCTCTTCAGGTACTGGTCCACCGGGTCGACGAAGCTGACGCCGAAGCTGCGCTCGCTGAAGTCCGCACACTGCCCGGCGGTGGCGCACTGGCGCAGGGCGTCTTCGAGGTTGGTGGCAAAGAACGAGGTCTGCCAGTGGGCACTGAAGCCTTGGGCGTCGATATCGCGGCGACTGGGCAGGTAGTTGCCGACGAAGCTCGGGTGCGGCCAGTTGGCACGCAGGTCCACGGCACTGGTGCGGCCCACCGGCACTACGTGCAGCTGGCCGGTGCCTTGCAGTGCGAGATCGAAACCATAGCTGAATTCACGCGCCTGCAGGCCGTCCAGCCCCGGCAGGCTGGCGTGCACGCCGCCGCGCATCCAGTCGAGCCGGGTACCGGCTTCGAACGGTACTTTCTGCTCGCCGATGCTCAGCTCAAGGCCGTTCTCGATGCCGCGGATATCGCTGATACCCACCACCAGGAACGGCTTGTCGAAGCGGTAGTCGTCGAAATCCTTGTCGATGCCCCAGCGTTCCGGGAGCTTGAAGCGGCCACTGATACGGCCCTTGGCGTGGAACAGCCGGGCCTGGTAGATGCCACGGGCGCGCAGTTCGGTGTCCACGCCCAGGTCGGCGGCGAAGGTTTCCGGCAGGAAGTACAGGTGGCCGGCAATGGTGCTGGTTTCCTGGGTGCGCTCGCCGTCCTTTTCGATCCAGCGGCGCTGGTACTTGCGGTAGGGCACCACCAGCAGCGGGCCACTGAGTTGCTGATCGAAGCTGGCGCTCTGGGCGATATCGCGCAGCACACTGTCGCGCAGGGCCTGGCGTTCACCGATCAGGCCGCTGATCAGCAGTAGCGGGACGAGCAACAGCAAGATCAATACGGCGATCATGCCGAGTTTGAAACCGAGGGTCTTGTTCATGGGGCCTCCTGTGGCAGTGGGCGCAGTGTCTGCGCCTTGCGTGGAGGCCTCGGGGAGATGGTGTGGAGATTGTGTGTTTTTGGGGCCGCTTTGCGGCCCATCGCGACACAAGGCCGCTCCTACAGGAGGACGCGCGCTCTTGTAGGAGCGGCCTTGTGTCGCGATGGGCTGCGCAGCAGCCCCGGCAATGTCAGCTGATACGCCGCACCGGCAGCCACAACCTCACCCGCACCCCTCCATCGACGTTATCCACAGCCAACGCCCCGCCATGCAGCTGCATCACCTCGGCCACAAAATTAAGCCCCAACCCAGTGCTCTTGCGCCCACTCCCCGGCCGCGGCAGCGAGTAGAACCGCTCGCTCACCCGCCCAATGGCGTAGGCAGGTATCGCCTGCCCCTGGTTGAACACACTCAGCGCCACCCGTTCGCCATCGCGCTCCAGGTCGAACAACAGCGCGCCTCCCTCCGGGGTGAAGTCCAACGCGTTGTCGAGCAGGTTGGCCAGCGCCTGGCGCATCAGGAACGGGTCACACAACAAGCGCAAGCCAGCCGGCACCCGCTGGCGCACCTGCAAATCGGCACCTTCGATACGCGCCGCATGGGCCAACAGCAACTCGTCCACCAAAGCCGCCAGCGCCACCTGCTGCTCATCCTCCAGCGCCTGCATCTGCTCGACCCGGGCCAGGTTGAGCAGGCGTTCGATCATCTTCTGCAAACGCTCGCTCTCGCGCTCGATGTTGCCGGCAAAGCGCGCCCGCTGGTCAGCCGGCATGTCATCGCCCTGCAACAGCTCAGACGCGCCACGAATGGCCGCCAGCGGGCTTTTCAGCTCGTGTGTCAGGGTATGCACATACCGCTCGACATAAGCCTTGCCTTCCAGTTGGGTGCGCATGCGCTCGACCGCCTGGGCCAGGTGCGCCAGTTCGCCACCCTTGTAATGCGGCAGGGCGGCGCGCTCGCCCTCGCTGACCGCCTGGGCGTAGCGGGCCAGCCGGCGCAGCGAGCGCGCCAGCCACCACGACAACGCGGCACCGATCAGCAGGCCCAGGCCGATCAGCCCCAGGCCCAGGGTAAGCAGGCGCCGTTCGGAGCGGTCGATGTACGGTTGCAGCGAGCTGTTGGGCTTGGCCACGGTGACCACGCCGATGATCTTGCCATCGTCGATGATCGGCGCGCCCACGTGCATCACCGAGGTGCTTTCATCGTCGGGGTCGCTGCGGGTGGAACGGGCGCCATACTGGCCACGCAAGGTCAGGTACACGTCATTCCACTTCGAGTAGTCCTTGCCCAGGTCCTCGCCGCTGGAGTCCAGCAGCACGGTGCCCTTGGCGTCGGTGACATAGATGCGGTGGCTGACCTGGTTCTTGGCCAAGCCCCAGATCTGCGCACCCGGGCTGCGCGAGCCGTAGGCCTTGAGCACTTCGGGCAAGCGGCTCTGGTTCAGGGTGCCGGCCTTGACGTCATCGTGCAGGATCTCGGCCAGCAGGTTGGCGGTGTCCACCAGCGTTTCTTCCGAGGACTGTCGCACTACCGGACGGATCTGTTCACGCACCGTGTTGAGCAGAAAGTAGCCCGCCAGCCCGACGAACAGGAAGTACACCAGGAAGATCCGGATGCCCAGGCGCATCAGGCATGGTCCGGGCTGTAGCTGTAGCCGAGGCCGCGGTGGGTCTGGATCGGTTCGGCGTCGCTGGCCACCTGGCGCAGCTTGGCGCGCAGGCTCTTGATATGGCTGTCGATGGTGCGCTCGTACCCCACGTCAGAGGCCACGCCCACGGCGTCGAGCAGCTGTTCGCGGCTGAATACCCGGTGCGGTTGCTCGAGCAGGCATTGCAACAGGCGGAATTCGTGGCGGGTGAGGGGAAGAGGCTGGCCGCGGTAGGTGATCTGCATGCGCAAGGTATCGAGCTGGAACAGCGTGGTCTCGACAGCTGGCTCGACCCTGGGGCCCATGCGCTTGAGGATCGCCCGTACTCGCGCCGCCACTTCACGCGGGCTGAAGGGTTTGACCACATAGTCGTCTGCGCCGATTTCCAGTCCCACCACCCGGTCGATTTCGCCGTCGCGGGCGCTGAGGAACATTACCGGTACTTCGCTGAAGCGGCGCAGCTGACGGCAGGTTTCGAAGCCACTGATATCGGGCAAGCCGATATCGAGGATGACCAGGTCGGCCGGGCGCTGGCGCTGCTGGTCGAGGGCGGCGCTGCCCAGGGTTACCCATTCGGTGCTATGGCCGTCGGCCTGCAGGGCATAGACCAAGGTGTCGGCGATGGCGGCTTCGTCTTCGACAATGAGGATGTGGGGCATGGCGTCCGGGCCTGTGCAGATATCTATAGGCGACGCACTATTGTGTAGGAGCGGCCTTGTGTCGCGAAAGGGCCGCAGAGCGGCCCCGGCGATTTCTGCATCAGCGCTGAGATCGTGGGGCCGCTATGCGCCCCATCGCAGGCAAGCCAGCTCCCACAGGTACCGCGCAGCCCACAAGGACACGCGCCATCCCTGTGGGAGCGGGCGTGCCCGCGAAGAGGCCGGCACAGGTAGCTTGCGATCAGCAGTCAGGCTTGCCAGCGGTGAACTTCTTGGCCGGGTTGACCGCCGCCTTGAACTCGCGCAAAGCCTTGGAGCCCACCAGCAACGGGTAGTTGAAGCTGCTGCGGTCCACCAGGTTGACCTCGACGGTGCGCTTCACGTCCCCCAGGCACAGCTCCAGGTCGACCACCGGGCGCTTGGAGATTTCCGGCGCATCGCCTTCCTCTTCTTCATCGGCACGGCCCTTGATCTTGCTGATGCGCGAGACCTTGTGCTCATACACCTTGCCGTCCGAGTCCTTGGTGGCCAGGCGGAAGCGCACCCACTCGTCGCCATCACGGGTGAACAGCTCGATGTCCTTGGCCGACAGCGACGCGGTGAAGGCACCGGTATCCATCTTGGCTTTCAGGGTTTCGCCCAGTTCGGGCAGGGCTATGTTCTCGTAACGGCCATAGATTGTGGGCTCGGCGGCCATGACCGGCAGCGCCAACAACGACAACAGGGCAAGCAGAGGTTTCACAGGCAAGCTTCCTTGAGGAGGGTCAGTGCTTAGACTGCACTGGCAGGATAGGTTCGCTGTCACAAGCCTATCCAACATAATGTGAAACATTTGTCCTCGCCGCAGGGCACTGGAAATTTGGCGTAGGCCACTGCCCTGCTTATCATTGCCAACCGTTTATCTCCCACAACAAGAGTCTTTTTATGCGTCGCCTGCTGACCGGCATCCTCACTACCACCCTGCTGCTGCTCAACACCCTGGTGTTGATCTGCCCGCTGCTGGTCTTCGCCCTGCTCAAACTGGTGCTGCCGGGACGTGGGCGTGACTATGCCTCATGGGCGGTGATGTGGGTGGCCGAGACCTGGTCGGAGATCGACAAGGCCATCTTTGCCCTGTGCATTCCTACCCAGTGGGATATCCGCGGCGTCGAGAACCTGCGCAAGGACACTTCGTACCTGGCCGTCAGCAACCACCAGACCTGGGTCGATATCCCGGCGCTGATCGAGAGCCTCAACCGCCGTACACCGTTCTTCAAGTTCTTCCTGAAGAAGGAGCTGATCTGGGTACCACTGCTGGGCCTGGCCTGGTGGGGCCTGGACTACCCGTTCATGAAGCGCTACAGCAAGGCCTTCCTGGAGAAACACCCAGAGCTCAAGGGCAAGGATCTGGAGATCACCAAGGCGGCCTGCGAGCTGTTCAAGCGCCAGCCGGTGACCGTGGTGAACTACCTGGAAGGCACACGCTTTACCGAGGCCAAGCACCGCGAGCAGCAATCGCCCTATCGCTACCTGCTCAAGCCCAAGGCTGGTGGTGTGGCGTTCGTGCTGGCGGCATTGGGCGAGCAACTGGATGCCTTGCTGGACGTGACCATCGTGTACCCCGGCAACAAGGCGCCGGGGTTCTGGGATTTGCTCAATGGCAGCATCAGCCGGGTGATTATCGACATTCGTGTACGTGAACTGGACCCGATGCTGTGGGCGGGGGATTACGAGAATGATGCTGAGTTCAGGCAGACCGTGCAGGCCTGGGTGAACCAGTTGTGGGTGGAGAAGGACTTGCGGATCGAGCAGCTGCGGGTGGAGATGGGCTGAGATCTTTACTGCCTGATCCGGCCTCTTCGCGGGCATGCCCGCTCCCACAGGATCTCCACAGTTTTTGAATTCTGTGCAGGTCCTGTGGGAGCGGGCGAGCCCGCGAAGAGGCAGGTACAGGCATTACAAGAATCCGATTAAAAACCTGGCTAATAATCAGCATTAGGATTACTTCTTTGTCACACCCCACCTAAGTGGATAAAAATCGACCAAAGCACAACTACAAAAAAGCTCTGGATCGAACGATGGCCAACCCACCCAGCTCCACCCCCGTCCAGCTCCGCCGTGTCCTCGGCCTGCCCGCCCTGGTGTTCTTCGGCCTGGTGTACATGGTCCCGCTGACCATCTTCACCACTTACGGCATCGTCACCGAACTTACTGGTGGCCGCACGGCCGGCGCCTATATCGTCACCTTGGTGGCCATGCTGTTCACCGCCACCTCCTACAGCTTCATGGTCAAACGCTTCCCGGTCGCGGGCTCGGCGTACTCCTACACCAACATGGCCTTCGGCCCGAACGTTGGCTTCCTGGCCGGCTGGTCGCTGCTGCTCGACTACCTGTTCCTGCCGATGATCAACTACCTGCTGATCGGCCTGTTCCTGAACATCGCCTTTCCGGCCATCCCTGCGTGGTCGATCGCGCTGGCTGCTATCGCCCTGGTCACGGTGCTCAACGTGGTCGGAATTCACTCTGTGGCCAAGACCAGCAACCTGATCGTCGGTGCACAGATCGTCTTCATCGTGGTGTTCGTCGCCCTGTCCTGCCAGTCCCTGGCCGGCCAACCGCTCGACCTGCTTTCACCACTGCTGGGCGACGGTTCGCAGCCGGGCTTCGGCGCGCTGATGGCTGGTGCGGCGGTGCTGTGCCTGTCGTTCCTCGGCTTTGACGCTGTCTCGACCTTGGCCGAAGAATGCCGCGATGCCCGCCGCGATGTGCCACGGGCAATCATCCTCACCACCCTGTTCGCCGGCGTGCTGTTCACCGTGCTGGCCTATGTCAGCCAACTGGTACTGCCCGGCACCACCTTTGCCAATGCCGATGCGGCGGCCAACGAGGTAATGTTCAAGGCGGGTGGGCAATTCCTGGCCAACTTCTTCACTGCGGCCTATGTAGCTGGGAGCCTGGGCTCGGCGCTGGCCTCGCAGGCGGCGGTGTCGCGCATTCTGTTCACCATGGGTCGTGACAAGGTGCTGCCGCAGCGAACGTTCGGCTACCTGTCACCGCGCTTTGGCACGCCGGTGTTCGCCATTCTGCTGGTTTCGGCGTTCTCGTTGCTGGCGTTGATAATCGACCTGGCGACCCTTGCCTCGCTGATCAGCTTTGGTGCGCTGGTGGCGTTTTCGGCAGTGAACCTGGCGGTGGTTAAGACCCACCTGGTGGACGATGGCTCGCAGCGCAGCCTCAAAGGGCTGCTGAGCTATGGCCTGGTGCCGCTGGTGGGGTTGGGGCTGACACTGTGGCTGTGGACCAGCCTGTCGGCGCTTACCTTGGTGATCGGCTTGTGCTGGTTTGCGCTGGGTCTTGCGTACCTGGCAGTACTGACCGCCGGCTTCCGCCGCCCGGTACGCCTAGTAGACTTTACCGAAGCGACCTGACATGACGCGATTCCGTGTTTGCGGGATACACCATTCTCATTGCCTGCGCTGGCCTTTGTAGGAGCGGCCTTGTGTCGCGAAGGGCCGCAAAGCGGCCCCAGGATTTCAGCGTCACCACACAGATTGCCGGGGCCGCTTCGCGCCCCTTTCGCGACACAAGGCCGCTCCTACAGGTACAGCGTCAGCCTTCAAGGCTGTGATGCTGGCAAAACCCTCAGACCGAAGGTCGGGTCAATGGAGCAGGAGTGGTCCACAAACTCCCCAGGTTCTGCAACAGCGACCCGGCAATCCCCTGCTGCCCCAGGTACTGCAGCAGCAACGGCGCAAACTGCCCGATCATCCCGGTATCCATGCCCAGCGCCTTGAACGCATTGTCCAGGTCGCTGCGGTTTTCCACATTGTTGCCCAGCGCATTGCTCAACGCCGACTGGCTCTCGCTGTTCTTGCCCAGCAACTCACCCAAGCCACTCAAGCCACCCAGTGCATTGGCCCCGGCAAGTAGGTCCAGCCCTGGCACGGCCTTGGTCAGCTGACCGTAGTCGTCGGAACTCAGGTTGTTGCGCGCCAGCCCCAGCATGGCCCCTGCCCCGCCCACGGCCTGCTCTGGGGTGATATTCAATTGGCTACCCAAGGTGTTGAGCAGGTTTGCCTGCGCCTCGGGTGCCTGCACCTGGCCTTGCTGGCTTTGATTCTGGTTCTGCATGGCCGACACGGCGTTAGCGGCGTCGCTGAGGTTGAAGGCGAACACCGGGCTTGCGGCCAGGGTCATCAGGGTTGCCAAGGTGAATGCTTTCATCGGGTGGGACCTCGTGGGCCGGGATGGCCTGGGAAACGCGACATCTGACTGGCTTTTTGCAGGTTTGTTCCGACCCGGCTGTCGACCACCTTTGCAATCCGCCACAGTGCTCACGACCTGTTAAAACTGCTAGTTGTGATGGTTTTACAGGACCCGCAAAGTAATCGACACAGCAATCACCACTCAGGTCACCATCATGCCTACCTCTTCCACAAGCAAGAACGATCAGGGTCTGGCTCCCCAGCGTAGCCTGCACTTCTACAAGAGTGAGAATCTGACAACTGAAATAGCCGCGCAGGGCAATCGTCGCTTGTTATGGGCAAATGACATGGCGCTAGCCCAACTGGATCAGGCACCATCGGCAAAGATGCTTCGAGTTGACCTTGCCAATTCAGTCCTCGGTATTGGTTCTTGGCCAATGGCGTATTCACCCTATGGATACTTGGCCACCGACAGATTGGAAGCGTTGCTGGGATTCACTGGGCAGAGGTATGACCGGGTTACTCAAGGGAACCCCCTGGGTGCGGGGCGTCGGTTTCACTCACCCGGACTTATGCGCTTGTGCACCGAAGACCCGTCGAGCCCATTCGGAAAAGGCGGTCTGAATTCATATGCCTACTGCGTGGGAGACCCTATCAATCGGGATGACCCAACGGGTGAATCTTCCCGGTTGCTGCTTTTCCGCGCTTTCAACTCGTTCAAGAAAGCATCGGTCAATTTTGCTATTAATGGGGGTCACGGATTCGTAGGAAAAGGCGCCAGCAGAAAAAAAGCAGGCTTTAATAACATTGCAAATAACGCCACCACGATAACTGCAAATCCCTCCACATTAGCAGGTACTGCTCCAGCATCTACACCGACTGGCTCCAAAGCTTTGACAATCGCCCCAGAAAAACCCGTTGAACCCATTTTTTCGAACATTAAAAAGATCCACACCCCTGTGGTCATAAAACCGACTCAACCCAGCAAAGTCAGAGTTAACCGTATCATTGGAGACAGACGCAGCTCCAATATGCTTGGAGGGATATTCGGGGTTCTTTTTGGCGGGATAATTGTCGGGCTGGCTGTTTGGGCAATAATGAGCAATGCTCGAAGAAATTAAGTATTGCATCACGTCTCGCCACCACCAAATCACCAGCACGGCCGCTACAGACAAGCTTAATGCGCTGGCGCACCCATGCAAAAAGCCCCTCAGTATGAGGGGCTTCTCGTTACATCATGGCATCACGCCGCACCCCACATCTTGTGCGGGTCGATCACGAACTTCTTCGGTACACCTGCATCGAACTCGCCATAACCTTCCGGCGCCTGATCCAGGTTGATCACCTGCACACCAACCACTTCAGCGATGTTGATTCGATCCCACATGATTGCCTGCATCAGCTGGCGGTTGTACTTCATGGTCGGGGTCTGGCCGGTGTGGAAGCTGTGCGACTTGGCCCAGCCCAGGCCAAAGCGAATGCTCAGCGCGCCGATCTTGGCGGCAGCATCCACCGCACCCGGGTCTTCGGTCACGTACAGGCCCGGGATACCGATGTTGCCGGCAACGCGGGTAACCTGCATCAGCGAGTTCAGCACGGTAGCTGGCGCTTCATGCTTGGCACCTTCGTGGCCATGGCCGCGGGCCTCGAAGCCAACGGCGTCGATGGCGCAGTCCACTTCCGGCTCACCGAGGATGTCGACGATCTGCTCGTGCAGCGGGGTGTCCTTGGACAGGTCGACCACTTCGAAGCCCTGGGACTTGGCGTGAGCCAGGCGGGCTGGGTTGAGGTCGCCAACGATGACGCAGGCAGCGCCCAGCAGACGTGCCGAGGCAGCGGCAGCCAAACCGACCGGGCCGGCGCCAGCAACGTAGACGGTGCTGCCTGGGCCTACACCGGCAGTCACGGCACCGTGGTAGCCGGTCGGCAGGATGTCGGACAGGCAGGTCAGGTCACGGATCTTTTCCATGGCCTTGTCGCGCTCGGGCAGTTTCAGCAGGTTGAAGTCGGCGTACGGCACCAGCACGTACTCGGCCTGGCCGCCGGTCCAGTCGCCCATGTCGACGTAACCATAGGCACCGCCAGCGCGGGCAGGGTTGACGGTGAGGCAGACACCGGTGTGCATTTCCTTGCAGGAGCGGCAGCGGCCACAGGCGACGTTGAATGGCACCGAGACCAGGTCGCCAATCTGCATGCGCTCGACGTCACGGCCCTTCTCGACGATCTCGCCGGTGATTTCGTGGCCCAGGACCAGGCCGACCTGGGCAGTGGTGCGACCGCGGACCATGTGCTGGTCGGAGCCGCAGATGTTGGTGGAGACCACCTTCAGGATCACGCCGTGCTCGATCTTCTTGCCGCGTGGGTCCTGCATTTTCGGGTAGTCGATCTTCTGCACCTCGACCTTGCCGGCGCCGAGATATACCACTCCACGATTGCCAGACATGCTCTTACCTCGCTTGATTTATATTTATGCAGCGGTGGTTGAACGCGCCGCCATCCGTGGGCGGCATGTGTTACTGGAATGCAGGGAATTGTGGGCCTGATGGGGACGGATGCGCTGACTGGAAACGACAGGCAAATACCTCTGAACGGCAATCGGCCAGGTGGTGGTCGCGCGCATGCCCGGGGCGATGAATATCTACCGCAATACGTTGGCGACCGAGTGATTCGATAGGGATGCAGTAACCCATCGTCTATCAAACCGGAGAACCACCATGACGGATACTGAGCGCCCCGAGGACGCCTTCTGGCCATACTGGGTCGAGGCTGCCAGGCAGCAGGGCTTCGACCCAAACATCGAAGCAGCATTGTTCGGCAAACAGCGGTACTTTCTGGACGCCGACAAGATCTTCTATTACGCGGCTTATGGTCCAGGCTACGACTTCGACGAAGAAGCCGAAGGCATGGATCTTCACGAGTTCAAAGCAGGCTGGGTGGACCGCGACGGCGATCCAATCCCAGGTAACAAACTGGGTGCGGACATGCGCCAGAGGTTCGTTACAGCCATCCGCGAAACCCTGAAAGCCCATGCCCGTGATAAAAGCTAGACGCGGTCAGAGCACCACAGTCCTGTTCGCATTGAGGAACACTCGTCGCTCGATGTGATACCCCACCGCTCGCGCCAGGGTCAGGCACTCGATGTCGCGCCCTTTGGCAATCAGGTCTTCGGGGTAATGACTGTGGTCGACCACCTCCACACCCTGGGCGATGATCGGGCCTTCGTCCAGGTCGTTGTTGATGTAGTGCGCGGTAGCGCCAACCATCTTCACGCCCTTGTTGTACGCCTGGTGATAAGGCTTGGCGCCTTTGAACCCTGGCAGCAAGGAGTGGTGAATGTTGATCGCCCAACCATCCAGGCGCCGGCACAGCTCTGGCGACAGCACCTGCATGTAGCGCGCAAGAATCACCAGTTCGGCGCCGGTTTCCTCGATCACCTGAAGTACCTTGCGCTCTTGCCCGGGCTTGTCCTTGGGGTCGAGGGCAAAGTGGTAGTAAGGAATCTTGTGCCAGTGTGCCAGGGGTTCGAGATCAGGGTGGTTGGATACCACCGCGACCACGTCCATGGCCAGCTGACCGATACGCTGGCGATACAGCAGGTCGTTAAGGCAGTGGTCGGCCTTGGACACCATGATCACCACCTTGGGGCGATGGTTAGGTGCGGTCAGCTCGAAGGTCATGCCGAACGCCTCGCTGCGCTCGGCAAGGCCGGCCCGGAAGCCGGCTTCATCGAAATCATCCGGCTGGCGGAACTCCACGCGAATGAAGAAACGCCCCGACAGCCGGTCATCGAAGGAGTGGTGCTCCGTCACGTAGCAGCGCTGCTCGAAGAGGTAACGCGTCACCACGTCGACGGTGCCGAGCATGCTCGGGCAGTCGGCGGTGAGAATCCAGGTATCCGGTGCCCGACTCATGTTCTGTTCTCCTTAAGCCTCGATGCTCAGGCCGTACTCGGCCGAAGCGTCCTGCAGCCACAGCCACCAGTAGTCGGCGAAGCTGCGGCGAATCACCAGCTCCCAGGTATCTTCGGCGGTGCGGCGGATCACCAGTTGCGACTTGGCGAAGACGGTGCCGACTGCCTTGCCCACCGGGAAGTTGTTCGGATGAACATCATAGCTGGTGGACTTCATCAGCACTTCGCGCACGTTCGGGCCGCGCAGTTCCAGCAGGCTCTGCCCGCCGCTGACATTGACCACCTGGATGTGCTGGCCTTCGAGGGCTGCGCGCAGCTTTTGCTCAACGGCAAACTCCTGGCCACCCGGGACGATCAGCAACCACTCGTCAGGGCCCATCCATTGCAGCGACATTTCGTTGTTGGCGACCACGGTCAGTGCCACTGGCAGCTCCAGGCCCAGGGCCTTGTGCACGCCGGCAGCGAACTCCGGGTCGTGGCCATCGCCACGAATGGTCAGGTGGCCGAGGAACTTGCGTTCACGCAGGGTCACGCCTGCGTTCTTGCGGCCTTTGCCAACCAGGCTGGCCAGGTCGGCGTGGTGCAGTGGCGACTGGGCCTTGGCCTCGGCGCCGGGGTTTTGCTGGAAGACGTTGATAGCGCTCATTTCTTACCTGCCTTGAATTCTTGTTCGTCGATGCGACGCAGCTTGTGTGTTGGGGCTACCGGCCTCATCGCCGGCAAGCCAGCTCCCACAGGGAGCTCGCCAACCTTCAAAGCTGCATCGATCCTGTGGGAGCTGGCTTGCCGGCGATTGGGCCTGGCCTGCCCCCACAGGGCCCGGAGTCAAACGTTCTGCCGCTCACCCTTCGGATCGAAGAACACCGAAGACACGATCTCCGCCTCGATCACGCTGCCATCCGCCTGCGGCGAGTAGACGCGCTCGCCCATGCGCTTGAGGCCGCCTTTGACCACACCCATGGCGAACGAGTAGCCCAGGGAGTTGGACGCGTAGCTGGAGGTGACGTGGCCAACCATATCCATCGGGATCGGCTGTTTCGGGTCGAACACCAGCTGGGCGCCTTCCGGCAGCCACTGGTTCGGGTCGACCGGCTTCAGGCCTACCAGTTGCTTGCGGTTGTCGCGCAGGCAGTCCTCGCGGTTCATGCCACGCAGGCCGATCCACGAGAACGGCTTGTTACGGCCCACGCACCAGCTCATGTTCAGGTCGTCCGGGTTCATCGAGCCATCGGTGTCCTGGCCAACGATGATGAAGCCCTTCTCGGCACGCAGTACGTGCATGGTCTCGGTACCGTACGGGGTCAGGTTGTACTTCTTGCCTGCCTCGATGATCTGTTCCAGCACGCCCATGGCGTAGTTGGCCTGCACGTTGACTTCGTACGACAGCTCGCCGGTGAACGAGATACGGAACACCCGGGCCGGTACGCCGCCGACGTTGCCTTCCTTCCAGGTCATGAACGGGAAGGCTTCCTTGTCCATGTCGATGTCGGTCAGCTCGCTCAGCAGCTTGCGGCTGTTGGGGCCGGACAGGGTCATGGTGGCCCAGTGGTCGGTGACCGAGGTGAAGTACACCTTCAGTTCCGGCCATTCGGTCTGGTGGTACAGCTCCATCCACTGCAGCACGCGGGCGGCGCCGCCAGTGGTGGTGGTCATGATGAAGTGGTTGTCGCCGACGCAGGCGGTTACGCCGTCGTCGAAGACCATGCCGTCTTCCTTGCACATCAGGCCATAGCGGGCCTTGCCCACGTCGAGCTTGGTCCAGGCGTTGGTGTAGATGCGGTTGAGGAACTCACGCGCATCCGGGCCCTGAATGTCGATCTTGCCCAGGGTCGAGGCGTCCAGCAGGCCCACGCTGTCGCGCACGGCCTTGCATTCACGGGTCACGGCGGCGTGGATGTCTTCACCGGCTTTCGGGAAGTACCACGGGCGTTTCCACTGGCCGACGTCTTCGAACTCGGCGCCGTTCTTCACGTGCCAGGCATGCAGGGCGGTGAAGCGTACGGGCTCGAACAGGTGACCACAGTGACGGCCCGCTACTGCACCGAAGGTAACCGGCGTGTAGTTGGGGCGGAACATGGTGGTGCCCATTTCCGGGATGGTAATGCCGATCGAACGGGCGGCGATGGCCAGGCCGTTGATGTTGCCCAGTTTGCCCTGGTCGGTACCAAAGCCCAGCGCGGTGTAGCGTTTTACGTGCTCGACCGACTCGAAGCCTTCGCGGGTGGCCAGTTCGATTGCGGCCGCGGTGACGTCGTTCTGCTGGTCGACGAACTGCTTGGGTGCGCGGGCAGTGCCCTTGTCGTGCGGCACCTGGAACAGTGCCACGGTGGCCTCTTCCTTGCGCGCAACGGTTTTCGGCAGGCTGCCGACGGTGGCCTTGAAGCCCGCTTCGGTGGCTGCGCGAACGCCGCCTTCGAAGCCATCGGCGATCACGTCGCCCAGGGCGTAGACGCCGTTGATGCCACCCACGCATTCGCGTTTCTGCGGAGCATCGCCCGGCACGAAGCCGAGGATATCTTCACGCCATACCGGGCGACCGCCCAGGTGCGAAGCCAGGTGCACGATCGGGCTGTAGCCGCCGGAGGTGGCGATCAGGTCGCACTCGAGAGTTTCGCCAGGGCTGGTGACCTTGTGTGCCTGCACATCGATGGCGGCCACACGGGCGCCGCTGACGTGCTTGCTGCCCTTCGCCTCGATCACGGCGCTGGAGGTAAGGATGCGGATGCCTTTGGCACGTGCTTCTTCAACCAGCGAGCCACGTGGGTTGTGGCGGGCGTCGGCAATGGCGACCACTTGCAGGCCGGCGTCGTGCCAGTCCAGCGCAGCGCGGTAGGCGTGGTCGTTGTTGGTCGACAGCACCAGCTTGCGGCCCGGGGCCACGCCGTAGCGGCGTACGTAGGTGGACACAGCACCGGCCAGCATGTTGCCCGGCAGGTCGTTGTTGCCGTACACCAGCGGGCGCTCGTGGGCGCCGGCAGCCAGCACCACGCGCTTGGCGCGGACGCGGTGCACGCGGTGGCGTACCTGGCCGATAGGGGCGCGATCGCCGAGGTGGTCGGTGAGGCGCTCGTGGATGGTCAGGAAGTTATGGTCGTGGTAGCCGTTGACCGTGGCACGTGGCAGCAGGGTCACTTCCGGCAGGCTTTCCAGCTCTTTGACCACAGCGCTGACCCAATCGGCAGCAGGCTTGCCGTCGAGGGTTTCGCGGGTGTCGAGCAGGCTGCCGCCGAACTCTTCCTGCTCGTCAGCCAGGATCACGCGGGCACCGCTGCGGCCAGCGGCCAGGGCAGCGGCCAGGCCGGCAGGGCCGGCGCCGACGATCAGCACGTCGCAGTGCTGGTTCATGTAGTCGTAGCTGTCCGGGTCGTTCTGCAGCGGCGCGCGGCCAAGGCCTGCGGCTTTGCGGATGTACTTCTCGTAAGTCATCCAGAACGATTTCGGGTACATGAAGGTTTTGTAGTAGAAGCCCGGCGGCATCATGCTGCCGCCAACCTTGCCCAGGATGCCCATGACGTCGTTGTTGACGTTCGGCCAGCCGTTGGTGCTGGTAGCTACAAGACCTGCGTACAGCGCCTGCTGGGTGGCACGCACGTTGGGGATCTGGGTGGCTTCGCTGGAGCCGATCTGCAGGATGGCGTTCGGCTCTTCGGTACCGGCGGCGATGATGCCGCGTGGGCGCGAATACTTGAAGCTGCGGCCGACGATGTCGACGCCGTTGGCCAGCAATGCGGCGGCCAGGCTGTCACCGGCATAACCCTGGTATGTCTTGCCGTTGAAAGTGAAGTTCAGGACCTTGCTGCGGTCGATACGGCCGCCGCTGGCGAGGCGATAGGTCTGGCTCATACTTTTTCCCCTTGGCCTTTGACGGTCGACGCGGCGCTGTTCTGCTTGCTGCTGGCGGTCACTTGCGGCTTCTCGCCAATCTTGTAGGTTTCCAGAATCTCGTAGGTCACGGTGTCACGGGTGACGTTGAAATACTGGCGGCAGCCGGCAACGTGGTCCCACAGTTCGTGGTGAATACCGCGTGGGTTGTCACGGTAGAACATGTAGGTACCCCACTCCTCGTCGGAGCAGGCGTTAGGGTCCAGCGGGCGGGCGATGTGCGCCTGGCCAGAGGCGTGGAACTCTTCTTCGGAGCGCAGCTCGCCGCAGTGGGGACAGAAAATATGCAACATGACGGTGTCTCCGGTTAGTGGGCGACGGCGGCGGCGCCGTGTTCGTCGATCAGTGCGCCGTTGTAGAAACGGTCCATGGAGAACGGCGCGGCCAGTGGGTGCATTTCGCCCTTGGCCAGGCTCGCGGCGAAGACGTTGCCCGAACCCGGGGTCGCCTTGAAGCCGCCAGTACCCCAACCGCAGTTGAAGAACATGTTCTTGACCGGGGTCTTGGTGATGATCGGGCAAGCGTCCGGCGAGGTATCGACGATGCCGCCCCACTGGCGGTTCATGCGCACGCGCGAGAGGTTGGGGAACATCTCGACGATGGCCTGCAGGGTGTGCTCGATCACCGGGTACGAACCGCGCTGGCCGTAGCCGACCCAGCCGTCAATACCGGCACCGATCACCAGGTCGCCCTTGTCGGACTGGCTGATGTAGCCGTGCACGGCGTTGGACATGATCACGCTGTCGATGATCGGCTTGATCGGCTCGGATACCAGTGCTTGCAGCGGGTGCGATTCCAGCGGCAGGCGGAAGCCGGCCAGCTTGGCCATGTGCCCGGAATTACCGGCGGTGACCACGCCGACGCGCTTGGCGCCGATGAAGCCTTTGTTGGTTTCCACACCGATGACCGCGCCGTTTTCCTTGCGGAAGCCGATCACTTCGGTCTGCTGGATCAGGTCCACGCCCAGGGCGTCGGCGGCACGGGCGAAGCCCCAGGCTACGGCGTCGTGACGGGCCACGCCGCCACGGCGCTGCACTGTGGCACCGAGGATCGGGTAGCGCGTGTTCTTCGAGCAGTCCAGGTACGGGATCTCGGCCGCGACCTGGGCGGTGTTGAGCAGTTCGCCATCCACGCCGTTCAGGCGGTTGGCGCTGACCCGGCGCTCGGAGTCGCGCATGTCCTGCAGGGTGTGGCACAGGTTGTACACGCCGCGCTGGGAGAACATCACGTTGTAGTTGAGGTCCTGGGACAGGCCCTCCCACAGTTTCATGGCGTGCTCGTACAGGTGCGCCGACTCGTCCCACAGGTAGTTGGAACGCACGATGGTGGTGTTACGGGCGGTGTTGCCGCCGCCCAGGTAGCCCTTCTCGATCACGGCAACGTTGGTGATGCCGTGTTCTTTGGCCAGGTAGTAGGCCGTGGCCAGGCCATGGCCGCCACCGCCGACGATAACCACGTCGTAGACCTTTTTAGGGGTTGGCGTGCGCCACATGCGCTGCCAGTTCTCGTGGTGGCTGAGGGAGTGCTTGAAAAGGCCGAAGCCCGAGTAACGTTGCATGGTGTGTGACTCCACTCAGCGGTAAACAGGGAAATCTGCGCACAGGGCCGCGACGTTCTTCGCCACATCGGCTTCGACGTCTGCGTCACCGAGGTTGTCGAGGATGTCGCAGATCCAGCCGGCCAGGGCCACGCACTGAGCGACCTTGAAGCCGCGGGTGGTAACGGCCGGGGTACCGATGCGCAGGCCCGATGTGACGAATGGCGACTGCGGGTCATTCGGCACGGCGTTCTTGTTGACGGTGATGTGCGCGCGGCCCAGGGCGGCGTCGGCATCTTTGCCGGTGAGGCCCTGGCGGATCAGGCTGACCAGGAACAGGTGGTTGTCGGTGCCGCCGGAAACCACGTCGTAGCCGCGGTCGATGAACACCTGGGCCATGGCCTGGGCGTTTTCGATCACTTGTTGCTGGTAGGCCTTGAATTCAGGCTCCAGCGCTTCCTTGAAGCAAACGGCCTTGGCGGCGATCACGTGCATCAGCGGGCCGCCCTGGGCGCCTGGGAACACCGCGGCGTTCAGCTTCTTCTCGATCTCTTCGTTCGACTTGGCAAGGATCAGGCCGCCACGTGGGCCGCGCAGGGTCTTGTGAGTGGTGGTGGTAACCACATCGGCGAACGGGATCGGGTTCGGGTACAGGCCAGCGGCAACCAGGCCGGCTACGTGGGCCATGTCGACGAACAGCAGCGCACCGACCTTGTCGGCGATGGCGCGGAAGCGTGGGAAGTCGAGGGTCTTGGAGTAGGCCGAGAAGCCGGCAACGATCATTTTCGGCTTGTGCTCGACAGCCAGGCGCTCGACTTCGTCGTAGTCGATCAGGCCGGTGTTGGTGTCGATGCCGTATTGCACAGCGTTGTACAGCTTGCCCGAGGACGACACCTTGGCGCCGTGGGTCAGGTGGCCGCCGTGGGCCAGGCTCATGCCGAGGATGGTGTCACCAGCCTGCAGCAGGGCCAGGTAGACGGCACCGTTGGCCGAGGAGCCGGAGTGCGGCTGGACGTTGGCGTAGTCGGCACCGAACAGCTGCTTGGCGCGCTCGATGGCCAGGGCCTCGACCTTGTCCACGTGCTCGCAGCCACCGTAGTAGCGCTTGCCCGGGTAGCCTTCGGCGTACTTGTTGGTCAGGCCGCTGCCTTGGGCCTGCATCACGCGCTTGGAGGTGTAGTTTTCCGAGGCGATCAGCTCGATGTGGTCTTCCTGGCGCTGCTCTTCGGCATTCATCGCCGCCAGCAGTGCATCGTCGTAACCCTGAATCTGGTCTTGCTTGCTGAACATCGTGTATCTCCCGGCAGCGATCGTTTTTTGTCGTGGGGCACTGTGGCCCTTTGTGGCGATGTTATGACTGGCCGGGGCGGATCAGATGCCTGCGCACGCCTTGCAATGGCGCGTTTACGACATTCGTTTTGCACTGGCCTCTCTGGCCTCATCGCCGGCAAGCCGGCTCCCACAGGAATGACACTGTTCTCAAGCCCTGTGGAGTACCTGTGGGAGCCGGCTTGCCGGCGATAGGGCCAGTACAGGCACCGCTGAAGTCAGCCGATGCACCGCTTGTATAGGCAACTGCTGAATCGATGGTTTAGAGTGCTGTTCTGCGTCGTTCACAGGACAGTGTCATGACAGATAAGAGCCAACAATTCGCCAGCGACAACTATTCCGGCATCTGCCCCGAAGCCTGGGCAGCGATGGAAAAGGCCAACCATGGCCACGACCGCGCCTACGGCGACGACCAGTGGACCGAACGCGCCGCGGAATACTTCCGCAAGCTGTTCGAAACCGACTGCGAGGTGTTCTTCGCCTTCAACGGCACCGCCGCCAACTCCCTGGCCCTGGCCTCGCTGTGCCAGAGCTACCACAGCGTGATCTGCTCCGAGACCGCCCACGTCGAAACCGACGAGTGCGGTGCGCCGGAGTTCTTCTCCAACGGCTCCAAGCTGCTGACCGCGCCCAGCGTCAACGGCAAGCTGACACCACAGTCGATCCGCGAAGTGGCGCTGAAGCGTCAGGACATCCACTACCCCAAGCCACGGGTGGTGACCATTACCCAGGCCACCGAGGTGGGCACCGTCTATCGCCCCGACGAACTGAAGGCGATCAGCGCCACCTGCAAGGAGCTGGGGCTGAACCTGCACATGGACGGCGCACGCTTCAGCAATGCCTGCTCGTTCCTGGGCTGCAGCCCGGCAGAGCTGACCTGGAAGGCCGGTGTCGATGTACTGTGCTTTGGCGGCACCAAGAACGGCATGGCGGTGGGCGAGGCGATCCTGTTCTTCAACCGCCAACTGGCCGAGGACTTCGACTACCGCTGCAAGCAGGCCGGGCAACTGGCATCGAAGATGCGCTTCCTGTCGGCGCCTTGGGTGGGCCTGCTGGAAGATGGCGCCTGGTTGCGCCATGGCGCGCATGCCAACCATTGCGCGCAGTTGCTCGCCTCGCTGGTGAGTGACTTGCCGGGAGTGGATCTGATGTTCCCGGTTGAGGCCAACGGGGTGTTCCTGCAGATGCCGGAGCATGCGATCGAGGCACTGCGCGGCAGGGGATGGCGGTTCTATACCTTCATTGGTAGCGGCGGGGCGCGGTTCATGTGCTCGTGGGATACCGAGCAAGAGCGGGTGCGCGAGCTGGCGGAGGATATCCGCAGCATCATCGGCGCCTGACAGCCCGCATTCGCGGGCATGCCCGCTCCCACAGGAACATCGCAGCCGTCGAGAGCTGTGCAGTACCTGTGGGGAGCGGGCAAGCCCGCGAAGAAGCCGACACTGATCTAAAGCCTGAACCCACCCATCTGCCGCGTCAGGTCATCCGCCAAGCCACGCAGCGCCTGGCACTCTTCGCGACAGCCCTGCACCTCCGCCGCGGTCTCCCGCGCCAGGTCGGAAATCCCCTGCACCGTACGATTGATCTCCTCGGTCACCGCCGACTGCTCTTCGGTCGCAGTAGCCACCTGATGATTCATGTCGCTGATGTGCTCCACCTGGTCAGTGATCGCCCCCAATGACGCTCCGGTGCGCTGGCTCGACTCCACCCCGCTACCCGTCGCCTGCTGCCCAGCCTGCATCGAACTCACAGCCGAACCCGCGCCCTGCTTCAAGCGCTGGATCATCTGCTGCACTTCGTCGGTGGACAGCTGCGTGCGCCGGGCCAAGGTACGCACCTCATCGGCCACCACGGCAAATCCACGGCCCATCTCCCCTGCCCTGGCCGCCTCGATGGCGGCATTCAGCGCCAGCAGGTTGGTTTGCTCGGAAATACTACGGATAACCGCAAGAACTTCGTCGATCGAGGCTACTTCATCGGCAAGTTGGCTGACTGCCTCGGCAGCCTTGCCGATATCACCCGACATCCCCTCGATACCATGGATCGAGCGTTGCACCACTTCACGCGCCTGCAGGGCTTCGTCCCTCGCCGATTGCGAGGCCTGGGCCGCATCACCGGCATTGCGGGCAATGTCCTGCACGGTCAAACCCATTTCGTGCACGGCGGTAGCGACCATTTCGGTCATTTCCTGCTGGCGCCCGGAACGCTCGGCGGTGTTGTCCACCACCTGTGTCACCTGCTCGACCGCTAGGTGCAGCCGCTCGGAAGTGTGCAATACCTCGCCGATCAACCGGCGCTGGCTGTCGAGGAAGCGGTTGAAGCCACGCGCCAGGTCACCCAGTTCGTCCTGACGTGAATCGTCCAGCCGATGGCTCAGGTCACCCGCGCCACTGCCAATCTGCACCAACGCCGCTGTGACGCGGCGGATCGGCCGCACCAGGCCACGCGCCAGCAGCACCACCAGCAACAGCGACACCAGGGCCACGGCACCACCGATCAGGCTGGTCAGCCATACCGCCTGGTGCATTGGCGCGTAGATTTCCTCCTCGGGCACCTCGGCCACCAGGGTCCAGTTGAGGTCGCGAAGGGGCAGGCCGAGCGCCAGGTAGCTTTCGCCGTCACGGCTGAAGCGGCTGCTGCGCAGGCCTTCGCCGCCAGTCATCAGCACCTTGGCAGCATCCGCGCCGAGCTGTTCGGTGAGCTGGCGTTTGCCGCTGAAGGCAGCGTCCGGATGAACCTGGATCAGGCCATCGTTACGCACCAGGAACACCTTCCCGTGTTCGCCAAATTTGAAGTCATGGATCAGCTTCGACAGTTCGGTCATGCGCAGGCCCATACCGGCCACACCGACCAGTTGGCCATTCTTTTCCACGCGATAATCGATGAACAGCGCGAGCTCGCCGGTGGCACCGTCGATGTCGATGTTGATCAGGCGTTCGGCACCGCTGTCGATGTAGCCGTAGAACCATTTGTCCTTGGGGTTGCTGCGGCTGAGGGTACGGTCCAGGCCATTCTCGTTGTAGTAGTGGCCGGTTTCGATCGAAACGAACAAAGTGGTGAAGGCCTGGTTGCGCTGCTTGGCGGCGGTCAGGTATTCGATGAATGGAGCGGCATGGGCAGGGTCTTCACCGGCGGCAAGCCAGTCGCGCAGCAGGGTGTTGCCGGCAATATCCGCCGCCGCCACCAGCGGCTGGCCGAGCATGCGCTCGATGTCGTTGCGGATGGCCTCGATGCTGGCGGGCAGCGCGGTATCGACCAGGTAGCGTTCGGTGAGACGGTTGAGCGCCACCGTGAAAATGATGACCACCACCAGGATGCTCGCCAGCAGGGCTGCGCCCATGCTGGAAATCAACTGCCACTGGATGCTTTTACGCCAGATACGCATGCCCTACTCCCCGCATAATTATTGTTTTGCGGAAAGTGTATACACTTGCGTATCCAGTTAATCCAGTGACCTGAAGCAATCAGATACCCTGTGGGAGCGGGTTTACCCGCGAATGCGATGCTGAATGCACTGACGCATTCGCGGGTGAACCCGCTCCCACAGAGGTCGATGCAAGGCCTTATTGTTCGGCTATGGTCCGCACGATGGCGTCCACCGTGGCATCGATCTGCGCCTGGGTACGCTCCAGCGTCTTGCGGTGCTCATCCTGCAGCTCGATCTGCCGCGAACACAGGTTCAGTGCGGCCAGCACCAGCAGCTTGTCGCCGATCAGGGTCGGGTACTGACGCTTGGTCTGGGCCAGGGCGGTGTTGAGCATCTGCACCGCCTGGGCCAGGGTCGCTTCCTGGCCTTCAGGCGCCTTGATCGAATAGTCGTTGCCGAGGATCGACACGACATTGATCGGCTGCGCTCGAAGTGTCATGCGCCTACGACGCCGGCGTTGGCGCGCTCGAGCAGGGCCTGCAGGCGTGCGGCGGTGCTGCCGTTCTTCTCTTCCTGCTCCATCAGCGACAGCTGCAGGGTTTCGTTCTCTTCCTTGGCCTGGGCCAGTTCCTGACCTAGGGCGGCGTTCTGCTCGGTGAGTTGAGCGTTCTTCTGCATCAGGTCGCTGACCAGTTGCTCGATTTGATTCAGGGAAGCTTCCAGCATGGGTCTATCTCAGGTTGTTGCGAGGGGCGCACACGATAAAGAAAAGTGCGGCCCATCGCCATTAAATATCGGATTCACAAAGTGTCTAACCCGCAGATTGACAGGGTAGCCGGCCCCTTGTTCCGACCTGGGTCAACCGCCGGTCAGGAAAAGGACTGACGAAAGCGCCCGTGGCCAGCAGCAGAACAACGAAATCGAACAGGCGGCCAGCACCCTCATGGAGATGATCAGCGCTGTGGAAGAAGTGGCGCGGAAAGTGGACGCAACCTGGCGAACATCAATGACCTGTCGGTGCAGAGTGCTACCGGGGCGCAACAGGCCCGTGCGGTGACTGCAGAATTGTCACGCCTTGCCTTGGACTTTAATGGGTTGGCGAGATGCAGCCCTGATCTGTTCAGCAAGCTCCAAGGGGCTTGGAGACTCGCTGGCGGTGGTAGGGCCAACGAAGGGCGAAAATTCAGCCCCAGCCAAATCCATCATGAGAGGCCCAAAACTATTCTCAACCTGTTTCTTCAGCGACCTGCCGATCGAAAATCCTTTTAACCCGGCCTTCACAATACTCCCAGCAGTCGCCAACTCTTTACCACCAGGTACTCCGTAAAAAGCCAGGCTACCTCCGATACCGGCCGTCCATTTAGCCGCTTCAGCCAACACCTTCAATCCAGCTGGACGAGCCCAAGCTGCTTTAATCCGCGAGCCTAGCCATATCGCGCTTTTGAGAAACGAGAGAATGCTGAATGCTCCGCTCGGATCTTGCCTGTTAACCGGATCTCCCAAGCAATAGGCATAAGCATTGATACCCCCCTTGGAAAATGGGCTCAGCTGGTCTGCAGACAAGAATCGCCTTGATGCGGAGCTATATGCTCTTCTGCCATTGCCGAGCAGATAAAAGCCTGTGAGGTTATCTCGGCGCTCGCCATTAAATGCGAGTACCCAAGCAGCATTGCCTGGATGTGCACCATAGGGGTCATATGCGCCGTGTGTTCTGCAGTGGCTGCCGTAAAACACTGAACCGCTCATATCCACAACTAGCAAATGGCAACGGTTCATGCTCAATACTCAAAGAGGACTGAGGCAATTCTATTTGGTACCTCGGGTAATCTGGAACTGTCGGAAATACCAGTTGTGAAACAGAACAGGGCCGCTTTGCGGCCCTGGGAACACCGGATCAGTAATCGATCCGCACATCCCCTTTCGGCACACTGCAGCACGACAGGATGTAGCCCTCGGCTTCGTCCTCTTCGGTAATGCCGCCGTTGTGCTCCATCTCCACTTCGCCGCCCAGCTTGAGCACCTTGCAGGTGCCGCAAATGCCCATACCGCAGGCTTTCGGGATCATCAGGCCAACCTTGGCCGCCGCCGCGTGCACGGTCTCGCCCGGGGCGATGCGGATGCTCTTCTCGCTACCGATGAACTCCACCAGGTTGAGGTCGGCCGCATCCAGTTCCGGCGCGTCGGCAGCCTGCTCGGCATGCTCCACCGCATCGGCCTTGGCCTCAGGCGGCGTCGCACCGAACGATTCCTCGTGATAGTTCTTCATGTCGAAGCCGACCGCTTCGAGCATGCGCTTGACCGCAGTCATGTATGGCGTCGGGCCGCAGCAGAACACCACACGGTCCATGTAGTCCGGCGCGATCAGCTCCATCAGGCGCTGGTTGAGGTAACCGCGATAACCCGCCCACGGCTCACCCAGGCCATGCTTTTCACAAATGATGTGCAAGCTGAAATTGGGGATGCGCGAGGCCATCTGCTCCAGTTCACGATGGTAGATGATGTCCTTCGGCGAACGGGCGCTGTGCACGAACACCATGTCGACATTGCCGTTGGTGTCGTAGAACCAGCGCGCCATCGACATGACCGGGGTGATCCCGACACCGCCCGAGAGGTACAGCACCTTCTGCGCCGGGAAATCGATGGCGTTGAACAGCCCCACCGGGCCGTGCACCGGCAGCTCGGCGCCTTCGTGCATGGTGTCGTGGAGGAAGTTGGACACCAGGCCGCCCGGTACACGCTTGACGGTGATCGAGAAGCTGTAGGGCACCGACGGTGAACTGGAGATGGTGTAGGAACGCATCACCGGCTTGCCTTCGATCTCCAGCTCCAGGGTGACGAACTGCCCCGGCTTGAAGAAGAACATGATCGGTTGATCGGCCATGAAGCAGAAGGTGCGCACGTCCCAGGTCTCCTGGATGACCTTGACGCAGCGCACGATGTGGCGGCCGTTGGCCCAGGTCTGGGTAGTGACCGGATTGAGGAAGGTATCGGACATGTTCATCTCCAGCAGCCGACTATTGGCCGTTTTATGGCTTGGATAATGCGCAAGCTGAAGACGACGTACATTCCTGCCAGCGACATCGGCGTGCTTATCGCGACCAGCCCCGCACTGCAAGGGCTGGCGCGTCGTAATTCAAATCGGCCATGTCGCCCATGGATACGGTTCATGACGCCTTCGGACGCACACTCCACGGCAAAACAACTAGCTGTTTCTGATGAGCAGCCTTGCGGCACCACAACAACGATTAGCCACCTTTTGCCGGCCGCACACGGCCCCGAGGAATACACGATGGACGTCACCGCAACCCTGAGCCTGGGCGATCCACTGGAACCTGCACGCAAGGCCACCGCCGAGATGCTGCAGACCCGCGAGCGCACCTACTCGCTGCCCCAGCCTTTCTACACCGACGAGCGTCTGTTCCAGATCGACATGCAGGAGATCTTCCACAAGGAGTGGCTGATCGCCGGCATGACCTGCGAGATCCCGGCCAAGGGCAACTACATCACCCTGCAGATCGGCAAGAACCCGATCATCGTGGTGCGTGGCGCCGAAGGTAAGGTGCACGCCTTCCACAACGTCTGCCGCCACCGCGGTTCGCGCCTGTGCGTCAGCGACAAGGGCAAGGTGGCCAAGCTGGTCTGCCCGTACCACCAGTGGACCTACGAGCTGGACGGCCGCCTGCTGTTCGCCGGCACCGAAATGGGCGCCGACTTCGACATGAACCAGTATGGCCTGAAGCCGGTGAACGTGAAGGTCGCTGGCGGCTACATCTTCATCAGCCTGGCGGAAAACCCGCCCGCCATCGACGAGTTCCTGGCCACCCTGGACCACTACATGGAACCGTACGACATGGAAAACACCAAGGTGGCGGTACAAACCACCTTGATGGAAAAGGCCAACTGGAAGCTGGTGCTGGAAAACAACCGCGAGTGCTACCACTGCAATGGGTCGCACCCTGAGCTGCTGAAAACCCTGCTGGAGTGGGATGACACCAACGACCCACGCGCCGACCAAGCCTTCAAGGACCACGTAGCCGCCTCCGCCGCTGCCTGGGAAGCCGAGAAAATCCCGTACCTGCACAAGAGCCATGGCCTGCGTAACCGTATCGTGCGCATGCCACTGCTCAAGGGAACCGTGTCGATGACCATGGATGGCAAGCAGGCGTGCAAGAAGCTGATGGGCCGCATCAAGAACCCGGACCTGGGCTCGATGCGCATCCTGCACCTGCCACACTCCTGGAACCACTGCATGGGCGACCATATGATCGTGTTCACCGTTTGGCCGATAAGCGCCCAGGAGACCATGGTCACCACCAAGTGGCTGGTGCACAAGGATGCCGTGGAAGGCGTGGACTACGACCCTGAGCAGATGCGCAAGGTCTGGGACGCGACCAACGATCAGGACCGCCGCCTGGCCGAAGAAAACCAGCGCGGGATCAACTCCACCGCTTACCAGCCTGGGCCATACTCGAAAACCTACGAGTTTGGTGTGGTGAACTTCATTGACTGGTACAGCCAGCGGCTGCTGAACAATCTGGGAGCGGAGCCGGCGCCGTATCTGAAGGAGGTTCAGGCGCAGTAACTCGCCCCACCTCCTGGCGCGTTATCACACGTGCCAGGAGGCATCAGGGCCTGCGCACATCACGCATTTCGGTTTCAGACCGAGTCGTGCCCCTCCCCCACTGTCGCCAAGCTTGATAAGCGCCCTGAGCCGTATGGGCGATCCTGCCTGCCAGATCCCAGCTCTTGCGACCAACGAAGCTCGCTGCTTCACCCGTCATCCTGATGCCGGATAGCTCCGCGAACGTCCCAAATACGACACTGCTCGACGGTATTCCTGGCTGCCCCATCAGTGCCCAGGTCTCCTTCGCAGCATTGAAATTGGATGTGACGCCCGCCGCAATGTTGCTTCCGGAGTTGACCACGCCGAACCAATTGCTGAGTGTTATCAAAGAACCGTCTGCTGTCCAACCATTACCGGTAGCGTTGGCTGCAATACCTGTCGTACCGGCAGCGACATAAAAAATGTTACTCAAGCGATTCCACAACGACGGCTTGGTATACGTAGAGTGTTGACTTTGAGAGGTGCGGTGCTGGTGTTGCAAGCGCAACGCCTCGTTTCTTGCAGTTCTCACGACCGCTCCACTGACGGTAGCCATACTTGACACCGCCCCCATCACAGTCCGCCAAACCTGCCCGTTCGGATCGATCCTGTTGATTGGATCTCCGCTGCAATAGGCGTAGGCATTCAATCCACCGTCGTCGAAGGGGCTGAGTTTGTCAGGGTTAAAAAAACGCATGAGGACAGGGCTATAGGAACGACGCCCATTTCCGAGCAAGTATTGTCCTGTCAAAGAACCCCGATGTTGGCCACAAAAACCCAGTACGGGTTCTGAGCGGGCTTGCATGAAACCGTAGGGCGAAAAGGCACGTGGGTCGAAGGCTATTCCCCCCAATACAGACTGCTGCCAATCAGTACTCAACAAGAATGCCGTCATGACTTATCCACAACTTTGGTCGCATGTGGACACGTTAACGGATTGATCATATGTCTGTGTACTGACAAAAATATCAGTCAGGCACCTGGTCATTATTTGATCACATCAGCCAAAGCTGCATTTTTATTGGGCTACAGCGGACTTCATACACCTTGTCCACAGAGACACCAACAGAGTTTGTGGGCAACCGATGAATTTTCTGCAATCGCCCTGTTGATAAGTGACTTAAAGGCCTGATTTTCAGGCATCGCGCAGGATTCAGGCGGGATTGATCAATTTTCGAACAAATCTGTCAAAACCTTTTACTACGCCGCTTACAGGTGATGCCGAACAGATTATCCACAGACCGGCTAACAGCGATTGTGGGCAAAATCAGCAGGGTGCTGCCGTGCTTTGCATGCGAAGGCAGGGATAAGACTGATCGTTTTTTGATCAAAAGCTTGGAGGCCACGTGATACAGGGGCTGCGGCCATGCGCCAACACTTTATCCACACCTTGGCGAACAGATTTGGTGGGCAAAAGCGACCGATCGAGGCTGTGTATGGAATGTAGGAGCGGCCTTGTGTCGCGATGGGCCGCAGCGCGGCCCCAGGATCTCGACTACGAATCAAGATAACCGGGGCTGCTGCGCAGCCCATCGCGACACAAGGCCGCTCCTACACCGGGACCGCGTGAGGCTCTAGCGCAGCACGCCCTCTTCCACCAGCAGCTTGAGAATGGCCTCGGCGCCTTCCTGCGGAGAAACGTCCTTCAGCACCTTGCCACCGCCGCCACTGGCCTTGGCCGTCGCTGCCTTCATCCGGTCGGCACCGCTCTTGGCCTTGATCACCTTAAGCCGCTTGGGCCGTGGGCGGGCTGGCTGCAGTTCGGCTTCGGCCAGCAGTTCGTCATCGACGATAGCCACGTTGCGTGCCGCCAACACCCCCCGACGCGCCGGCCCGAAAGCGCTCTGGCGCGGCTTGGGCGCAGCGTTATCCACAGTCGCCAGCAACGGCAGGCGCACCTTCAGCCGACGCCGCTGACCGCGCGGCAGCGCCTGCAATACCTGGGCGGTGCCGTTGTCGATCGACTCCACTTCAGCCAACCCCACGATCAGCGGCCAGCCGAGCTTTTCGGCCAGCAGGAACGGCAACATGCCCGACCCTTCGCCGGTCTCGGCCTGGCTACCGGTCAGCACCAGCTGTGCCCCGGCATCGCGCAGGTAATCCCCGAGCACGCCCAGCACGTCGGCACCAGCCGGCTGCTCCAGCACATCCAGATGGTCCAGGCCCATCCCCAGGTAGGCGCGCAGCGCCTCTTCCCGTGGGTCGCCGGCATGCACCACCTGCAAGTTATCCCCAGCCAGCTGCAAGCCCAGCTCCACGGCGCGCGCATCCTGCTCGGCGCGGCGAGCGCGGCCGGAGCTGGGGTGGGCACCGATGGAAACCAGGCTGATCACTTTCGTACTCATGCTCGTGCCCTTATGCGGCGTCGCGCTGGCCGCCGCTGCGGTAGTTGTCCACAGCCTCGATCAGCGCCTGGAGAATCGCCGAACTGTCACCAATCACCGACAGGTCGGCCCGTTTGATCATGTCGCAGCCCGGGTCCATGTTGATAGCAACCACCTTGTCGCAGGCGCCGATGCCCTGCAGGTGCTGGATCGCGCCCGAGATACCCACAGCCACGTAGACCCGCGCGGTAACCCAGGTACCGGTGGCACCCACCTGGCGGTTGCGCGGCATGAAGCCGTCGTCGACCGCCACCCGCGAGGCGCCTTCGGTGGCGCCAAGGGCCGCGGTGGCCTTGTGATACAGGTCCCAGTCCTTGACCCCGTTGCCGCCCGAGACGATGAACTCGGCTTCAGCCATGGCAATGGTGGCCGGGTCCACGGCCACCGAGCCGAGGTCTTCAATGCGCGACAGGCTGCGCGCCACGCTTGTGGACAACTCCACCGGCAGCGCTTCGTGACGGGTTTCGCTGACTGGCTCGGCGCACTCGGCCGCCGCCAGGATCAAGCGTGGTACGGCGCGCTGCAGGTCTTGCTGGCCGGCACCGGCACGGCCGATGCACTGGCCGTCCTTGACCTGCCATACCCGCGTTGCCGGGCGCTCGCCCAGTGCCGCGCCCAGGCGTCGGCCCAGTTCGCCACCACCGGTGCGGCTGTCCGGCAGCAGCCAGTGGCGCGGGGTGAACTGGTTATCCACAGCCCGCAGGCCTTGTACCAGTTGCTCCGGTGCATAACCTTCGAAAGCCTCGCCTTCGATGACCAGCAGGCGGTCGACCCCGGCTGTGGAAAAGTTGCTTTCCTTGTGCTCGCCAAACACCACTGCCAGCACCGCACCGTCGCTGCCGGCCAGGCTGTGGGCCAGGCCGAGCAGGTCGCGGTCGTGGCTGCTCAGGCGGCCACCGACCATGTCCGGCACCACGGCGATGTAGAACGCCGGCGCCGGCACCTGGTGCAGCGGCAGCTTGACCTCGGCCGCCGCCGTGCGTCGCCCGCCCACGGCGGTGCCCTGCTGGGCGCCGCTGCGGTCGATGCGCTTGATGCCGGCCGGGCCGATGAAGCCTGCGGCAATCGCATGGGGGTTCTTGCGGATGAGGCCGTTGGGCCCCATCCAGCTGGTCTGCTGCGTCTGCATCGCTGCATGCAGCGGGTGCAGACGGTTACGGGCGATCCACTCGGCGCGTGGGTCGCGGCGGATAATGTCGCTCATCAGTGCACCTCCGCAGGTTCACGTTTGGCCGTTTGCGGCTTTGGGGCAGAGGGCGCGTCCTCTTCGATCAGCACGTCGGCCACCAGTTCGGCCAGGTCCTTGATCTGCGGGCGCGGTTCGACCACACCTTCAAGCATGGCGGTGCATTGTGGGCAACCCACGGCCACCAGCTCGGCCTCGGTCTCGCGGATGTCGTCCATGCGCATGTCCGGGATACGCTGCTTGCCAGGGATGTCGGTGATCGGCGCACCGCCACCACCGCCGCAGCAACGGGAACGGAAGCCCGAGCGCTGCATCTCGCGCACTTCGATACCCAGAGCCTTGAGCACGGCACGCGGAGCTTCGTACTCACCGTTGTAACGGCCCAGGTAGCACGGGTCGTGGTAGGTGACGCTGCCGCCCTTGTGCTGGCCGAGGTTGAGCTTGTTGGCCGCGATCAGTTCGGCGATGTAGGTGCTGTGGTGCTGCACCTGATAGTCGCCGCCCAGGGCGCCGTACTCGTTTTTCAGCACATGGAAGCTGTGTGGGTCGCAGGTGACGATGCGCTGGAACTTGTACTTGGCCAGGGTCTGGATATTGCGTTTAGCCAATTGCTGGAAGGTCGCTTCATCGCCCAGACGGCGCGCCACGTCGCCGCTGTCGCGCTCTTCCAGGCCGAGCACGGCAAAGTCCACGCCCGACGCCTTGAGCACTTTGACGAACGAGCGCAGGGTGCGCTGGTTGCGCATGTCGAAGGCACCGTCACCGACCCAGAACAGCACCTCGGTGGTTTTCACCTCCGACAGCAGTTGCAGGTTGAGGTCGGCGGCCCAGTTCATGCGCCCGCCAGGGGCGAAGCCGCCCGGGTTGTCGGTAGCGATCAGGTTGTCCAGCACTTCGGCGCCCTTGTTCGGGGTGGCGCCTTTTTCCAGGGTGAGGTGACGACGCATGTCGACGATGGCATCGACGTGCTCGATCATCATCGGGCATTCCTCGACGCAGGCACGGCAGGTGGTGCACGACCACAGCGTTTCGGCGTCGACCAGGCCATTGACGATCGGCTGGTGCGGGTGGCCGCCATGCTCACCGATCGGTTTGCCCGGGTATGGGCTGCCGGCGAACTGCGCGTCGGTGCCACCGGCCAGGCCGATGACCATGTCCTGGATGAGCTTTTTCGGGTTCAGCGGCTGGCCGGCGGCAAAGGCCGGGCACATGGCTTCGCATTTACCACATTGCACGCAGGCGTCGAAGCCCAGCAGCTGGTTCCAGGTGAAGTCCACCGGCTTTTCCACGCCCAGCGGCGCGTTCGGGTCTTCCAGGTCCAGCGGCTTGAGGCCGGTGGAACGGCCGCCGCCAAAGCGTTCGGCGCGGCGGTGCCAGGCCAGGTGCAGGGCACCGGCGAAGGCGTGTTTCATCGGGCCGCCCCAGGTCATGCCGAAGAACAGCTCCGACACGCCCCACAGCACGCCCAGGCCGAGAATGCCCACCATCACCCAGCCACCGGTGTTGGCCGGCAGGATGCCGGCAACCGGCAAGGTGGCGATAAAGAAGCTAGCGGCAAACGCCAGCAAGCTCTTCGGCAGGCGCATCCACGGGCCCTTGGACAGGCGCGAAGGCGGGTTGAGGCGGCGCTTGAAGACGAAGATGGCGCCGCTGAACATGATCACCGTGGCCACCAGCAACGCGTAGCCGAGGATCTTGCTCTGCAGGCCGAAGCCGTGCACGAGGATCGCCAGCACGGCCGACAGCACGAAGCCGCCAGCGGTAGCCACGTGGGTCTTGGACATGTACTTGTCGCGCTCGACCACATGGTGCAGGTCCACCAGGTAGCGGCGTGGCATGGCCAGCAGGCCGCCGATCAGGTTGACCTTGGACGGCCGGCCACGCCGCCACATGCGCACCCGGCGCAGGGCGCCGAGCACTGCCAGGCCAAGGGCAGCGAACAGCAGGATTGGTAGAAGGGTGTTCAACATGGGAGGCTCCCACAACAGCTGGATTCTTGCGCCACTCTGAAGGTGGGATTGGCCCCTTGTAGGAGCGGGTTTACCCGCGAATGCGTCAGATCAGACAACTCTGTTGCTTGTGCTGACGCTTTCGCGGGTGAACCCGCTCCCACAGGGACCGCGCCCGGTGGCGACGATTTTTCTCGATCAGAAGTCCTTGCACAGGCGCAAGGCGTCGTAGATCGCCGCATGCACGTTGCGCTGGGCCACGCAGTCGCCGATGCGGTACAGCAGGTAGCCTTCGCCCGGCTGGCTGAGGATCGGCTGTGGCTTGATGGCGAACAGCGCCTCCACGTCGATCTGGCCTTTGTTGCGCGAACCTTCCTTCAGTGCGTAGTACAGCTGCTCGTCAGGACGCACGCCGTTCTCCACCACCACCTGGTCGACCACGCGCTCTTCCTTGGCGCCGGTGTATTCGTTTTCCAGCACCGCCACCAGCTTGTCGCCTTCGCGGTAGACCTTTTCCAGCATCATGTCGCCGGTCATGATCACTTCTTTCGGATACATGCTGCGGTAGTAGGTCGGGAAGGTAGTACCGCCCATGGCCACGCCTGGCTTGATATCGTCGGTGACGATCTCGACCTGGCTGCCCTTGTCGGCGATGAAGTCAGCCACCGACATGCCAGTGAACTCGCAGATGGTGTCGTACACCAGCACGTTCTTGCCCGGCGCAACCTTGCCGTCGAGCACGTCCCAGCTGCTGACTACCAGCCCTTCGGCGGCGCCCCAGTGCTCGTTCTGCTCCAGGAAGGAATGCCCACCTACCGCCAGCACGATGATGTCGGGGCGCAGGTCCTGAATGGCAGCCACGTCGGCGGCGGTGCCCAGGCGCAGGTCGACCTTCAGGCGCGCCAGCTCCAGCTGGTACCAACGGGTGATACCGGCGATCTGGTCACGCTGCGGCGCCTTGGCGGCGATGGTGATCTGCCCGCCAATCTGCTCCTTCTTCTCGAACAGGGTCACGTCGTGGCCACGTTCGGCAGCCACACGGGCCGCTTCCATGCCGGCCGGGCCGGCACCAACCACCACCACCTTGCGCTTGGCACCGGTGGTCTTCTCGATGATGTGCGGCACGCCCATGTATTCACGGGAGGTCGCGGCGTTCTGGATGCACAGCACATCCAGGCCCTGGTACTGGCGGTCGATGCAGTAGTTGGCACCGACGCACTGCTTGATCTGGTCGATCTGGCCCATCTTGATCTTGGCGATCAGGTGCGGGTCGGCCATGTGCGCACGGGTCATGCCGACCATGTCCACGTAGCCACCTTCGAGGATACGGGTAGCCTGGTTCGGGTCCTTGATGTTCTGCGCGTGCAGCACCGGTACCTTGACCACTTCCTTGATGCCGGCCGCCAGGTGCAGGAACGGCTCCGGCGGGTAGCTCATGTTCGGGATGACGTTGGCCAGGGTGTTGTGGGTGTCGCAACCCGAGCCGACCACGCCGATGAAGTCGAGCATGCCGGTGGCGTCATAGTAGGCAGCGATCTGCTTCATGTCCTCGTGGCTGAGGCCATCGGGGTGGAATTCGTCGCCACAGATACGCATGCCCACGCAGAAGTCGTCACCGACTTCGGCGCGCACGGCCTTCAGTACTTCCAGGCCGAACTTCATGCGGCCTTCGAAGGTGCCGCCCCATTCGTCGGTACGCTTGTTGACCCGTGGGCTCCAGAACTGGTCGATCATGTGCTGGTGCACGGCCGACAGTTCCACGCCGTCCAGGCCGCCTTCCTTCGCACGGCGGGCAGCTTGCGCATAGTTGCCGATCACGCGCCAGATCTCTTCCACCTCGATGGTCTTGCAGGTGGCGCGGTGCACGGGTTCACGGATACCCGACGGCGACATCAGGGTCGGCCAGTTGAAGCCGTCCCAACGCGAGCGACGGCCCATGTGGGTAATCTGGATCATGATCTTGGCGCCATGCTTGTGCATGGCGTCGGCCAGGTTCTGGAAGTGCGGGATGATGCGGTCGGTCGACAGGTTGACCGACGACCACCACTCCTGCGGGCTGTCGATGGCCACCACCGACGAGCCGCCGCAGATCGCCAGGCCGATACCGCCCTTGGCCTTTTCTTCGTAGTACTTCACGTAGCGGTCGGTAGTCATGCCGCCGTCAGTGGCGTAGACCTCGGCGTGCGCGGTGCTGAGCACACGGTTGCGGATGGTCAGTTTGCCGATCTGGATCGGCTGGAACATTGCTTCGAATGCCATGACGCTATCTCCGGCTTACAACGGCTTTGTAACGAACAGGCCATCTTCGTGGCCTTCTTCCGACCCGCCATAGACCTGTTCGGCCACGGTGCGGATCGAGCTGCCGCGGGCAGCGAGAATCTGGTCCATGGCGCCGGCGAACCAGCCGGTGAACATGTAATCGACCTTGCGGCCGCACTTGCCATAGACGTACACGAACGCGGAGTGCTTGAGCTTGACGCTGCAGGTGCCTTTGTCGAGGTCGATGTCCTGGATTTCGAACAGGCCCCAGCCACGCTGGCTCAGGCGCTTCATGTAGTGCTCGAACACCGCCACGCCTTCCAGGCCATGGCACTCGGCCTCTTTTTCACACCAGTGCCAGGCGGACTTGTAGCCGGCCTTGTAGAGGATCTCGGCGTACTTGTCGGCGCCCAGGACTTCTTCGATGCCCATGTGGTTGTTGACGAAGAAATGGCGTGGCACATACAGCATCGGCAAGGCGTCGCTGGTCCAGACACCGGTCTCGCTGTCTACTTCGATTGGCAATTGCGGGGCGATCTTGGCCATGGAAACTCAACTCCATAAAATTTTTTATCGGGATGCCCCGGCGTTGCTGGCAGGGGCTTTCAGGCTTGGAGAGCGGCTTACTCGCCCCACACGTCCTTGAGGACGTTGACCCAGTTCTCACCCATGATCTTGCGCACCACGCGCTCGGAGTGGCCGCGCTTGAGCAAGGTTTCGGTGAGGTTGGGGAATTCGCCCACAGTGCGGATGCCCAGCGGGTTGATGATCTTGCCGAAGTTGGTCAGGCGACGGGCGTAGCCCTTGTCGTGGGTCAGGTATTCGAAGAAGTCCTGGCCGTGGCCCTGGGTGAAGTCGGTACCGATACCGATGGCGTCTTCACCGACGATGTTCATGGTGTACTCGATGGCTTCGGCGTAGTCGTCGATGGTCGAGTCGATGCCCTTGGCCAGGAACGGCGCGAACATGGTCACGCCGACGAAACCGCCGTGGTCGGCGATGAACTTCAGCTCTTCGTCCGACTTGTTGCGCGGGTGCTCTTTCAGGCCCGAAGGCAGGCAGTGCGAGTAGCAGACCGGCTTTTTCGACTCGAGGATGACTTCTTCGGAGGTCTTGGAGCCCACGTGGGACAGGTCGCACATGATGCCGACGCGGTTCATTTCGGCAACGATCTCGCGACCGAAGCCCGACAGGCCGCCGTCACGCTCGTAGCAGCCGGTGCCGACCAGGTTCTGGGTGTTGTAGCACATCTGCACGATGCCCACGCCCAGCTGCTTGAACACGTCGACGTAGGCGATCTGGTCTTCGAAGGCGTGGGCGTTCTGGAAGCCGAAGAGAATGCCGGTCTTGCCCAGTTCCTTGGCCTTGCGGATGTCGGCGGTGGTGCGTACCGGCATCACCAGGTCGCTGTTATCGCGGATCAGCTTCTGGCTGGCGGCGATGTTGTCGACGGTAGCCTTGAAGCCTTCCCAGACCGACACCGTACAGTTGGCCGCAGTCAGCCCGCCTTTGCGCATGTCTTCGAACAGCTCGCGGTTCCATTTGGCAATGATCAGGCCGTCGATGACGATGCTGTCGGCGTGAAGTTCGGCTGGGCTCATCAGGCTGTCCCCTTTTATTGAATGGGTTTGCGCCAAACCTTATTGCCGGCGCTTTGGGGCCAGCATATGCCTGTGCCCAAAGGCGCCCCGATGCAAAAACGACAGGGGGTTTGCCGAAAGCGTCAATGCGCGACATCGCGCCCTCTGGCGCGCCGTCTGGCGATGAGAGACAGTCTCGATAACGACATTTCCGACCGTTTCATGAACATTTCTTCAGGGAGCTATCGTCTTGTCGGCGGCTGAGCGAGAATCCAGCCGATTCGTCAGCCTTGTTGAGGAGAAAACGGATGAAATCAATGGCATGGCTGGTACTGCTGGCTGTCGTATCGGGCGCCCAGGCCGGCGAGGAAGAAAGCACCCCGTGCGACAACGTCGAGACCGACCAGCAGACATTCGCTTGCGCGGCGTTCAACAAACAGACGGCCGAGCGTGAACTTAAGTCGGCGTATGACGACCTGATACAGCGCATTCGCGACCAGTACGCCGACGAAGGCGACAAGGCAGACGCCTTGGCCGGGCGTATGGAGGCGGCCGAGAAACTGTGGACGCAACTGCGCGATGCCGACTGCAAGGTCGAAACCTATGCCGAGAAACCGGGCAGCAAGGCGTTCGAAGCAGCGTGGAACACCTGCGTGGCACAACGCAGCGATGACCGCTCGGAGTACCTGCAGTCCATCGGCCAGCAGTAAGGGAGTTCCTCGGCAGGAAAGGCTTTCGGCTTATCTGTCTTGACGATCCGAACCAAAGTGCGTCCCCGGCGCCTCACCCGAGGTGCCGATGATGAACTCGATCGGAAACCAAGACATGACCTCTACTATCAGCAAGACCGACATGAACAGCGCCATTGCCGCCCTGAAGAAAGAAGGCGAAGAACGCGCCGTCATGGTTGCCAACACCGTCTGCATCTTTGCCCCGGATGTACCTGCCAGCGTTGCCGAAGACGTGCTCGATGGCATGCGCTTGATGAACCTGTCGGCAAACAAGAAGTTCGACAAGGAAACCCAGCAGCGCGAGTGGTACAACTTCTACAACGACGGCCTGGGCAAGTTCGGCTGGACGCTGACCGGCGCCGCCCATGTCGAGGAGGCAATCGACAAGGACACCCACACGCTGGCCACCCTGGTGCCGCAGATCGTCACCGTCCAGATCGGCGCCAGCCACCGCCTGAGCCGCTGTGTAAAACGCTCCTTCGAAGTGATCGTGCAAACACCCAAGGCGCAGCAACTGCTCGAAGAAAGCAGCGTGAGCGTTTCGGGCAAATCCAGCACCATTCAGATTTCGGCCTGCGAGATGACACCGCAAGGCCTGCCGATCATGCACATGACCAGCGTTCAGCTGAGCTATGACAAGGCCGAGAAAACCGCAGGTTCCGCTGGCCGCATCATCGACAAGTCGAACACCAGGGTATACCGGGCCTCGCAGCAGGGCTCGTTCAGTGTTCGCCACTTCGACGCCATGCGCGAAGCCGTCAGGATGAAGTTGGCCAGCCAGGCGTTCGACATCCTGGCGCTGGACATCTGACCTGCGCCTGGCGCCGCCATGCGGCGCCAGGTTCCCCTTCCTACGCCTACGGCGAGGGCCAAAAGCATGCCCACCAAACCTGCCACCCAACCCTGGGAAGACCTTCATGCCTGCTTGCGCCTGGCGCAACTGGAAGCCAACCAGGTTCACGATCGCCAACAGGATGGCCAGCGCTGGTTCAGCCGTTTTCTGCAGGGCCTGGAGAACAGCGGTGTCGAACTGATCGAACGGACGACGAAAAGCATCAACTGCGTACCCACGGATGCTGTGTTTCAAGACGTCTTCAACGGCTGGATTCCAGCGCCCCAACGTCGCAACCTCAAGTTCGAGCGGGTTGCCAACGACATACTTAATGGCTTGAAACAGCCAGACCTCGCCCTGCTGCGCAGCACTTCGGCCAGCTCGCACCTGCGCATCGAATTTGACCTGGATGACAGCGGCAGCCCGCTGGCGATCGTCTTCAACCTGTGCTGTTCGACCGACCCGGATGCCCCACGTACGCGCCTTACCCTGCAACTGGACCACATGGGCGCGAAACTCGACGCCCGGGCTTTCGAGGCGCGACGAGTACAGGTCGAAAACCGCCTCCAGGCGCTTTCTGACCTCGATCAGTTCTGATCCGGCAGCTGCGGCTTGAGCGCCTGACGTTCTTCACGCGGACAGCGCCCAAAGCGTCTTTTGTACCGGCGGGTGAAGTACGACGGCAGCTCGAAACCACATGCCACGCTGACCTGCGTGATGCTCATCTGCGTCTGACACAACAGCTGACGCGCCTTGTCCAGACGCAGGTCAAGATAGAAGCCACTGGGCGTATCATTCAGGTACAAGCGAAACAAGCGCTCCAGTTGACGCCTGGTGATCATGGCACGGGCGGCCAGCTCCAATGTGCTCAACGGTGGCTCGGTATGCTTTTCCATCTCGCCGATCACCTGCACCAGCTTGCGGTTGCTGATGCCATAGCGTGAGGCGATCTGCATCCGCTGATGATCCTGCCGCGGCCGAATACGGCCCAACACGAATTGCTCCGAAACCTGCACCGCCAGCTCGCTGCCATGGGATTGCGCAATCAGGTCGAGCATCAGGTCGATCGAGGCAGTACCGCCCGCACAGGTGATGCGCCGCCGGTCGATTTCGAACAGTTCCTGGGTGGCCTGCAGGCTCGGGTAGTTCTCCTTGAACGCCTCCAGCGCCTCCCAGTGCACGGTGGCGCGGTGGCCGTCGAGCAGGCCGGCCTCGGCCAGCACCACCGCGCCGGTATCGATGCCACCCAGAACCACCCCCTCATGGTCCAGGCGGCGTAGCGCCTGCTGCAGCGCCGGCCCATAACAGGCCAATGGCTCGAAACCGGCGACGATCAGCAGGATGCCACCAGGCTCGCCCGCCGCCAGCGCTGCATCGGCGTTCACCGACATGCCATTGCTGGCCAGCACCGCCCCGCCGTCCAGGCTCAACACCTGCCAGCGATACAACGGGCCCTTGAAGCGGTTGGCCACCCGCAGTGGTTCCAGGGCACTGATGAAACCCATGGCCGAGAACCCGGGCAACAACAGGAAGTGAATGATTTGCGGCATTGCATGCTCCACGGCAAAGGTGGTCGCCTCCGTGCAAATGTTGGTCGCCAGGGTGCGATTTTCCACCCTGACAGCAGCGTAGCTTCTTCATACGACCCAGAGAGGTCGAACCCCAATAACAATATGCACTGCCGATGGAGAGCCACCATGCACAGCTTGATCCGCCGCAGCCTGTTGACCCTTGCCCTGAGCAGCATCGCCACTTCCCCACTATTCGCCGCCGAGCCCGCGGCTTGCAAGAACGTCCGTCTGGGCGTGGTCAACTGGACCGACGTCATCGCCACCAGCGCCATGGCGCAGGTGCTGCTCGATGGCCTTGGCTACCAGACCAAGCAGACCAGCGCTTCACAGCAGATCATCTTCGCCGGCATCCGCGACAAGCGCCTGGACATGTTCCTGGGTTACTGGAACCCTATCATGACCCAGACCATCACACCGTTCGTCGACGCCAAACAGGTCAAGGTGCTCGACAAGCCGAGCCTGGAAGACGCCCGCGCCACCCTGGCGGTGCCCAAGTACCTGGCCGACAAGGGCCTGAAGACCTTCGCCGACATCCACAAATTCGAGAAGGAACTGGGTGGGAAAATCTACGGCATCGAACCAGGCTCCGGCGCCAATACCCAGATCAAGGCGATGATCGCCAAGAACCAGTTCGGCCTGGGCAAGTTCCAGCTGGTCGAGTCCAGCGAGGCCGGCATGCTCGCCGCCGTCGACCGCGCGGTGCGGCGCAACGAGGCTGTGGTGTTCTTCGGCTGGGCACCGCACCCGATGAACGTGAATATCGACATGGTCTACCTGGGCGACAGCCAGGACGCCCTGGGCCCGGACGAAGGCCGCGCGACAGTGTGGACGGTGACCGCGCCAGACTACGCCGAGCGCTGCCCCAACGCCCACCGCCTGCTGGCCAACCTGAACTTCAGCGCCGAGGACGAGAGCCGCATGATGCAGCCGCTGCTCGACCACAAGGATGCGCTGGAGTCGGCCCGCCAGTGGCTCAAGGACCACCCCGAGGACAAGGCCCGCTGGCTGGAGGGTGTGACCACCTTCGATGGCAAGCCGGCTGCTGACAACCTCAAGCTCACTGCCAACTGACACCCCCCCTTCGCAGCACAAGGCTGCTCCTACAGGTACAGCGCATAGAACAAGGTCTGCGCAGACCCTGTGGGAGCGGGCATGCCCGCGAAAAGGCCACCACAGCTCTCTCAAGGAACCCCGACATGAACCACGACGTCATCATCACCTGCGCCCTCACCGGCGCCGGCGACACCGCCTCGAAAAGCCACCTTGTTCCAGTCACCCCCAAGCAGATCGCCGAGTCTGCCGTAGAGGCCGCCAAAGCCGGCGCCACCGTGGTCCACTGCCACGTGCGCGACCCGCAAACCGGCCGCTTCAGCCGTGACGTGGCGCTGTATCGAGAAGTCATGGAGCGCATCCGCGAAGCCGACGTGGACATCATCGTCAACCTTACCGCGGGCATGGGTGGCGACCTGGAAATCGGCCCGGGTGAAACACCACTGGAGTTCGGCGCGGGTACCGACCTGATCGGCCCACTGGAGCGTCTGGCCCATGTCGAAGCGCTGCTGCCGGAAATCTGCACCCTCGACTGCGGCACCCTCAACTTCGGCGACGGCAACTCGATCTACGTCTCCACCCCGGCACAACTACGCGCCGGCGCCAAGCGCATTACCGAGCTGGGGGTAAAAGCCGAGCTGGAAATCTTCGACACCGGCCACCTGTGGTTTGCCAAGCAGATGATGAAGGAAGGCCTGCTCGAAGACCCGCTGTTCCAGCTGTGCCTGGGTATCCCGTGGGGCGCTCCGGCCGATACCACCACCATGAAGGCGATGGCCGACAACTTGCCGCCAAACGTCACCTGGGCCGGGTTTGGTATCGGTCGCATGCAGATGCCGATGGCCGCACAGGCGGTGCTGCTGGGCGGCAACGTGCGGGTGGGCCTGGAGGACAACCTGTACCTGGACCGTGGCGTGCTGGCCAGCAACGGCCAGTTGGTCGAGCGCGCGGTAGAGATCATTTCGCGCCTTGGCGCCCGTGTGCTGACCCCGGCCGAAGGCCGGGAAAAGATGAACCTCAAACGCCGCTGACACTTTCAGGAGCCCAACATGACCTTCATCACCGAGATCAAGACCTTCGCCGCCCTGGGTAGTGGCGTGATCGGCAGCGGCTGGGTCGCGCGCGCCCTGGCCCACGGCCTGGACGTGGTCGCCTGGGACCCGGCGCCAGGCGCCGAGCAGGCCTTGCGCAAGCGCATCGCCAACGCCTGGCCGGCACTGGAAAAGCAAGGCCTGGCACCAGGCGCATCACAAGACCGCCTGAAGTTCGTCGCCACCATCGAGGAATGCGTCCGCGATGCCGATTTCATCCAGGAAAGCGCCCCTGAACGCCTGGACCTGAAGCTCGACCTGCACGCAAAGATCAGCGCCGCCGCCAAACCCGACACGATCATCGGTTCCAGCACCTCGGGCCTGCTGCCCAGCGAGTTCTACGAGTCGGCCATCCACCCCGAGCGCTGCGTGGTCGGCCACCCGTTCAATCCGGTGTACCTGCTGCCGCTGGTGGAAATCGTCGGTGGCAACCGCACCGCCCCCGAGGCCATCGAAGCGGCCCGGACCATCTACACCGCCCTGGGCATGCGCCCGCTACACGTACGCAAGGAAGTGCCCGGGTTCATCGCCGACCGCCTGCTCGAAGCCCTGTGGCGCGAAGCACTGCACTTGGTCAACGACGGCGTGGCCAGTACCGGCGAGATCGACGATGCCATCCGTTTCGGTGCCGGCTTGCGCTGGTCGTTCATGGGCACGTTCCTCACCTACACCCTGGCCGGTGGTGATGCGGGCATGCGTCACTTCATGGCCCAGTTCGGCCCGGCGTTGAAACTGCCCTGGACCTACCTGCCGGCGCCGGAACTCACCGACAAGTTGATCGACGATGTGGTCGAAGGGACCTCCGAGCAACTGGCGGATCGCAGCATCGCCGCGCTGGAGCGCTATCGTGATGACACCCTGTTGGCAGTGCTGGAAGCGGTAAAGACCAGCAAGGCCAGCCACGGCATGGCTTTCGGCGACTGAGGAGACCGCGATGCCCGCACTGATCACCTACCGCACCCCGGTCCAGGAGGACTGGGTCGACTACAACGGGCACCTGCGCGATGCCTACTACCTGCTGATCTTCAGCTACGCCACCGACGCGCTGATGGAGCGCATCGGCCTGGATGCCGACAGCCGCGGCCAGAGCGGTAACTCGCTGTTCACCCTGGAGGCGCACATCAACTACCTGCACGAAGTGAAGCTGGGCACCGAGGTATGGGTGCAGACGCAGATCATCGGCTTTGATCGCAAGCGCCTGCATGCGTACCACAGCCTGCACCGGGCAGGGTTCGCCGAAGCGCTGGCGGCCAGTGAGCAGATGCTGCTGCATGTGGACCTGGCGGGGCCGAGGTCGGCACCGTTCAGTGAGCGTAGTGTGGAGTTGCTGCAAGGGTTGGTGGATGAGCAGCAGGATGTGCCCCCGGCTGAGTTCGTCGGCCGTGTGATAGCCCTGCCTACACCAAACTGAGCAGCAACATATGACCTGTGGGAGCGGGCGTGCCCGCGAATGCGGCGGTAAATCCACCATCGCATTCGCGGGCACGCCCGCTCCCACAGGTCATGTATTCAGGCAAAAAATAACCCCGGAAAGCCGTGAGCATCCGGGGCCAAGAGCGAGCAACATCCACTGTACACGAACGAGGGTGACCAAACCCTCCGTTGCGGCAGATGGCTTGAGTTTGCGCACTTCCCGAACACTGGATTTAGCCGTAAACGACCTGTTCTTAGCCAAAGCAGCCATGGCGCCATTCTGTTGTTGCGGGCATGTCGCCGGCGTCACAGAATCGGTCGTAAATCACAGCAGCACTCTCTTAGCGATAAAAGGGACAACAGCCATGATGCATGCGGATTTGATTGACCAGGACGATCTGGCAGGCCACCTGCGCGCGCGCGGGTTCGAGATTCCGGCCGGCGCTACTGCCGAGCAGGCGTGCGAAGCGGTGGTGCGTGGGCTGACCGAGCCCAATGCACGGGCGCTGAAGGGGATGGTGGAGCAAATGTATACCGGTAGTGCGACGATCCTGCCGGCGGTGCGCCAGGCCATCGACAAACAGCTGTTGCCGGCGTTGGCGCAGTTCAACAAGCGCGGCTGACAGAGTTTTCCTGCACCGGCCTCTTCGCGGGCTTGCCCGCTCCCACAGGGATTGCACAGAGTTCAAACACTGTGCACCTCCTGTGGGAGCGGGCAAGCCCGCGAAGAGGCCGGCTCCGTTTCAGAGCCTTACACTGGCAAAGGTCGACTCATTGCGCGCCTGGCTCAGGGCCGCCATCGGCCCGCTGTGCGGTGACAGGGTCATGGCCTGCGGGATCGGCATCATCGCCACCTGCTGCGCGGTGTTGGAGCCCACGCGCTCGTCACGCGGCGGAATGCCGAAATACTCGCGGTAGCATTTGGAGAAGTGCGGGGTAGACACGAAGCCGCACACCGACGCCACTTCGATGATCGACATCGGCGTCTGCTTCAGCAGCTGCCGGGCGCGGATCAGGCGCAGCTTCAGGTAGTAACGCGACGGCGAACAGTGCAAGTACTTCTGGAACAGGCGCTCGAGCTGCCGGCGCGATACCGACACGTATACCGCCAGTTCGTCCAGGTCGATCGGCTCTTCGAGGTTGGCCTCCATCAGCGCAACGATTTCCTGCAGCTTCGGCTGGTTGGTGCCAAGCATGTGCTTGAGCGGCACGCGCTGGTGATCCTGCTCGTTGCGGATGCGCTCGTAGACGAACATTTCGGAGATCGCCGCCGACAGTTCACGGCCGTGGTCGCGGCTGATCAGGTGCAGCATCATGTCCAGCGGCGCAGTACCGCCGGAGCTGGTGAAGCGGTTACGGTCGAGGGTGAACAGCCGGGTGCTCATGTTGACGCGCGGGAAAGCCTCTTGCATCGCAGCCAGGCACTCCCAGTGCACACTGCAATCGAAACCATCCAGCAACCCGGCACAGGCCAAGGCCCAGCTGCCGGTGCATACCGCGCCCAGGCGGCGCGACTGGCGGGCCTGGGTTTGCAACCAGGTGACATGCTCGCGGGTGACACTGCGCTGGATGCCCACGCCGCCGCAAACAATCACGGTATCGATGGGAGGCGCACTGTGCATCGCGGCGTCAGGGGTTATCTGCAAGCCATCGCTGGCCCACACCTGTCCACCATCGGCGGTGAGGGTGTGCCAGCGGTACAGCTCGCGGCCGGACAGCTGGTTGGCCATGCGCAGCGGCTCGACGGCCGACGCCAGGGAAATCAGGGTGAAATTGTCCAATAGGAGAAACCCGATGGACTGGGGGGCTGTGCGGTTCTGGGTTGGGTTCCCGGAGGTGTACGACGTCATCGCGATTTCTCCTCACACAAATGCAGGGGGTGCCTCAGGCAAGCACTGATTTCTTGTTATGTATGGCCCCGGTTTCATGTGTGGGGGCCTTGGTGCCAATCTCTACGCAAACGCCGTGCCTGAAGTTGAACGGCTATCCAAAAAAACCTGAAAACGACGCCTTTGTTAGGCAAATCAGGTGCTTTGATCGAGTTGGTCAATCATCGTAGAACGGGCGTGCTAGGCGGTGTGCGTGGAATGGCTGAGCAATTTGGTGACACGCGCAGTGTAGGATGCCCAGAAACGACACTCTTGAGTGTCACCGACAATGCCCGCACTGATTACGACACCCGACGATTGGTATGCGTCGCGCTGCACCATAAGGGGGCATTGGCTTCCGTACTGCACCTGTTTGTCAGCAGAGGCCCCATCGCCGGCAAGCCAGCTCCCACAGGTACTCCACAGGGCTTGAACACTGTGGGGTACTGTGGGAGCTGGCTTGCCGGCGATGGGGCCAGTGAGGTCAGCTATAGGATCAGCATTCGATCGCGCTGACCGCCAAACCACCGCGTGAAGTTTCTTTATACTTGTCGTGCATGTCGGCCCCGGTATCGCGCATGGTGCGGATCACCTGGTCGAGGGAAATGAAGTGCTCGCCGTCACCACGCAGGGCCATCTGCACTGCGTTGATGGCCTTGACCGCGGCAATCGCGTTGCGCTCGATGCACGGCACCTGCACCAACCCACCGACCGGGTCGCAGGTCAGGCCCAGGTTGTGCTCCAGGGCGATCTCGGCAGCGTTCTCCACCTGTGGCGGGGTCGCGCCCAGCACTTCGGCAAGACCCGCCGCTGCCATGGCGCAAGCCGAGCCGACTTCCCCTTGGCAACCCACTTCGGCACCAGAGATCGAGGCGTTCTTCTTGCACAGGATGCCCACCGCGGCAGCACCGAGGAAGAAGTCGACCACGCTGGACTCGTCCACCGCATCGCTGAAGCGCATGTAGTAGTGCAACACCGCCGGGATGATGCCCGCCGCACCGTTGGTCGGTGCGGTAACCATACGCCCGCCGGCAGCGTTTTCTTCATTGACCGCCAAGGCGAACAGGTTGACCCACTCCATGGCGCTCATGGTCGAGCCGATCACGTTGGGTTTGCCGATTTCCTGCAGGCTGCGGTGCAGCTTGGCGGCGCGGCGGCGCACGTTCAATCCGCCGGGCAGCGTGCCTTCGTACTTGAGGCCGTTGTTGACGCATTCCTGCATGGCTTCCCAGAGCTTGTGCAGGCCGGCGCGGATCTCTTCCTCGCTGCGCCAGACCTTCTCGTTGGCCATCATCAATTGCGACACGCTGAGGTCGTTTTGCTTGCACAGGCGCAGCAGTTCGGCAGCGCTATTGAAATCGTAAGGCAGCACCGTCTGGTCAGCATCCAGCACGCCGCTGGCGGCCTGGGCGGCATCGACCACGAAGCCGCCACCCACCGAGTAGTAGGTGTCGCGGTGCAGCTCGCCCTGTTCGCCTTCGGCAACCAGGGTCATGGCGTTGGGGTGGTACGGCAAATTCTCGTCCAGCAACAGCATGTCGCGGGCCCAGACGAATTCGATGGGCAGGCGGCTGTCCAGCTGCAGGGTGTTGGTTTCGCGCAGGTCGGCTATACGCGGCACGATCTGGGTCGGGTCGATGGCGTCAGGCCATTCACCCATCAAGCCCATGATGGTGGCATTGTCGGTGCCGTGCCCCACACCTGTGGCCGACAGCGAGCCATACAGGCGCACTTCGATCCGCTTCACACGTTCCAGCTCGCCGCGTTCGCGCAGGCCCTGGACGAACAGGGCGCCAGCACGCATGGGGCCTACGGTGTGGGAGCTGGAGGGCCCGACACCGATCTTGAACAGGTCGAACACGCTGATGGCCATTGTCGAATCACCTCTTGCTGGGCTTGTCTCTGCGCGCCATGCGCAGGGCGGGGCAACTGCTAGGCTGAAGCAGCGGGCCGCCTTGAATGCACGCATCATCGGGCTTTTACCAACCCCCTCGCCGTCTGCAACCGACGTACTTTTGTCCAGCAGCGCCGCGCTGTTTTCAACCGGGGAGCTACCGTTGCCACGCCGCTTTACGGCGGCCTGGTGACGTAAAAATGCGGCTGAGGGGGTGGAAAAATCCATAAACGACATCGCCCATACTGGATACGACCCGTTCCGTACTGGTTACGACCCCACCAGTAGGCGATTGCACGGCGCTGGAGGATTATCGAAAGCGACTCGTAAAGCACGGCCACGCATCCTGCCCTCTGCAGGCCTGGTCGACCGGACCCTGAGAAAGCCCGGCGACCCACGCGAACCCGAAGACAAAATCACAGGAGTCCATCCATGAAAGGTTCACCCTCGCTATTGCTGGTTGCGTTGCTGTCCGCGCCTTTGCTGGCCCAGGCCGCCGAACCCGAGCAATGCAAGACGGTACGGTTCTCGGATGTCGGCTGGACCGACATCACGGTCACCACCGCGACCACCAGCGTTGTGCTCGAAGCACTGGGTTACAAGACCCACACCACCATGATCTCGGTACCGGTGACCTACAAGTCGCTGGCCACCGGCAAGGACCTGGACGTGTTTCTCGGCAACTGGATGCCGACCATGGAGAACGACATCAAGCAGTATCGCGACGCCGGCACCGTGGAAACCGTGCGCGCCAACCTGGAAAACGCCAAGTACACCCTGGCCGTGCCCCAGGCGCTGTATGACAAGGGCCTGAAGGATTTCAGCGACATTCCCAAGTTCAAGCAGGAACTGGACGGCAAGATCTACGGCATCGAGCCCGGCAACGATGGCAACCGCACCATCCAGAGCATGATCGACAAGAACGCCTTCGGCCTGAAGGACGCCGGATTCAAGATCGTTCAGTCCAGCGAGGCCGGCATGCTGTCGCAGGTCGACCGCGCGCAGAAACGCGGCGAGGCCATCGTGTTCCTCGGCTGGGAACCGCACCCGATGAACACCCGCTTCAAGATGCAGTACCTGACCGGCGGAGACGAATTCTTCGGCCCCGACTTCGGCAAGGCGACCGTATTGACCAACACCCGCAAGGGCTATGTGCAGGAATGCAGCAACGTTGGCCAGCTGTTGAAGAACCTGTCGTTCGAGCTCAAGGATGAAAGCACCATGATGGGCTATGTCCTGGACGACAAGATGAAACCCGAGGCGGCTGCCAAGAAGTGGCTCAAGGACAACCCTGGCAAACTGGATGCCTGGCTGGCCGGCGTAACCACCGTGGATGGCAAACCCGGCCTTGAGGCGGCCAAGGCCAAGCTGACGCAATAACGAAATACGCAATAGCGCTACCTCGGGGCAGGACCGTGCCTGCCCCGGGTTGAGTTCAATCTATGCAGGTGGAAGCTCGCTATCATGCTTATCGATCAGAAAATACCCCTGGGCCAGTACATCGCGTCGTTCGTCGAGTGGCTGACCCAGAACGGCGCGAATTACTTCGACGCCATCGCGCAAGGCCTGGAGTTCATGATCCATGGCGTAACCAGTGCCCTGACTTTCTTCAATCCGTTCGTGCTCATCGCTCTGTTCGCCGCCCTGGCGCATTTCATCCAGCGCAAGTGGGCGCTGACCGCATTCGTCGCCCTGTCGTTCCTGCTGATCCTCAACCTGGGTTACTGGCAGGAAACCATGGAAACCCTGGCGCAGGTCACCTTCGCCACGGTGGTTTGCGTGGCCATCGGCGTGCCACTGGGCATCGTCGCCGCGCACAAACCGATGTTCTATACCGCCATGCGCCCGGTACTCGACCTGATGCAGACGGTACCTACCTTCGTCTACCTGATCCCCACCCTGACCCTGTTCGGCCTGGGTGTGGTGCCGGGGCTGATCTCGACAGTGGTGTTTGCCATCGCCGCCCCGATCCGTCTGACCTATCTGGGCATCTGCGACGTCCCGCAGGAGCTGATGGATGCCGGCAAGGCCTTTGGCTGCTCACGGCGCCAGCTGCTCACCCGTATCGAACTGCCGCACGCGATGCCAAGCATCGCCGCCGGCGTTACCCAGTGCATCATGCTGTCGCTATCGATGGTGGTGATCGCCGCCCTGGTCGGCGCTGACGGCCTGGGCAAACCTGTGGTCAACGCACTGAACACCGCCGATATTTCCCTGGGCTTCGAAGCGGGCCTGGCAATCGTGCTGCTGGCGATCATGCTCGACCGTATCTGCAAGCAACCGGACCTGCCGGTAAGGGGTGAAGCATGAGCATCATTCGTTTCGAAGACGTCGACGTCATCTTCTCCAACAAGCCGCGCGAAGCGCTGGCACTGCTCGACCAAGGCCAGACACGCGAGCAGATTCTCAAGCAGACCGGCCTGGTGGTGGGTGTCGAGAAGGCCAACCTGGATATCCAGAAGGGCGAGATCTGCGTGCTGATGGGCCTGTCCGGCTCGGGCAAGTCGAGTTTGCTGCGCTGCATCAACGGCCTCAACACCGTCAGCCGCGGCAAGCTGTTCGTCGAGCACGAAGGCAAGCACATCGATATTGCCCACTGCACCCCGGCCGAACTGAAGATGATGCGCACCAAGCGCATTGCCATGGTGTTCCAGAAATTCGCCCTGATGCCCTGGCTGACGGTGCGCGAGAACATCAGCTTTGGCCTGGAAATGCAGGGCCGCCCCGAGAAGGAACGGCGCAAGCTGGTAGACGAGAAGCTCGAACTGGTGGGCCTGACCCAGTGGCGCAACAAGAAGCCGGACGAACTGTCTGGCGGCATGCAGCAGCGCGTGGGCCTGGCCCGGGCGCTGGCGATGGATGCCGACATCCTGCTGATGGACGAACCGTTCTCGGCACTGGACCCGCTGATCCGCCAGGGCCTGCAGGACGAGTTGCTTGGCCTGCAGGCCAAGCTGAGCAAGACCATCGTGTTCGTCAGCCACGACCTGGACGAGGCGCTGAAACTGGGTAGCCGCATCGCCATCATGAAGGACGGGCGGATCATCCAGTACAGCAAGCCGGAAGAGATCGTGCTCAACCCGGCCGACGAGTATGTGCGTACCTTTGTCGCCCATACCAACCCACTGAACGTGCTGTGCGGGCGCAGCCTGATGCGCAGCCTGGACAACTGCAAGCGGGTGAACGGTTCGGTGTGCCTGGACCCCGGCATCGACTCGTGGCTGGACCTTGGCGAAGGCGGCTCGATCAAGCGCGCACGCCAGGGGCAGAACGGGCTTGACCTGCAAAACTGGGCACCAGGGCAGGATGTGGAGCTGCTGGGCCGCCGCCCAACGTTGGTAAATGCCGATATCGGCATGCGCGAGGCGCTGCAGATTCGTTATCAGACCGGCAACAAGCTGGTGTTGCAGGATAACGACAAGGTGGTGGGGATACTTGGGGATACCGAGCTTTATCACGCATTGCTCGGCAAGAACCACGGCTGATGCCATTGGGGCCGCTTTGCGGCCCTTTCGCGACACAAGGCTGCTCCTACAAAGGACCGCGTAACCTTGTAGGAGCAGCCTTGTGCTGCGAATGGAGGGCAAAGCCCTCCCGGCATTCTGTCAGCGAACGACAATCCCGCGCGAAGCCATATAGGCCTTGGCTTCCGGCACCGTGTACTCACCAAAGTGGAAGATACTGGCAGCCAGCACCGCACTGGCATGCCCTTCCAGAATGCCGTCAGCCAAGTGCTGCAGGTTACCCACACCGCCCGAGGCAATCACCGGAATACCCAGCGCATCACTGATCGCACGGGTAACACCCAGGTCGAAGCCGTTCTTCATGCCGTCCTGATCCATGCTGGTCAGCAGGATCTCGCCAGCACCCAGGCCTTCCATCTTCTTCGCCCATTCAACGGCATCCAGCCCGGTCGGCTTACGCCCGCCGTGGGTGAAGATTTCCCAGCGTGGTTCTTCGCCCGGCCCGGACACCTTCTTGGCATCAATGGCGACGACGATGCACTGCGAACCGAAACGGTCCGCGGCCTCGCCGACAAACTCTGGGTTGAACACCGCGGCCGTGTTGATCGAGACCTTGTCGGCACCGGCATTGAGCAGGTTGCGGATGTCCTGCACGGTGCGCACGCCACCGCCCACGGTCAGCGGGATGAACACCTGGCTGGCCATGCGCTCGACGGTATGCAGGGTGGTGTCGCGGCCGTCGACGCTGGCAGTGATGTCGAGGAAGGTGATTTCGTCGGCACCTTGCTCGTCGTAGCGACGGGCGATTTCCACCGGGTCGCCGGCATCACGGATGTTCTCGAACTTGACGCCCTTGACCACCCGGCCGTTGTCCACGTCCAGGCAAGGGATGATGCGCTTGGCCAGTGCCATGGTTCAGTCCTCAGCCTTGGTAGTTGTCGCAGAAGGCCTGGGCCTCGGCGACATCGAGGGTGCCTTCGTAGATGGCACGGCCGGTGATGGCGCCGATGATGCCCGGGGCCTTGGCGTCCAGCAGGGCCTTGATGTCGCCCAGGTTGTGGATGCCGCCCGAGGCGATCACCGGGATCGAGGTAGCTTCTGCCAGCGCCTTGGTGAACGGCACGTTGCAGCCCTGCATCATGCCGTCCTTGGCGATGTCGGTGTAGACGATCGCCGAGACGCCATCGGCCTCGAAACGCTTGGCCAGGTCGATGACCTGCACAGAGCTTACTTCCGCCCAGCCGTCGGTGGCGACGAAGCCGTCCTTGGCGTCCAGGCCAACGATGACCTTGCCCGGGAAGGCCTTGCACGCTTCGGCAACGAACTCTGGCTGCTTGACCGCCTTGGTGCCGATGATCACGTAGCTGACGCCAGCCTTGACGTAGTGCTCGATGGTTTCCAGCGAGCGGATGCCACCGCCGATCTGGATCGGCAGGGTCGGGTAGCGCTTGGCAATGGCGGTGACCACTTCACCGTTGACCGGCTGGCCTTCGAAGGCGCCGTTGAGGTCGACCAGGTGCAGGCGGCGGCAGCCACCCTCGACCCACTTGGCGGCCATGCTCACCGGGTCGTCGGAAAATACCGTGGAGTCTTCCATGCGGCCCTGGCGCAGGCGCACGCAGGCACCGTCCTTCAGATCGATAGCGGGGATAATCAGCATCTTGGGAACCTGTCTGTTCTTGGGGTTTCAGGGCTTCTCGAGCGCCCACAGATCGCTTTCGATGCTCTCGAACCGCTCCTTGAGGTGCAGCTGAACATCGGCAATCGCCCTGTTGTAGTAAAGGGGTGCAATTTCTTTGCTGAACAGTTCGAGGACTTCGGCCACTTCGAACGACCCCAGCTCCAGCTCGAAACGGTCTTCGAGGAAGCGCTTGAGCGTGTGCAGCGCTTCGCGCTCCTGCTCGGGGGCCAGGGTGATGGCCGGGGCCTTGGTCTTCGACCTGCTCATTTACCAGCGCCCGTCCCAGGCGACGAAGTTCTGCAGCAGCTGCAGGCCATGGGTATGGCTCTTCTCCGGGTGGAACTGCACGGCAAAGCGCGAGCCATCGGCCAGTGCAGCGGCGAAATCGACACCGTAATGGCCGCGACCGACCACCTGGGCCGGCTTGCCGGCATTGATGTAATAGCTGTGCACGAAGTAGAACCGCGCACGGTCGGGGATGTCGTGCCACAGCGGGTGGTCGTTGGTCTGGCCGACTTCGTTCCAGCCCATGTGCGGCACCTTCAGGTGCTCGCCGTCTTCCTGCAGGTCTTTGCCGAAGAAGCGAACCTGGCCGGGGAACAGGCCGATACAGTCGACACCGTCGTTTTCTTCGCTGTGGTCGAGCAGTGCCTGCATACCCACGCAGATGCCGAGGAACGGGCGGTCCTGGCTGACTTCACGCACCAGGCTGTCGAAGCCCAGGCGGCGGATTTCTGCCATGCAGTCGCGAATCGCGCCCACGCCCGGGAATACCACGCGGTCGGCTTCGCGGATGACCGTGGCATCACTGGTGACCAGTACCTTGCCAGCACCTACATGCTCGAGCGCCTTGGCCACCGAGTGCAAGTTGCCCATGCCATAGTCGATTACGGCTACCGTCTGCATTTACAGGCACCCTTTGGTGGAAGGCATCTGCCCGGCCATGCGCTCGTCGAGGGTAATGGCCATGCGCAGGGCGCGGCCGAAAGCCTTGAACACGGTCTCGATCTGGTGGTGGGTGTTGTGGCCACGCAGGTTGTCGATGTGCAGGGTGACCAGGGCGTGGTTGACGAAGCCCTGGAAGAACTCCTGGAACAGGTCGACATCGAAGCCACCGACGCTGGCGCGGGTGTACGGCACATGCATCTGCAGGCCCGGGCGACCGGAGAAGTCGATGACCACGCGCGACAGCGCTTCGTCCAGCGGCACATAGGCGTGGCCGTAGCGGAAGATGCCCTTCTTGTCACCGATGGCCTGGGCAAATGCCATGCCCAGGGTGATGCCGACGTCTTCGACGGTATGGTGATCGTCGATATGCGTGTCACCCTTGCACTCGATATCCAGATCGATCAGCCCATGGCGGGCAATCTGGTCCAGCATGTGTTCAAGGAAAGGCACACCGATATCGAATCGGGCCTTGCCACTGCCATCGAGGTTGATCGAGCACTTGACCTGGGTTTCCAGGGTATTGCGCTCGACGGAAGCCTTACGTTCGACCATCACCAGCTCCGCAAAATCATTAGGCGAAAAGGGCTTCATTATAGGCCTAGAACGCGCCGGCTTGAAACGCGGATGACATATGGCAAAACGAGGAATTACGCAGGCTGGATACCGTTACAGGTCTATACAACCGCATGGCTTGGGGCTGCTTTGCAGCCCATCGCCGGCAAGCCAGCTCCCACAGGGGCCTCACAATCTTCCAGGCCTGTGGCATACCTGTGGGAGCTGGCTTGCCGGCGATAGGGCCAGTACAGCCAGCAAAGTCAGCCGGTTTTACCACTGATCAATGGAACAGCACAGCCGTCTTCTGCAGGGTAATCCAAACGCCCCAGGCCAACGGCACGACCACCACAGCCCAGGCCAGCAGCACCAGCGGCAGGCTGCCCGGCGCCGCTTTCCACTCCAGCGAGCGCGCCCCGTCGGCGCCCTTGTCATGGCTCAACGCCCGCTCGGCAGCCAGTTCGGCATCGCTCATGAAGTGCTTGTCGGCCACCGGTCGTACCAGCATGTTGCAGACAAAGCCCAGCACCAGCAGGCCGGCGAGGATGTACAGGGTCATGTCATAAGCAGCCGCACGCTCCACCCCGGCCGCCAATTGGTACTCGCGCAGGTAGGTGATAAGCACCGGCCCCAGCACCCCCGCCGCCGCCCAGGCAGTCAGCAGGCGGCCATGAATTGCGCCGACCATCTGCGTGCCGAAGAGGTCGGCCAGGTAGGCCGGTACCGTGGCAAAACCACCACCGTACATCGACAGGATTATGCAGAACGCCGCCACGAACAGCGCCACGTTACCCAGGTGCCCCATGTTCGGTACCAGGCTGTACAAGCCCACGCCCAAGGCAAAGAAGGCGAAATAGGTGTTCTTGCGGCCAATGTAGTCCGAGAACGACGCCCAGAAGAACCGCCCGCCGATGTTGAACAGGCTCAGCAGGCCAGTGAAGCCGGCGGCGATCGCGGCAATCTGCGCCAACTGGGCGCTGTTCAGCTCGCTGAAGCTCAGCCCGTTGCCCAGCAGCTTGCCGGCGAACACTTCCTGCAGCAACGGCGAAGCCATGCCGAGGATGCCGATACCCGCCGACACGTTCAGGCACAGCACCAGCCAGATCAGCGCGAACTGCGGGGTCTTCCAGGCCACGCTGACGTGAACGTGGCGGTCGGTGACCATGGTGTTGCCAGCTTTCTTCACTGGGGCGCTCCAGCCTTCGGGCTTCCAGCCGGTTGGCGGTACGCGATACGCCAGGGCACCGGCGGTCATGAACACGAAGTAGATCGCCGCCATGACGACGAAGCTCTGCCACACGCCCACTTCCTGCGCATTGCCGAAATGGCCCATCAGCGCGGTGGCCAGTGGTGCACCGACCATGGCCCCGCCACCGAAGCCCATGATCGCCATGCCGGTGGCCATGCCGCGCTTGTCCGGGAACCACTTGATCAAGGTCGACACCGGCGAGATGTAGCCCAGGCCCAGGCCGATACCCCCGATTACGCCGGAACCCAGCCACATCAGCCACAGCTGATGGGTTTTCACGCCAATCGCCGAAATCAGCATGCCACCGCACCAGCACAGCGCCGACACCAGGCCGGCCTTGCGCGGGCCGGCGTGTTCCAGCCAACCACCCAGCACGGCCGCCGAGCAACCGAGGAAGACGAAGAACAGGGTGTAGATCCAGCTCAGCATGGAAATCGGCCAATCGCATTCGGCGCTGAACATACGGGCCATGAAGCCCATGTCCGCCGCGCAGGCGACCGGGGCGGTGATGCCTAGGGCTTGCGACAGCGGCAGCCAGAACACCGAGAAGCCATAGGCCATGCCGATGCACAGGTGGATGGCAAGGGCGGCCGGTGGGACCAGCCAGCGGTTGAAGCCCGGACGGGCGATGATGCGCTCCTTCGACAGGAAGCCCGGCGCACTGGCCAAGGTCCCCGCCGCGACGGTACTGCTCATGGATCAGATCCTTCTTATAGGGAGGGTGCAGGCAAAGCGGCGCAAGGGTAGCAGTATCAAGTAGCGTGAAAGCAATCTGATATCGTTAATTTTTGCTCGGCTGAAACGGTCATGTTGCCTATACCGGCCCTATCGCCGGCAAGCCAGCTCCCACAAGTGCCCCACCGACCTCGGGGACAGCGGGATCCCTGTGGGAGCTGGCTTGCCGACGATAGGGCCAGTACAGGCCACACATTCGGAACTGACAAAATCATGGCTGTCGAAAGCCGTACCATCTGCTGTACGCGTAGGAAATGCCCCGTATCTCTAGTCGAATACGCAGGGGTAACCACTGCGGCGCTATACTCTGGCGCTTGAATTTCAAAAACGGACTACAAGGACTCGCCCATGAAAGCGTTCGGCAAAATCCTGGGACTTGGGCTTCTCGGGTTGCTGCTGATCATCGTGGCGCTGGGCTTCGCCCTGACCCACCTCTTCGATCCCAACGACTACAAAGACGAGATTCGCCAGCTGGCACGTGACAAGGCTCACGTCGAGCTGACCCTCAACGGTGACATTGGCTGGAGTCTGTTCCCGTGGCTGGGCCTGGAGTTGCACGATGCGAGCATCGCCACCTTGAACAAACCCAAGGAGCCCTTCGCCGACCTGCAGATGCTCGGGCTTTCTGTACGTGTGCTGCCACTGCTGCGCCGCGAAGTGCAGATGAGCGACGTGCGCGTCGAGGGCCTGAACCTGACCCTGGCCCGTGACGAACAGGGCCATGGCAACTGGGAAGACATCGGCAAGCCGCTGCCCACGCAGAACGGCGCCAGTGCCGATGGGCAGGCCAGTGCTCCAGCCCAGGCACCGGCCGAACAGGCGTCGGCACCAGTCGCCAGCAATGAACGCGCCGTCAAGCTGGACATCGACAGCCTGACCGTGAACAACGCCCGCGTGCAATACACCGATGCCAAGACCGGCCAGAGCTACAGCGCCGAAAGCATCCAGCTGAGCACCGGCCCAGTCCACGAAGGGGCGAACATTCCACTCAAGGCCAGCGCCTTCCTCAGCGCCAGCCAGCCGAACATCAAGGCCCGCACCGAACTGGCCGGCGAGCTGCGCTTCGACCGCAAGCTCAAGCGCTACAACTTCGAAGACATGCGCCTGTCGGGCGAAACCTCGGGTGAGCCCACCGGCGGCAAGACCGTGACCTTCGCCGCCCAAGGCCAATTGCTGGTCGACCTGGCCGCCAATGTCGCCTCGTGGAACGGCCTGAAAGTCTCGGCCAACCAGCTGCGCGCCCTGGGCGAGCTGAACCTGCGAGACCTGGACAAGGCACCGCAGCTGAGCGGCGGCCTGTCCATCGCCCAGTTCGACCTGCGCACCTTCCTCGACAGCATCGGCCGCCCGCTGCCGGCCACCAACGACCCGGCGGCCTTCGCCAAGCTGGAAATGGTCACCCGCCTGCAGGGCACGCCGAACAGCCTGGCCCTGGAAGACCTGGCGGTGAAGCTGGACGACAGCACCTTCACTGGCCGCGTGGCCGTCGAAGACTTCGCCAAACAGGCCCTGCGCCTGCAGCTCAAGGGCGACACCTTCAACGCCGACCGCTACCTGCCGGCCAAGAGTGAAGAGGCCAAGGGCGCCACCGCCGCGCGTCAGGCCGAGGTCAAGCAACAGGAAGCCACCGCGGTCGCCGGCCCTGGCACCACGCCACTCCCCAACGCCCCGACCCAGGTCGCCTGGAGCGACGACAAGCTGCTGCCGGTCGACCGCCTGCGCGCCCTCGACCTGCAAGCCGACCTGGCCTTCGGTTCGCTGACCCTGGACAAACTGCCGATCGAAGACGCCCAGCTCAAGGCGATCGGCCAGGGCGGCCTGCTGACCCTGCAAACCCTGCGCGGTGAACTGTACAACGGCACCTTCGAGGCCAAGGGCACGGTCGATGTGCGCCCTGCCGTGCCGCAGCTGGGCGTCAACACCAGCATCCAACGGGTGCCGGTGGAACACTTCATCAAGACCGAGGGCAAGGAACAGACGCCACCGGTCAAAGGCCTGCTGACCCTGACCAGCGACCTGACCGCCACCGGCAACAGCCAGAAGGCCCTGGTCGATACCCTCAACGGCAACGCCAACTTCGTCATCAACGATGGCGTGCTGGTCAATGCCAACCTGGAACAGCAGCTGTGCAAGGCCATCGCCACGCTGAACCGCAAATCGCTCACCGGCGAGCCTCGCGGCAAGGACACCCCGTTCCAGGAACTGCGTGGCAGCCTGGTAGTACGCAATGGCGTTGCCAACAACCCGGACCTCAAGGCGCGCATTCCGGGCCTGACCGTCAATGGCCATGGTGACCTCGACCTGCGCGTACTGGGCATGGACTACAACGTTGGCGTGGTCGTCGAAGGCGACCAGCGCGCCATGCCGGACCCGGCCTGCCAGGTCAACGAGCGCTATGTGGGTGTCGAAATACCGCTGCGTTGCCGCGGCCCGCTGGAGCTGGGCGCCAAAGCCTGCCGCCTGGACCAGGACGGCCTGGGCAAGGTTGCCGCCAAGGTGGCCGGCAACCGTCTGCAAGACAAGATCGATGAAAAACTCGGAGACAAAGTGAGCCCGGAATTGAAAGACGCGCTCAAGGGGCTGTTCAAGCGATGAGCCCCGAGCAGTTCTCCAGCGCAGTGCTGGATTGGTATGACGAACACGGTCGGCACGACCTGCCCTGGCAACAGGGCATCAACCCGTACCGGGTGTGGGTGTCGGAAATCATGTTGCAGCAGACCCAGGTCAGCACCGTGCTCAACTACTTCGACCGCTTCATGCAGGCCCTGCCGACCGTGCAGGCCCTGGCCGAGGCGCCGGAGGACGAGGTACTGCACCTGTGGACAGGCCTGGGTTACTACACCCGGGCACGCAACCTGCAAAAGGCCGCGAAGATCGTGGTCGAACAGCATGGCGGCGAATTCCCGCGCAGTGTCGAGCAGCTCACCGAACTGCCCGGCATCGGTCGCTCCACCGCCGGCGCCATCGCCAGTATCAGCATGGGCATCCGCGCACCGATCCTCGACGGCAACGTCAAGCGCGTGCTCGCCCGCTACACCGCCCAGGCCGGCTACCCCGGCGAGCCCAAGGTGGCCAACCAGCTGTGGGCCACGGCCGAACGCTTTACCCCACAGCAGCGCGCCAACCACTACACCCAGGCTATGATGGACATGGGTGCCACGCTGTGCACCCGCAGCAAGCCCAGCTGCCTGATCTGCCCGCTGCAGCGCGGCTGCGAAGCGCACCTGCACGGTGAAGAAACCCGCTACCCCGAGCCCAAGCCGCGCAAGGCACTGCCGCAACGCCGCACGCTGATGCCGCTGCTGGCCAACCACGAAGGCGCCATCCTGCTTTACCGTCGCCCGTCCAGCGGCCTGTGGGGTGGTTTGTGGAGCCTGCCGGAACTGGACGACATTGCCCAGCTCGACGACTTGGCCTACCAGCACGGCCTGCGCCTGGCTGACAGCCGCGCCATGGACGGCCTGACCCATACCTTCAGCCACTTCCAGCTGGCGATCGAGCCCTGGCTGGTGCGCGTCGACCCGGTCGGCCAGCACGTGGCCGAGGCCGACTGGCTCTGGTATAACCTCGCCACCCCGCCGCGCCTGGGCCTCGCCGCCCCGGTGAAAAAGCTGCTCAAACGCGCGGCCGACGAACTGATTGCAGGAGACGCCCGATGACCCGCACCGTGATGTGCCGCAAGTACAAAGAAGAACTGCCAGGCCTGGAGCGCCCGCCCTACCCCGGCGCCAAGGGCCAGGACATCTTCGAACACATCTCGCAGAAAGCCTGGGCTGACTGGCAGAAGCACCAGACCATGCTGATCAACGAAAAGCGCCTGAACATGATGAACGCCGAGGACCGCAAATTCCTCCAGGGCGAGATGGACAAGTTTTTCGCCGGCGAAGAATACGCCCAGGCGGAAGGCTACGTTCCACCCTCGGAATGACCCCACGGAACGTAAGCGACGGAATTAATTTAAAATTTTTTCAAAAAGTCGTTGACGAGCGGTCTGAAAGTCTATTTAATTCACCTCGTCGCCCAGATAGCTCAGTCGGTAGAGCAGAGGATTGAAAATCCTCGTGTCGGCGGTTCGACTCCGTCTCTGGGCACCACCTTCAAGCTTCTGGTGGTTGCAAAGTTACCCGAAGCGACAACAAGAAACCCGCCTAGTGCGGGTTTTTTGTTGTCTGTGAATTTTCATAATCCAACAGCTTCAATCCTCAAATCCCCTCACGTCTCATTGATAGACATCAAATAGCTATCACTCGCTCACCTTCACAATCGAAGACGGACATCCGACTCGACCCGCAAGGACCTCCATGAGCGAAGAATCCCCCCTCCTGCTCCCCGCCCCCAGCGAGCCCGCCATCACCCCAGCCCGCACGCGCCGCCCACGCCAGCGCAAGCCGGAGCCGACGATCACCAGCATCAGCCAGCAACCTGCTGCACTGGAAGTCGCCACCGCCCCCAAGGGCAGCAACGAAGACAGCACCTCGGCCCGCTTGCCCACCAGCTACCCGTACCGCACCCGCATGCGTCGCCAGGACTACGAGAAGGCCAAGCATGCGCTGCAGATCGAGTTGCTGAAGGTACAGAGCTGGGTGAAGGAAACCGGCCAGCGCGTGGTGATCCTGTTCGAAGGGCGCGATGCCGCAGGCAAGGGCGGCACCATCAAGCGGTTCATGGAGCACCTCAACCCACGCGGCGCGCGCATCGTGGCCCTGGAGAAGCCTTCCGAGCAGGAAAAAGGCCAGTGGTACTTCCAGCGCTACATCCAACATCTGCCCACGGCAGGTGAAATGGTGTTCTTCGACCGCTCCTGGTACAACCGCGCCGGTGTCGAGAAGGTGATGGATTTCTGCTCGCCACTGCAGTACCTGGAGTTCATGCGCCAGGCGCCGGAGTTGGAGCGCATGCTGTGCAACAGCGGCATCCTGTTGTTCAAGTTCTGGTTCTCGGTGAACCGCGAAGAGCAGCTGCGCCGCTTCATCTCGCGCCGGGACGACCCGCTCAAACACTGGAAGCTGTCCCCCATCGACATCAAGTCGCTGGACAAGTGGGAGGACTACACCGCAGCCAAGGAGGCGATGTTCTTCCATACCGACACGGCCGATGCACCTTGGACGGTGATCAAGTCCGATGACAAGAAGCGTGCGCGGATCAATTGCATCCGGTACTTCCTGCATTCGCTGGACTACCCGGGCAAGGACCGCAGCGTGGCGCATGCGCCGGATGCGCTACTGGTCGGGCGAGCGTCCCGCGGCTTCGAGGAAGATGAGGCAGAGCCGCAGGCCAGTTGAATCGGCGTGCCTGCTGCGCTTCAATACGCGCAAATTCCGCCCCACCAAGGATTCACCATGGCCACCCCAACCAAGCAACAGAAACGCGCCAAGCGCGCCGCCAGCAAGGCCAAGCAGAACCGCATGGTACGCAGCGGCCAGGCGGTCAAGGCCAGTGCCGGTGACAGCGCCAGCATCGAGCAGGTGTACAACAAGGCCATGGAGTCGGGCAGCTACGACCCGCTGTTCAAGAAGATGAAGGAAGCCCAGGAAGGCGGCCTGGTACCGATGATTTCGGTGTTCCTGGTAGACCCGCTGCTGGCCCTTGTGCTCAAGGGACACAAGGAAGAACACGCCACCGATTACATCGTGCTGGTGTTCAATGCCTACCGCAAATGGCTGGATGGGGCCGACGAAGAAGCCACCATGGCCTGGCTGGAGAGCGATGAGTTCCAGGCCGCCTACGTGGCGGCTTCGGAGCTGGTTGCCAAGCAGCAACAGCAGCAGAAGCAATTTGGCTGACAGGGCTGTGTAGCCTGCCCGGGCCCTATCGCCGGCAAGCCGGCTCCCACAGGTACACCCCAGGCTTAAAGGCAATGCCGTCCCTGTGGGAGCGGGCAAGCCCGCGAAAGAGCCGGAACAGGCAACAAAAAAGGCCGCGCCCTTCACAGGACGCGGCCTTTTCATTTCAGCCAGCGCGGATCAGTTATCCAGCGCCACCCTCCCGGCAGCTTCACGCTTGCGGTGCACCAGCAAGCCAGCCGCCACCACACCGATGCTCAGCAGTGCGGTCGCGATGATTTCGGCACGGTGGTCCTCACGCAGCGCCATTACCACCAGAATGGCAATGATGAAGGCAATGGTCGCCCAGGTCAGGCCCGGGAACAGCCACATCTTGAAGGTGATCTTCTCGCCACGGGCCTCACGCTGGGCGCGCATGCGCAGCTGCGACACGGCAATCACCAGGTACACCAGCAGCGCAATGGCACCAGAGCTGGCCAGCAGGAACTCGAACACCTGGGCCGGGGCCACGAAGTTGGCGAACACACAGAGGAACGCCGCTGCAGTGGACAGCAGAACCGCCACATGCGGGGTAGCCGACTTGGTGGTGCGCTGGGCAATGGCCGGGGCGTCACCACGCTTGCTCAGCGAGAACAGCATGCGCGACGAGGTGTACAGCGCCGAGTTCAGGCAGCTGGTCACGGCGATCAGCACGACGATGTCGACGATCAGCTTGGCATTCGGCACGCCGATGCGGCTCAGCACAGTCTGGTAGGAACCGGTCTCGGCCAGGGCCGGGTCGTTCCACGGTACCAGGGCTACGACCAGGAAGATCGACACCAGGTAGAACAGGCAGATACGCCAGATCACCGAGTTGGTGGCGCGGCTGATCTGCTTGCCCGGGTCCTTCGACTCGGCAGCGGCGATGGTAACGATTTCGGTACCCATGAACGAGAACATGGTGGTCAGCATGGCTGCCAGCACCGCGCCCAGGCCGTTAGGCATGAAGCCCTGGGTGTCGAACAGGTGGCTGGCACCGCTTACCTGGCTGCTCGGCACAAAGCCGAACAAGGCAGCACAACCCACAGAGATGAAGCCGATGATCGCCAGCACCTTCAGCAGAGCGAACCAGAACTCGAACTCGCCGTAGTTCTTCACGCTGCACAGGTTGGTCAGGGTCAGCGCCAAGGTGATGACCAGGGAGAACGCCCACAGGTCGACCGCAGGGAACCAGGCATGCAGGATGGCTGCGGCGGCGTTGGCCTCCAGCGGAATTACCAGTACCCAGAACCACCAGTACAGCCAGCCAATGGTGAAACCGGCCCAGCGTCCGATGGCGCGGTCGGCATAGGTAGAGAACGAACCGGTGTCAGGCGAGGCGACCGCCATTTCACCCAACATGCGCATGACCAGCACGACCAGCGTGCCGGCGGCAGCGTAAGCCAGCAGCACGGCTGGGCCGGCAGCAGCGATGGCGTGGCCGGAGCCAACGAAAAGGCCGGCACCGATGACGCCAGCGATGGACAGCATGGTCACATGCCGTTGTTTGAGCCCCTGAGCGAGGTCATTGGAATTGTTACCGCTCATTGAAACTACCTTTGTAAGGAGTGGACCACTCCGACTGCGGTTACGGAGCGCGCCTGGGGTTGACCTGGGCGTCGCTGCAATCGGCGGTTTCCTACTGGCAATAAGCGCGCCATGTGCTGAATACATTCGTCAGAAAAGTCGGTAGCCCTTTTAGCATGCGGTTTGGAGGGCTTTCGGCCAACGGCTGACCGAAAGGCCACCAAATCATCGGATTACTGAAATACCCACTTACAAACGCACCAAAGGTGCTCCCAGGTAACACCTTGTGCACCGCTGCAATGCAAAAAAGTGCAACCTAGAGGTACAACCCAAAGACCTGGCCGCCCCCATTCGCGGGCATGCCCGCCCCCACAGGTCAGGTGCAACCATTTGAGCCTTTTAAAGAACCTGTGGGAGCGGGCGGGCCCGCGAAAGGTCTAAAACCGCTTCCATGAGCGGGCCAAAGCTGGCACCATCGCGCCTTTTTTCATCAAGGCTCTGGTGCTGGGCGACACCTTCGCGGACATCCGCGCGACGTTGCGCTGCAACGATGCGACAAACTGCCCCACCAGCGCCCCAAGTCCCCAGCGACCCTGTTGGCCGTGATAATGCCGCTATGCTAGCGTGGCGCACGCCAGGAAGGCCGCCAACAGCTGGGAACGCACCCGTACACATGAGGACCGCACATGGCTCAGGCCACGCCCGCGCTGGAAATCCGCAATCTGCACAAACGCTATGGCGAGCAGGAAATTCTCAAGGGCATTTCGCTGACCGCACGCGACGGTGACGTGATCTCCATCCTGGGGTCGTCCGGCTCCGGCAAATCCACCCTGCTGCGCTGCATCAACCTGCTCGAAAACCCGCACCAGGGCGAAATCCTGGTTGCCGGTGAAGCCCTCAAGCTCAAGGCCGCCAAGAACGGCGACCTGGTCGCCGCCGACAACCGCCAGATCAACCGCCTGCGCAGCGAGATCGGCTTCGTCTTCCAGAACTTCAACCTGTGGCCGCACATGTCGATCCTCGACAACATCATCGAGGCGCCACGCCGCGTGCTTGGCCAGAGCAAGGCCGAGGCCATCGAAGCCGCCGAAGCCCTGTTGAACAAGGTGGGCATCTACGACAAGCGTCACAGCTACCCCGCCCAGCTTTCCGGTGGCCAGCAGCAGCGCGCCGCCATTGCCCGTACCCTGGCCATGAAGCCCAAGGTCATCCTGTTCGACGAGCCAACTTCGGCGCTCGATCCGGAAATGGTCCAGGAAGTGCTAAACGTTATCCGCGCATTGGCCGAAGAAGGCCGTACCATGCTGCTGGTGACGCACGAGATGAGCTTTGCCCGCCATGTGTCCAGTGAAGTCGTCTTCCTGCACCAGGGCCTGGTCGAAGAGCAGGGATCGCCGCAGCAGGTCTTCGAGAACCCGACCTCGGCGCGTTGCAAGCAATTCATGTCCAGCCACCGCTAACGGAGCAATACATGCACACTTACAAGAAGTTCCTCCTGGCAGCTGCTGCCACGCTGGTGATGTCGGCCAACGCCCTGGCCGCAGAAAAACTGCGCATGGGTATCGAAGCCGCCTACCCACCGTTCAACAACAAGGATGCCAGCGGTAACGTAGTCGGCTTCGACAAAGACATCGGCGACGCCCTGTGCGCCAAGATGAAAGTCGAGTGCTCGGTCGTCACCTCCGACTGGGACGGCATCATCCCGGCCTTGAACGCCAAGAAGTTCGACTTCCTGGTGTCGTCGCTGTCGATCACCGACGAGCGCAAGCAGGCCGTGGACTTCACCGAGCCGTACTACTCCAACAAGCTGCAGTTCATCGCGCCGAAAAACGTCGACTTCAAGACTGACAAGGCCTCGCTCAAGGGCAAGGTGATCGGTACCCAGCGCGCCACCCTGGCTGGCACCTGGCTGGAAGACAACTACGGTAACGACGTAGAGATCAAACTGTACGACACCCAGGAAAACGCCTACCTCGACCTGGTTTCCGGCCGCATCGACGGCATCCTGGCCGACAAGTACGTGCAGTACGAGTGGCTGAAGAGCAAAGACGGCTCGAACTTCGAGTTCAAGGGTGAGCCAGTGATGGACAGCGACAAGATCGGCATTGCCGTGCGCAAGGGTGACACCAAGCTGCGCGACGACCTGAACAAGGCCCTGGCAGAAATCAAGGCCGACGGCACGTACAAGAAGATCAACGACAAGTACTTCCCGTTCAGCATCGAATGATCCGCCCCGACCGGCGCGCCCTTGCGGCGCGCCAGTCCCTAGAATGACCTGCCCATGAATATCGACCTGCACGGATTCGGTCCGGCCATGATGGCCGGCACCCTGATGACCGTAAAACTGGCGCTTTGCGCCTTGCTGCTGGGCCTGGTCCTGGGCCTGCTCGGCGCCCTGGCCAAGACTTCCGCGATCAAGCCGCTGCAATGGCTTGGTGGCTTCTATTCGACCCTGGTTCGCGGCGTGCCCGAACTGCTGTGGGTACTGCTTATCTATTTCGGCACCGTCGGCTTGATGAACGCCCTCGGTGAAGCCCTGAACATGCCGGGCCTGGAGCTCAGCGCGTTCGCTGCGGGCGTGATCGCCCTGGGCCTGTGCTTCGGCGCCTACGCCACCGAAGTGTTCCGTGGCGCCATCCTGGCGATCCCCAAGGGCCACCGTGAAGCTGGCCTGGCGCTTGGCCTGTCCAAAGGCCGCATTCTGTCGCGGATCATCCTGCCGCAGATGTGGCGCATCGCCCTGCCCGGCCTTGGCAACCTGTTCATGATCCTGATGAAGGACACCGCCCTGGTGTCGGTGATCGGCCTGGAAGAAATCATGCGCCACGCACAAATCGGCGTGACCGTGACCAAAGAGCCGTTCACCTTCTACATGGTCGCGGCCTGCATCTACCTGAGCCTGACCATCATTGCCATGACCGGTATGCACTTCATGGAAAAACGCGCCGCTCGCGGCTTTGCGAGGGCTGAATAATGAATTGGGAAGTCATCATCAAATGGCTGCCACGCCTGGCCCAGGGTGCGACCCTGACCCTGGAGCTGGTGGCCATCGCGGTGGTTGCCGGGTTGATCCTGGCCATCCCGCTGGGCATCGCCCGCTCCTCGCGCCACTGGTATGTGCGCGCGGTGCCGTTCAGCTACATCTTCTTCTTCCGTGGCACGCCGCTGCTGGTGCAGCTGTTCCTGGTCTACTACGGGCTGGCGCAGTTCGACGCGGTGCGTTCGAGTTCGCTGTGGCCGTACCTGCGCGATCCGTTCTGGTGCACCGTGCTGACCATGACCCTGCACACTGCTGCCTACATCGCCGAGATCCTGCGCGGCGCGCTGCAGTCGATCCCCAAGGGTGAGATCGAGGCGGCGCGGGCGCTGGGCATGTCGCGAGGCAAGACGCTGTTCTACATCATGCTGCCACGCGCCGCGCGCATCGGCCTGCCGGCGTACAGCAACGAAGTGATCCTGATGCTCAAGGCCAGCGCCTTGGCCAGTACCGTGACCCTGCTGGAACTGACTGGCATGGCCCGTACCATCATCGCCCGCACCTACCTGCCGGTAGAGATCTTCTTTGCCGCCGGGGTGTTCTACCTGGTGATCTCGTTCGTGCTGGTGCAGGGCTTCAAGCTGCTGGAGCGCTGGTTGCGCGTGGATGCGTGCCAGGGCCGCTGAGACCTCACTGACTGCTTCGCGGGCACGCCCGCTCCCACAGGTGTAGCGCCAACCTTGAATGTGGCGCTATACCTGTGGGAGCGGGCGTGCCCGCGAAGAGGCCCTCGAATCCACCACACATCCTTGCCATGCCCAACCACCTCCACAGCCCCCACCTAAGCACCCGCTTCCAGGCCCTCGACCAGTTCCTGATCGAGCACCAGCAGCTGTGGAAACCCCGCCCCTTCACCAGCCTGCAGCTGGCCTGGGAAACCGCCCACCCCGAGCTTGCCGCCCACCTGCGCCAATGCTCCCTGGCAGACGCCGAAACCGACACCACCGCTGCCCCGTTGCCCGCCCCGTTCCCGCAACTGGCCCAGCAAGCCCGACAGCTTTCGGCACTCGGCAACCTCCCGGAAAACGACCTGCCCCCCGCCGCGCATCGCCTCGACGTAGCCGTCCCCGGCCGCAAATGGCAGCAGATCGAAGCCTTCGCCAGCCACCTGGCCTTTCGCGAACAGCCTCGCCACTGGCTGGACTGGTGCTCCGGCAAAGGCCACCTGGGCCGCCGCCTGCTGCAACCCGGCCAACACCTGACCTGCCTGGAATACGACGCCGAACTGGTCGCCGCCGGCCAGGCCCTGAGCACGCACCACCACTTGCCGGCGCAGCATGTGCACCAGGATGTGATGGCCAACGACAGCGCCCGCCACCTGGCTGGCGACAAAAGCGTGGTTGCCCTGCACGCCTGTGGCGACCTGCATGTGCGCCTGATGCAACTGGCCAGCCAGCAAGGTTGCCGACAACTGGCCGTGGCCCCCTGCTGCTACAACCGCATCGCGGCGCAGCATTACCAGGCGTTATCCACAGCCGCCCAAGCCTCCAGCCTGCGGCTGTCACTGGACGACCTGGGCCTGCCCTTGAGCGAAACCGTTACCGCCGGCGCCCGCGTGCGGCGCCAGCGCGACACCTCGATGGCCCGGCGCCTGGGCTTCGACCTGCTGCAACGCCAGCAGCGCCAGACCGACGAGTACCTGCCGACGCCATCGCTACCTGTGGCCTGGCTGGAGAAGCCCTTCGAGCAGTACTGCCGCGACCTGGCCGAACTCAAGCAATTGCAGCTGACTGGCAACCCTGACTGGGCTGCCCTGGAAGCCGCAGGCTGGCAACGCCTGGCCGAGGTCCGCAACCTGGAGCGCGTGCGCAACCTGTTCCGCCGGCCGCTGGAGCTGTGGCTGGTACTCGATCGCGCCCTGTTCCTCGAAGAACAAGGCTACAACGTGCGCCTTGGCCTGTTCTGCGACTACCCACTCACCCCGCGCAACCTGCTAATCCTTGCCGAACGCGACCGTTAGCCGCAGCACAACCTGTGGATAACTCTGTGAACAAGCTTGTGATTACCTGTTGGATCCAAGCGCTATTTCAAGCGTTTGGCTTATTCCGGCTTGCGCGTCAAGGCCAGTAAAAACAGGCGTTTGCGCAAAGACCGGCGGTGTATCGATCCGGCATGCCTTTCGCGCAAGTCGCCGATGCCACTTGTGCATAAACATTTCTTGTGGTTGGCGCAAGCATTGTTTGCACGGCCTTTGTGGGTTCTTTTTCTTGCTCAGAAATCTGCAGGTTTACGCGATTCCTGTGGGAGCGGGCGTGCCCGCGAACACGGGCGAAGCCCGTGCCATGCAACGCGGTGCCCACTCCCACACCTTTCAATGCGCCTTGTTCTTGGCAATCTCGATATCGTTCATCAGCGCCTTGACCATGTCGCACAGATAATCGGCGGCGCCCAGGAATTTATGGTCATCCTCCATATCCCCTTCGCGCACCAGATGCTTGATGTAGCCCATCAGGATCGAGACATGCTCATAGGCAGCATCGACGGGGACGCCAGGCTCCACGCGTAGCAGATTGAGGGATGGGTTACCGGCTGCGAGGAAGGTTTCCACGCCTGCGGTAGTGATGGGTTCGATGATGGTTTTCTTCATGGCATAAATCCTTACTCGGGGAGGGGACTGCCAGAAATCTTTCTCACGGATTTGGGTGGCAGCCGTACGCGGGGTGAGAAACCGGTCGAATAAGGAAGCCCGGCCAGACCGAAGTCTGCCCGCGTACGGCCACCATAAATGGGTAGCGCTTATTCGATCAGGGTTCTCACACCCGGTCGCCAGAGCGACCCGAAAACGGTATCCGTGAGCCATTTCCCCGACAACAGCGATACTTCGGCGGCGCGCGTAGGATAGTTCCGAAGCCATCAAACCCTGAAGCTGTTAGCCCTAAAGTTCAGAATCTTCGTACAGCTGATGGCCTATTCGCGGGCGCGCCCGCTCCCACAAGTACTACACAGTTTCAAGGGTTGTGGAGATCCTGTGGGAGCGGGCAAGCCCGCGAATAGGCCATCACAAGCAACACAAAGCTAATGCCCGACCGCCGCAACGGTGTATCATCCGCCCCCCCAAATGATTAAAAAGTGACGTCGCGCGCTACCCGCCAGCCCCGCGACCTTCTGGCGTTGCGCCAGAACCGACAATGGACTAACGGACCCGACCATCGTGACCCAAGCCAAGCCCCTCGCCCTGCTGACCCTCGCCCTGGCCCTGACCGGCTGCGCCAGCGGCACCGCTCCCCACTCCAACAGCAGCCTGGGCTGGAACCACCCCGGCATGCAGCTGGGCGGCGACAACGGCCTGCCCCTGCGCACCGAAACCCCCTGCCGCAAGCGCGGCTGCGACAACGACAAGCTGTTCTTCAACCCGGGCAAAACCGAGCCGAGCGTCACCACCATCCATCGCGGCTGGTAGGAAAATTCTTCTTTCAGGTCGGTGACTTAGGTCATTTGCGAACATTCGCAACGAAGTGGTTTACAGGCGCCAACCGATCGTTATAATGACGCCCCATTGCCGGTATAGCTCAGATGGTAGAGCAACTGACTTGTAATCAGTAGGTCCCGGGTTCGATTCCTGGTGCCGGCACCATACGCAGTATCAAAAAAGGCTCACCAAAAGGTGGGCCTTTTTTGTTTTCAGGGTCGCCCACATCAGCCTTGGCCTTGAGGTCGATGCGGTCGGTGTAGGAGCTGGCTTGCCTGCGATGGGCTGCGCAGCGGCCACCAGCGATCCCAAAGAAGAGCGCAGCCAGAGACCAGACACGTCTTCCAACATAAACGCTTTGACTCGCCCACCTGGCCCCGCCACGATTTATCGTAAATTTTAGGTATTCCTGCTGAGGCAAGCCGATGGCGCTTCAATTCCACGAAAGCCTTTCCACGCCACCCACGATGCAGACACGGCCAGCAAAATGGCCTTGAAAATGGACCTGTCCATTTTCATCACGGCCTGCATCAAAAAAATGGGCCTCAAGCAGCATGATGCTGCGACCAGGCTGAACGTAACCCAATCCCGAAAATCCGAGCTTGCAAATGGTTGATTCTCGATGAAGCGCGAGAGTGGGGCCAGTAATACCAGTGAGGCGATGACTGTGCCCTCGAATACGGCGCATGGGGCCCAGCATTGCGACACCCCCTCGCTCGATTACTCGCTAGAAAAACTCTGGGCGCTTGTGTCCGCTGACATGCCCCCCTCTGATCAACATGCCCGTCAGGCACTCGAGCACCTGGTCGTTCAAGCTACAAAAACCTCGCTGGACAAGCTCGACAAGGCCGTTGCCGAGACTTTCGCTCTCCTCTTCTGGTACAGAAACGAGGATATGCGCGAAGCACTGGAAAATCGCTTGAACATGCCAAGGCTCGCACCCGAGAGGAAGCGGCGCCTGATGTATCTGGTTGACCGGCTTCGCCGTTTTCCATGCATGAAGCCGGAACAAACCGAGCAGATGAAGAAGCTGGTCACCCGCTGGAAGGACCTGGCTCAAGATCTGAATGGAAAACTGGTAGAAAAGGCGCAAGCGGTAAACCGTTACGACAAGGTTGCTGCTACGTGGGGCGTGGCTGAGCCCGTATCCAGTCTGATGAACATGGTGCTTGAACTGCAAACCCGGCACTTTGTAGATGCCCACCATCCGCCGAACGGCTATGCCCAATTGGCAACGCGTCCCCCTCACCACTGATACGGTAATGTTGGGTCAGTTGAGGTTTGTAGTGGCTGTACTCCTCCCCAAGATTGATCTCAATCAAGCCTGACGCAGGCACGCAGCATAGCCTGAGATCCGTCAGCACTTGAGGGAAGGAAACCATGGCCAAGAAATTCCCCACAAACCCCAGCCACCCGGAGCGCATCTGCTGGGGCTGCGACCTGTATTGCCCGGCCAAGGCGTTGGCCTGTGGCAATGGCGCGAGCCGGACCATGCACCCGGTGGAACTGTTTGGTGAGGACTGGGATAGTTTCGAAGACCGGCTGGAGAAGCCGGTTGATCGCCAGCAAGAGACTGGCCCTAGGTGAAATAGGGCAGCTTTGTGGCCCATAGCCGGCAAGCCGGGCTCTCATAGAACTGCAGATAACTCATTGAATTAGCAGGGGCCATATGGGAGCGGCTTTAGCCGCGAACACCGGCGCAGCCGGTGCCATACACCGCGTTGGATTCTTCGCGGCTAAAGCCGCTCCCACAGGGTACGCGGATTGCTTGCAATTTCAGTTATCTACGCGATAGCGCAGCCCAAAGGGCTGGGCCATCTACCACAGGTACAGCGCATGGTTTGAGCCTGGCGCCGACCCAGCGAATCAGGTGCTGCGGTGGATGGCACGGGCTTCGCCCGTGTTCGCGGGCGCGTCCGCTCCCCCAGGGATCGCGCCACCTGTTAGAAATTGAGCAAGGTAGTTGGTCCCAACGGGGCGCGCCGGGCTCAAGGCGTGCGCTGTACCTGTGGGAGCCCGGCTTGCCGGCGATGGGCTGCGCAGCAGCCCCAGGTGCGGTTGATCAGAACGCTGTGCTGACCGTCAGCGACAGGTTGCGTGGGTCACCATAAATCGCCCCGGCATAGAACCCGTAGCGGGTGTAGTAGTGCTTGTCGAACAGGTTGTTGGCGTTGAGGCTGACGCTGGTGTCGTCGGTCAGCTGGTACTTGGCCATGGCATTCCAGATGGCATAACCGGACCAGTTCACGTCAGTGGCACCGTTGCTCACACCATTGCTCGGCTGGCCCGCCGGGCTGGAGATTGCGCGGATGTTGCTCTGCGCAGTAACCCCGGCGCCCAGGGTCAGGCGGTCGAGCGGGCCGGAAAGGCGGTAGGTGGTCGAAGCCTTGAACAGGTGCGACGGGTCGCTGCGGCCATCGCTGTCGACGCGGCGGAAGTGCAGGTAGGTGTAGCCGGCGTACACATTCCAGCTGGGGGTCAGGGCGCCGGCGATTTCCAGGTCGATACCGTCGGTTTCCTGGCCGGAACCGGCCTTGTAGGCGTCACTACCGGTCGGAGTGGTGAGGTCGCCGTCGAGCACTGCCTTGTTTTCCTGCTTGGTGCGGAAGTACGCCGCGGAGGCGTTCAGGCGGCCCTCGAACCACTCTCCCTTGATACCCGTCTCGTAGCTTTGCCCGCGAATCGGCTCGACCTTGCTGCCGCTGCTGGTTTCAGCGGTTTGCGGGGTGAAGATGTCGGTGTAGCTGGCGTACAGCGAGTAGTTGTCGTTGAGGTCGTACACGGCGCCCAGGTACGGGGTGACGATGCCGTTCTCTTCCTGGCTGGTACGTGCGCCAGCCACGCTGCGGGTGGTGGCCGAGTAGTTGCTGGTGCGCACGCCGAGGATGACCGACAGTGGGTCGGTGATTCTCAGGCGGGTTGCCGCGTACATGCCCTGCAGGCGGGTGGTGGTCTTGCTGTGGCGGCCGGTGCGCGAGGCGATGATGTTGTAGTCGTCATCCACGCCATTGCGCCAGTCGGTCAGCGGGAAGCCGTTGTTGGCGCGGAACTGGCAACCCAGCGCAGGCGCACTGGCCATGCCGTCACCGACCATGGTGCAGGTGTATTCCGGCGACCAGGCCACGGTGCGGCTGTCGTTGTAGCCAACCATCGCCTGGTGGGTACGGCCAAACAGTTGGAACGGGCCGGACAGGTCGATCTGCGCCGACTGCTGGGTGGTGTCGGTGGAGCTGTGCAGGCCGTTGAGCACGGCGCCGCTGCCATCCTGGTCCCAGTAGCCGCCGTAGCTGCCACGGCCCGCCGAGTTGACCTTGGCCAGGCCGCGGTGGTTGAGGGTTTCGGCGGTGCTCTGGGCGGCTTTCAGGTCCAGCGTCCAGTCGTTGTCGAAGCGGTGCTCCAGCGAGCCGAACGCGGTGCGGGTGGTGTACTCGCCAAAGCTCCAGCTGGGTACCACGTTGGTGCTGCGCGGCAGGTCGGTCTTGCTGCCATCGCTGTACCAGATCGGGATGTTCGCACCCCAGCCACCGCCAACAATCTTGTTGTACTCGTACTGGTAGCCGGCACCAAGGGTGGTGGCGTCGTCCAGGTCAAACTCGAAGTTGGCCAGCGCGGCGCGGGAGCGCTCGGACTGGTTGTCGCGGAATGAGTTGGCGTCCTGCTGGGTCATCACGAAGCGCGAACGCAGGCGGCCGTCTTCGGACAGCGGCAGGTTGAGGTCGGCGCCCAGGCGGCGCTTGTCCCAGCTGCCGTAGGTGGCGTAGGCACTACCGCCGAACGTCCTGGTCGGTGCCTTGCGGATCAGGTTGACGGTGGCCGACGGGTCGCCGGTACCACCCAGCAGGCCGTTGGCGCCGCGCACGATGTCGATGCGCTCGTACAGGTCCATGTTCAGTGCGTTGCCGCCGCCACTGAAGTCCGAGCCGCCCTGGAACTGCAGGCCATCGACCTTCCAGTTGCTGATCGAGTAACCACGGGCACGGTAGTCGGTACGCCCGCCCACTTCGGACTTGCTCGCGGTCACACCCGGGGTGGTTTCCAGCGCTTGCTCGATGGTGTGGATGTCGCGGTCATCCATCTGCTGGCGGGTAATGGTGGTGACCGACTGCGGCGTCTGGCGCGGCGTCAGGGCCAGGCCGGTGGAGCTGCGGGTGCTTTCGACGGTGTAACCCAGCTGACCGGCTTCGTCGGTAGGCAGCATGGCGCTGTCTTCGATCTGCGTGGCCTCCAGTTCCAGGGGCTTGCTGTCGGCAGCCATCGCGCCACCGCTGACGGCCACGGCAATGAACAGGGCCAGCGGTTTGAGGCGCGTGCCGCCTCGGCTGATGGAGGGGAAGGCGTTCGGGGTGCTCTCGGAGTTCATTTGGGAAGGCTTCGTATTTGCAGATGATTTTTTGTTAGGATTCTAGGGATCGGCCCCCCGGGCTCCAGACCCGGCTTGTACGGGGATGTAATCGAACGTAACGAGCGCCACCGGCCCTCACCGAACAGGTGTTTTTCTGCATGAGCACAACCTTGCTTGTTGTCGATGATGACGACGAGATCCGCGAACTTCTTTGTGATTACCTGACAGATGCCGGCTATAACGTACTGGCAGCGGCTGACGGCGAGCAGATGCGCGAGCAACTGGCCCGGCACAAGGTGGAGCTGGTGGTGCTGGACCTGATGCTGCCGGGCGAAGATGGCCTGAGCCTGTGCCGCCAGCTGCAAGCCACGCCGGGGCTGGCGGTGATCATGCTGTCGGCCAAGGGCAGCACGCTGGACCGCATCATCGGTCTGGAGGTGGGTGCCGATGACTACCTGGCCAAGCCCTTCGAGCCACGCGAGCTGATCGCCCGGATCAAGGCCGTGCTGCGTCGTCCGCAACGCCTGGATGCGCCCGCCGAAGAGCCGGTAGAAGATGCCCAGCTGTTCACCGGCTTCCGCCTGGAACACGTGAAACGCCTGCTCACCCGCCCCGATGGCGAGACCCTGACCCTGCCCCGCTCCGACTACCGCGTACTGCGCGAGCTGCTGGAAGCCAACAACCGCGTGGTGTCCCGCGACCAGCTGACGCGCAGTGCGTTCGGCCGCGACCACCTGCCCGACGACCGTTCGGTGGACATGTGCGTCAGCCGCCTGCGCCAGCACCTGCGCCACGCGCCGGCGGGTGGCGCGCAAATTCTCACCATCCGCAACGAAGGCTATTTGCTGAGCATCGCCACCAACGGGGCCGATGCCTGACATGCGCTGGCTGCGCCGGCTGTGGCCACGCACGTTGTTTGGCCAGTTGCTGCTGATAATGGTCAGCGGCACCGTGCTGATCCAGTTGATGTCCAGCAGCATCTGGTTCGATGTGCGTTTTGCCCAGGTTCTCGAGGCCCCTGTCCGGCTGATTGCCGCACGCAGCGCGCCGTTGATCGCCCAGGCCGACTGCCGTGCCGGTTCACTGCAGGCGCCAGCGCATTACCAACTGCGTTGCAGCGAAGCCCTACCCACGCCGGTGCAGGACGAGCGCCGCGGGCGCAGGCGTGTCGAGCTGTTGCTGCACCAGGCCCTCGAGTACGAGTTGGGGCATGCCCAGGACGTGCGCCTGATGAAGGTGCAGTTGACCGACGAACAGGGCCAGCCGATCGTCTGGCGCAGCCTGTTCGGCCTGCGCACGGCCCAGGCGCATCTGCAGTTCGCGGTGCCGTTGGCCGATGGGCACTGGCTGACCATCGAGGGCCAGGAACTGCAAGGCTGGAGCGGCGAGTCGGCCTGGGTGTTGATCAGCGATTACCTGTTGCGGGTGTACGCGCTGCGCATCGTCGCGGTATTGCTGGTGTGCCTGATAGCCGTGCGCCTGTGCCTGCGCCCGCTTCGGCGCCTGGCCGATGCCGCGCGCGGCCTGGGTAGCAACCTCGAGCAGCCGCCCTTGGCGCTGGATGGCCCGGAGGAAGTGCGCCAGGCGGCCCAGGCCTTCAACGCCATGCAGCAGCGGCTGATCGCGATGGTCAACGACAAGGCCTACTTCCTGGCCGCCGTGTCCCACGACCTGCGCACCCCGCTGACGCGCATGCGCCTGCGCCTGGAGCGCTTGCCGGACGACGAAAACCGGCAACGCCTGCGGCAGAACATCGCGCAGATGGACAACATGATCGGCCAGGTGCTCGATTACCTGCGCGCGGGGGAGCAGCAGAACTTGCAACAGGTAGACCTGGACCGGCTGGTGGTGCGCCAGTGCGCGGAGCTGGCCACTGCCGAAGAGCCGTTGCCGGTGCATGGCCAGGCGGGCAGCCTGCGGGTCGATGCCCTGCTGCTGCAGCGCTGCCTGCAGAACCTGCTGGTCAATGCGTTGCGTTATGCCAAGGAGGTTTCGGTCACGCTGGAGCAGGCGACCACGGGGGTGTTCATCCATATCGATGACCATGGCCCGGGGATTGCTCCGGGCCTGCTGGCGACCATCATCGACCCGTTCGTGCGCGGTGACGGGTCGCGCAATCAGGCGTCCGGGGGGTATGGGCTGGGGTTGAGCATCGCCCAGCGGATTGCTGCCAGCCATGGGGGCGAATTGCTGTTGGCGAACCGCGAGGGGGGTGGGTTGCGGGTCAGCGTGTTGTTACCTCGCTAACACTTTTGCGGGGGAGGAACTGTACCGCCTGTACGGGCCTCATCGCCGGCAAGCCAGCTCCCACAGGTACTGCGCATGGCTTGAAATCGGTGCGGTCGAGGTGGGAGCTGGCTTGCCGGCGATGAGGCCAGCACAGGCAACACAACCACATTCAGGTAACAGTCTTTTACCGATTACCCAGGTTTTCCCCTCCCCGCCTTTGCCTATCCTATGCCCGGTCATCCTGCCTGCGATGGACCCATGAAACACTCTCTACCCAGCCGCTACGCCTGCCTCGCCCTCTGCCTGCTGTTCACCTTCGCCAGCCTGCCGCTGCTACCCCAGCATGCCTGGTTGTGGCCGTTGACACTGATCACCACGCTGCTCAGCCTGGTCGGCCTGAACGACCTGCGGCAAAGCCACCACGCCGTGCGCCGCAACTACCCGATCCTGGGCAACATCCGCTACCTGATCGAAACCATCCGCCCGGAAATCCGCCAGTACCTGATCGAGGGCGACGACGACAAGCTGCCGTTCTCCCGCTCGCAGCGTTCGCTGGTCTACGCCCGGGCCAAGAACGAAAGCGCCGAGAAGGCCTTCGGCACCCTCAACGATGCCTACAAGCCCGGCTTCGAGTTCATCAGCCATTCCATGCTGCCAGTGGCCACGCCAGACCCGGCATCGTTCCGCATCGCCATTGGCGGGCCGCAATGCCGCCTGCCCTATTCGGCATCTATCTTCAACATCTCGGCCATGAGCTTCGGCGCCCTCAGCGCCAACGCCATCGCCGCCCTGAACCGCGGTGCACGCATGGGCCGTTTTGCCCATGACACCGGCGAAGGCAGCATCAGCCCGTACCACCGCGAACATGGCGGTGACCTGATCTGGGAAATCGGCAGTGGCTACTTCGGCTGCCGCACCGAGGACGGCCGCTTCGACCCGCAGCGATTCGCCGAGCAGGCGCGCTCGCCGCAGGTGAAGATGATCGAGATCAAGCTCAGCCAGGGCGCCAAGCCGGGCCACGGTGGCATCCTGCCGGGGCACAAGGTCAGCCCCGAAATTGCCGCAACCCGTGGCGTGCGCGTGGGCGAAGATTGCATCTCGCCAGCGGCGCACAGTGCCTTCCGCACGCCAGTCGAGTTGCTGCAGTTCGTGGCCAGCCTGCGCGAGCTGTCGGGCGGCAAGCCGGTGGGGTTCAAATTCTGCCTGGGCCACCCTTGGGAGTTCATGGGCATTGCCAAGGCCATGCTGGCCACTGGCATCACTCCGGACTTCATCGTCGTCGATGGCAAGGAGGGCGGCACCGGTGCGGCGCCACGCGAGTTCAGCGACAACATGGGCGTACCGATGCGCGAGGGCCTGATGTTCGTGCACAACACCCTGGTCGGCCTGAACCTGCGCGCCAGTATCCGCATTGGCGCGGCAGGCAAGATCGTCAGCGCCTTCGACATCGCCAGCGTGCTGGCCATCGGGGCGGACTGGGTCAACTCCGCGCGCGGCTTCATGTTCGCCATTGGCTGCATCCAGTCGCAGAGCTGCCATACCAACAAATGCCCGACCGGGGTGGCCACGCAAGACCCGCTGCGCCAGCGCGCCCTGGTGGTGCCGGACAAGGCCGAGCGGGTGGCCAGCTTCCACCGCAACACGCTGCATACGTTGGCCGAAATGTTGGCTGCCGCGGGCCTGGAACACCCTTCGGAGCTCAAGCCCAAGCACCTGGCGCGGCGTATCAGCCCTAGCGAAATCGGGCTGTTCTCGGACCTGCACACGTTCCTCAAGCCGGGCGAATTGCTCAGTGGCTCGATTGAAAGCGAGTTTTATGCGCGGATGTGGCGGATGGCGCGTAGTGACAGCTTTGCGCCGGAGACTGGAGATATTGCAGTAAGGGCTGTGGCATCAGCTGTTCGTCACGAGCAGACTGAACCAGCATGACATCCAGAACTGGGGCTGCTCTGCAGCCCTTCGCGGGCTTGCCCGCTCCCACAGGTATAGCGCCAGATTCGAAAGCGGCGCTATACCTGTGGGAGCGGGCAAGCCCGCGAAGGGCCGCAGCGCGGCCCCAGGCTTTTATGCAAACAACTGCGGATCAGAAGATGCTGATCGGGTACTCGACGAATACGCGGACTTCGTTGCCGTCGTCGTTGTAACCGTTCTGCTGCACGGCGTTGTTGGTACGCACGAACGAGCTACGCAGCTTGATCGACAGGTCCTTGGCCGGGCCGTCCTGCACCACGTAACGGATCTGGTTGAAGATCTCGCGCTCTTTACCTTCACCGAAGCCCTGCGGGTTGTCGACGTTGCGGGTGTTGATGTTGTCACCCACCACGTAGGCAAGCTTGTAGGTCAGGCCCGGGATGCCGTAGGCACCGAAGTCCAGGCCGTAGCCCAGCTGCCAGGAGCGCTCGTCTTCGGCGTTGAAGTCGGACCAGTACGAGTTGGCCAGGTAGATGGTCGAACCACCGTCACCCACGCCACCCTCGTTCTGGTACCAGCCGTAGTTGTAGCCGGTGCTGCCGGTGCTGCGCTGGTGGGCGATGGTGAACGAGTGGGCACCGTAGGCGTAGGTGGCTGCCAGGCTCCAGATGGTGTTGGAGTCGCCGTTCAGCCCAGCGGATTTCACGAACTTGTTGTCGATGTCCGACTTGTAGCCGTTGAAGTCCAGGGTCAGGGACTGGTCGTTGGCAATCGGGAAGACGTAGTTCAGGCCCAGGTAGTGCTTCTTCATCACGTCTTCGTTGTCGGCGGTGTACAGCGAAGCGGTGAAGTTGTCGGTGAACTTGTAGCTACCACCAAGGACGTTGATCGACTTCAGGCCACCACCGTCACGGCGCTCGGCGCTCTTGCGCGCTTCCTGGGTGAAGCGGCCGGCGTTCAGTTCCAGGCCCTGAATCTCTTTGGAGGTGATCAGGGTACCGGTGAAGCTTTCTGGCAGCAGACGGGCGTCGTCGTACTGCAGCACTGGCAGTGCCGGCATCTGGTCACCGTACTTGAGCACGGTGTTGGAGATGCGGAACTTCACTGCAGCGCCACCACGGGCCAGGTTGTGCGGCGAGTTGGCGTTGCCGTTCTCGTCCTTGAAGTCCGAAGGCTTGAAGAAGTCGACACCGGCGCCACCGTTGTGGCCCTTGCCGCCATCCAGACGCACGGCGTACAGGCCGAATGCATCGACGCCGACACCAACGGTGCCCTGGGTGAAGCCGGAGGAGAAGTTGGCGATGACGCCCTGGCCCCATTCGATCTGGTCGTCGGTGCCGTGCTTCTTGTCACGATTGATGTAGGCGTTACGCAGCAGGACGTTGGCGTGGCTGTCCTCGATGAAGCCTTTGCTGTCGGCCTGATCATTGGCCTGGGCCTGGGTCGCGGCGATCATCGCCAGGGCGACCAGGCTGATCCTGGTTTTCAACATGTTGTTTTCCTTATTTCTTAATCAAAAACGCTCTGCAATATGACGCCAGGAACCAACGCCCCTTCGTAGGTTCGACGCTATGCGGATCCAGACTGGAAGGCCTGCCGGTAATCACACGGCGGCCTCTGGCAGCAGCATGGCCAAGATCATGGCCAGCAGGCGTTGGCCGAATCCTAGCCGTGTGCGATTACAAATGTCAAAAAGTCGTGAAATGCAGGTTGATATAACCAAAATTGCCTATGGGTCTGGTGCATTTCCATGCAGGTTTGCGCTATCAGCGGACAATTTATCTTGTGTGAGAAATAGCCTTTTGATCGAACGGACAATTTCCTGTGAGGGCTTTCGCAGCACAAGGCTGCTCCTACAGGGAAACGCGGCGCGGTGGAGACCGTAACAAACTGACACAGATGTAATGACAAGCCTTTACAAATACTCAAGCAATAGCAAATAACAAGCATTACCATCCGCATCTATTTTTCACCTGCTCGATCCGGATGTGCCCATGCTTGTACCCTGCCGTCTTTCACCCCTGACGCTTGGCCTGTCGCTGCTGTTCGGCGCCAGCCTGGCCAGTGCCGCCACCACCACCCTGCCGGAACTGTCGGTAACCGCCGACAGTGAGCGCGAAGAGGACAACCCGCGGGTCAAGGAGGTAAGCACCGCGACCCGCACCTCGACGCCAGTACGCTATGTGCCGCAGGCCATCGACACGGTGAAGACCGTCAACGTGCTGGATTACGGCAGCAACACCCTGGGCAAGGCGCTGGAAGGCATCCCCAACGTCAGCAGCGGTGCCGACACCCGCTTCGACAGCGTGCGCATCCGCGGCTTCGAAGCCAGCAACGACTTCTACCTGGACGGCATTCGCGACGACAGCCAGTACATCCGCGACCTGCATAACATCGAGCGGGTCGAAGTGCTCAAGGGGCCGGCAGCGGTGCTTTATGGCCGTGGCAGCCAGGGCGGTATCGTCAACCGGGTGAGCAAGGCGCCGGAGCACGGCCGCCGTTCGAGCATCGAGGCGCAGGCCGGCAGCGAAGACCTGCGGAGCCTGTATGCCGACCTCAGTGCCGACCCCAGCGACACCGTCAGCCTGCGCCTGAACATGGGCAACCAGGACAACAACAGCTTCCGTGACGGCATCGACGGCAGCCGCCAGCTGTTCGCCCCGTCGATCAGCTGGCAGGTCACCCCCGACCTGAACTGGCTGGTGCAATACGAATACAGCCGCTACAACCGCACCCCGGACCGAGGCATCCCCGGGGTCAACGGCCGCCCGGCCGATGTCGGCCGCAGCACCACCTACGGCGACACCCAGCGCGACTATATCGACGACCGCGCCCAGTCGCTGCGCTCGCGCCTGAACTATCAGCTGAACGAAACCTGGCAGTTGCGCCATACCCTTGGCCTGTTCAAGCTCGACAGTGAGTTCGACAACACCTACGTCACGGGCTACGACGCCAGCACCGAAACCTTGACCCGCCAGCGCTGGCAGCAGGACCTGAACACCCGAAACCTGTTCAACACCCTGGAGGCCGAGGGCGACTTCGACACCTTGGGCCTGGAGCACAAGCTGTTGCTGGGCCTGGAGTTCGGCAACCAGAAGCGCGACCCGGTGCTGTACAAAGCGGTCGACCAGAAACTCCAGGGCCTGGGCAAGCCCAGCCGCAACCAGCAGCTCAATGGCCCAATGACGTTGTTTAGTGACAACCATACCGTGGTCGATAGCCGCGGCCTTTATCTGCAAGACCAGATCCGCCTGAACGATCAGTGGCAGGTTCTTGCCGGCGTACGCTTCGACCAGTTCGACGTGCAGACCACCAACAAGGATGGCGTGCGCGAAACACAGGACAGCAACAGCACCAGCCCACGCCTTGGTGTGGTCTATACACCGTGGCGCGACCATTCGTTCTACGCCTCGTGGAGCAAGACCTTCTCCCCGGTTGGCGGCGGGCTGATCGGCATCACCCCAGGCGCAAAAGGCAACGGTAACGACGCCAAGCCGGAAGAAACCCGTCAGAAGGAAATCGGCGTGAAGAGCGACTGGCTCGACCAGCGCCTGACCACCACCCTGGCCATCTACGAGCTGGAGCTGTACAACCGCCGCACCCGCGACCCGCTTGTCCCGGAAAACATCTTGCTCAGCGGCATGCAGCGTTCGCGCGGTATCGAGTTGACCGCCACCGGCAACATCGTTGGCAACTGGTACGTGCGCGGTGGCATCGGCCTGCAGGACGCGACCATCGTCAAGGACAACAACGGCCAGGAAGGCAACCGCATCAATGACGTGGCCAAGCGCAACGGTAGCCTGTTCGTGACCTGGAAACCGGAACTGGGCTGGTACGCCGAAACCGGCCTGACGTTGGTAGGCGAGCGTTATGCGGACAACCAGAACACCACGGTGCTGCCGGGGTATGGCCGCTGGGATGCACTGGCGGGGTACCGCACGCATGACTGGGATGTACGGGCGGCGCTGAGCAATATCGCCGACAAGACCTATTACAGCTCGGCAACCAGTGCGGCGCAGATCCAGGTGGGTGACCCGCGCAGCCTGGTGGTGACTGGCAGCTACAGCTTCTGATCTCTAGCGCCTGTGCCGGCCTCTTCGCGGCTAAAGCCGCTCCCACAGGTACCCCACATGTATCGAGCCCAGTGGGGTACCTGTGGGAGCGGCTTTAGCCGCGAAGGGGCCAGCACAGGTTGAAGCAATCGATCAGTGCCACACCGCCATCAGCGCCTGCATTTCTGCTTCGCTGATCAGCCCTTGGGGGTATCGTCCGGCAAGCAGACGTCGTGGGTCGGTCGTCCTGACCCTGATGCTTCCATGGTGTTTCAACCACTTCGCCACAAGCCTGAGCGATTGGTGATTCACTGCCGATGGGCGCAAAGCCGACTCACTTGCTGCGTTCATTTCTACACGTACTCCCTGGCCCGTGAGCGGCTAATCTACGTAAGGATTGTTACAGGTCCGAGAGCGCGGCATGGCCGAGCTATCTCACTGAAAACAATACAAAACTTATGCCAGCACCAGCCTGCGGACGGCCCTCGCGAATAAAAAAGGCCCGTCATGACGGGCCTCTTGATTCACCGTGCGCTCAACGCTTGACCGGTGCCGGTTGCTGCTGGGTCAGGCAGTGGATGTTGCCACCGCCCAACAGCAGCTCACGACCAGGGATCATCACCACCTCATGGTCGGGGAAGATCTTAGCCAGGATCGCTCTGGCCTCGGCATCTGCCGGGTCGTCGAAGTTAGGCGCAATGATGCCGCCGTTGACGATCAGGAAGTTCACGTACGAGCCGGCCAGGCGCACCGATGGGTCACGCTCCTGGCTGCCTGCCACCTGATCGACCCCGGCGCACTCTTCGGCAGTAGCGAACAGCGGACCCGGGATCGGCATTTTGTGCACGATGAACTCGCGGCCCTTGGCATCGCGGGTGTTCTTCAGCACCTCCATGGCGGCATGGCAGCGTGCATAGTTGGGGTCGTTGGAATCATCGGTCCAGGCCAGTAACACTTCGCCCGGGCGCACGTAACAGCAGAAGTTGTCGACATGGCCATCGGTCTCGTCGTTGTACAGGCCATCCGGCAACCAGACCACGGTGTCCACCGCCAGATGATCGCGCAGCACCGCTTCGATCTGCTCGCGGTTCAGGTGCGGGTTGCGGTTGCGATTGAGCAGGCATTCTTCGGTAGTAATCACCGTGCCTTCGCCGTCCACGTGGATCGAGCCGCCCTCGAGCACGAAGCCTTCGGTGTGGTAGCGCTGGCAGCGCTCCATTTCCAGGACCTTGGCCGCCAGCTCCTCGTCACGGTTCCACGGTGCGTACAGGCCGCCGTCGAAGCCGCCCCAGGCATTGAAGCCCCAGTCCACACCACGCACTTCACCCTGGTCGTTGATGACGAAGGTCGGGCCGGTGTCACGCACCCAGGCATCGTCATTGCTGATCTCGACCACGCGAATGTTCGGCTGGTCGAGCTGGCGGCGGGCATTTTCGTACTGGCCAGCGGAAACCGCGACGGTTACCGGCTCGAAGCGGGCAATGGCCTTGGCCAGGGTCACATGGGCAGCCTGCGCCGGCTTGCCGCCAAGGCGCCAGTTGTCCGGGCGCTCCGGCCAGACCATCCACACCTGGGTTTGCGGGGCCCACTCGGCGGGCATGTGGAAACCATCGGCACGGGGAGTGGAGTTGAGGGTTTTCATGATTGACCTCTGTGATGGCCCTGAGCCGGACTGTGCTGGGGCGTTTGTCAATTTATAACCGATATATATCGATATTTGAAGCCCGATAATCGGGAAAATCATGAGAAGACAAGGGAATTAAATCGATAACAATCGATACACCCCCAACCTTGACCGAGAAGCAAAACGGCACGACATCTACCATAGCCAGCCCTTGTGAACGCCGTTGAAGCCCGAGGCGGAAAAAACGGCCAGACCGGCTAGGGTCAATACATGAGCAGAACGGGCCAGCGAATCGCCATGAACATCATCCCTACCACGATCCCTGAAGTACTGATCATCGAGCCGAAGGTTTTCGGTGATAGCCGTGGTTTTTTCTTCGAGGCGTTCAACGCCCGCGAGTTCGCCCGGCAAACCGGCGTGAAGGCCGAGTTCGTCCAGGACAACCACTCGCGCTCCATCAAGGGTGTGCTGCGTGGCCTGCACTACCAGGTGGAAAACACTCAAGGCAAGCTGGTGCGCGTGGTGCAGGGGGAAATCCGTGATATTGCCGTGGACGTGCGCAAGAGCTCGCCAACCTTCGGCCAATGGGTCGCGGTGCAGCTGTCGGCCGACAATCATCGCCAGTTATGGATTCCACCAGGCTTTGCCCACGGCTTTGCGGTGATGAGCGAGTCGGCCGAGTTCCTCTACAAGACCACCGACTACTACAACCCGGGCGCCGACCGCTGCATCCGCTGGGATGACCCGACGCTGGCCATCGACTGGGGGCTGCAGCAGCCACCGGTGCTGTCGGACAAGGACAAGCTCGGCCTGCCGCTGGCAGAGGCGGAACTGCTGCCTTAACTAGCGCATAATTGCGGCAGACTTTTCTGGCGCATTTACGTGATGATTGCAAAACCCACGCCCCCACGCCGTCCCCGCTGGCGCAGCCTGGCCCTGTTGGCCGTGTGCCTGGTCCCGTTATTGTGGCCCCTGCATCACCTGGCCGAACGTTACTACCAGGAAGAACTGGCCTCGCAGAACCGCCAGACCCTCGACCTGTATGTCGCCAACCTGCTCGGTACCCTGCACCGCTATGAAACCCTGCCGCAGATACTCGGCGACCTGCCGGCACTGCGCGGGGTGCTGGCCGACCCGTTCCGCCTGGAAGCGGTGACCAATGCCAACCGCCTGCTCAAGGACATCGTCCAGCAGACCGGCGCCGAGGTGATGTACCTGATGGACGTCAGCGGCAACACCCTGGCCGCCTCCAACTGGGACAAGCGTGACAGCTTCGTCGGCCGCAACTTCGCCTTCCGCCCGTATTTCAACGAAGCCATGGCCGGCCGCCTGGGGCGCTTCTTTGGCCAGGGCACCACATCGGCCAAGCGCGGTTACTTCTTCGCCGCCGCCGTGCGAGACCGTGAACGCATCGTTGGCGTACTGGTGGTCAAGGTCGACCTCGACCACACCGAAACCTTGTGGGGCCGCACCCCCGAGCAGCTGTTGCTGACCGACCACAATGGCGTGGTCATCCTGACCTCGCGGCCCGACTGGCGCTTCCGCGCGACCCGTGCGCTGACCGAGGCCGAGCGCCAGGCCATCATCGCCATCCAGCCCTACCCGACCCAAGCCCCGCAACCGCTGGTACTCAACCCGGACGCCTGGATCAGCCAGACCCGCGACATCAAGGAAACCGGATGGCAGGTCAGCATCCTCGCCCCGCGCATGCTGGTCGACCGTTCGGTGCAAACCGTCATGGCCATTGGCGCTGGCACCCTGCTGGTGCTGATACTGCTGGCTGGCCTGGTGATGCAGCGGCGCCGTCACTACATCGACCGCATCGACTTCGAGGCACGCGGCCGCCAGGAACTGGAAAAACGCGTGGCCGAGCGCACCGCCGACCTCGAAGGCCTGAACACCCGGCTCAAGAGCGCCGTACTGGAGCGTGAGAACGCCCAACAGGAGGCCGTGCGCGCCCAGGACGAACTGGTACAGGCCGGCAAGCTGTCGGTGCTCGGCACCATGTCGGCCAGCATCAGTCACGAACTCAACCAGCCGCTGGCCGCCATCCGCAGCTACGCGGAAAACGCCGAGATCCTGCTCGACCACCAGCGAACCGAAGAAGCCCGCGGCAACCTCAAGCTGATTGGCGAGCTGACCGGGCGCATGGCCTCGATCATCGCCCACCTGCGCGCCTTCGCCCGCCGTGACCGCCATGCCCCGGAGAGCGTGGCCCTGCAGCCGGCCCTGGACGACGCCCTGGCGCTGCTGGCCAAGCGCCGCCGAGCAATGGCCGTGGAGCTGATCCGCGACCTGCCGGAGGCCACCTTGTGGGTACAGGCCGGCGAGACCCGCCTGCGCCAGGTGCTCGGCAACCTGCTGGCCAATGCCCTCGACGCCCTGACCGAAAAAGCCAACCCGCGCCGCCTGTGGCTAAGTGCCGAACAGCGCGATGACTGCGTCTACCTGTACATTCGCGACAACGGCCCCGGCTTCAGCCGCCAGGCCCTGGAGCACGCCAAGGAGCCGTTCTTCACCACCAAGACCCGCACCCAGGGCCTGGGCCTGGGCCTGGCCATCTGCGAAAGCCTGATGCGCGCCCTGGGCGGTGAACTGCTGCTGGCCAACCACCCGGAAGGTGGCGCACTGCTGACCCTGCAACTGCGTGTGGCCGCGCCTGGCGCTACTTTGCCCAATTCGGAGGACCCCTCGGCATGACCACCGAGACACTGATCGACAGCCGAGCCCAGGTCATCCTGGTCGATGATGACCCGCACTTGCGCCAGGCCCTGAGCCAGACCCTGGACCTGGCCGGGCTCAAGGTGGTCGCCCTGGCCGACGCCCAGGGCCTGGCCGAACGCATCGAGGCCGACTGGCCCGGGGTGGTGGTCAGCGACATCCGCATGCCGGGCATTGATGGCCTGCAGCTGCTGGAACAACTGCACGGCCGTGACAACGAGCTGCCGGTGCTGTTGATCACCGGCCACGGCGATGTACCGCTGGCGGTGCAGGCGATGCGCGCCGGCGCCTACGACTTCCTGGAAAAGCCCTTTGCCAGCGACGCCCTGCTGGACAGCGTGCGCCGCGCCCTGGCCCTGCGCCGCCTGGTGCTGGACAACCGCAGCTTGCGCCTGGCCCTGAGCGACCGCCAGCAACTGGCCACCCGCCTGGTGGGCCAGTCGCCGTCCATGCAGCGCTTGCGCGAGCAGATCGGCGCCTTGGCCGGCACTCGCGCCGATGTGCTGATCCTGGGTGAGACCGGTGCCGGCAAAGAGGTGGTGGCCCGCGCCCTGCACGACCTGTCCAGCCGCCGCGACGGGCCGTTCGTGGCGATCAATGCCGGCGCACTGGCCGAGTCGGTGGTCGAAAGCGAGCTGTTCGGCCATGAGCCCGGGGCGTTCACCGGCGCGCAGAAACGCCGCATCGGCAAGTTCGAGTTCGCCAACGGCGGCACACTGTTTCTAGACGAAATCGAGAGCATGAGCCTGGATGTGCAGGTGAAACTGCTGCGCATGCTTCAGGAACGGGTGGTCGAGCGCTTGGGTGGCAACCAGCTGATCCCGCTGGACATCCGCATCATCGCCGCGACCAAGGAGGACCTGCGCCAGTCCGCTGACCAAGGGCGGTTCCGCGCCGATTTGTATTACCGCCTGAACGTGGCGCCGCTGCGTATTCCACCGCTGCGCGAACGCGGCGATGACATCCTGGTGCTTTTCCAGCACTTCGCCGACGCCGCCAGCGAGCGCCATGGCCTGCCGCCACACGCCCTGCAGCCGGCCCAGCGCGCCATGCTGCTGCGTCACGACTGGCCCGGTAACGTACGCGAGCTGCAGAACGCCGCCGAGCGTTTCGCCCTTGGCCTGGAACTGGCTCTGGACGGCCAGGCGTCGCCTGCGGCAATGCCTTCGGTACCGATGCCGAGCGGCAACCTCAGCGAACAGGTCGAGCAATTCGAGCGCTCGCTGATCGCTGCCGAACTGGCCCAGCCACACAGCTCCATGCGCAGCCTGGCCGAGGCGCTGGGCATCCCCCGCAAAACCTTGCACGACAAGCTGCGCAAGCATGGCTTGAGCTTCGATGGCGGTAGCGGCGGGCATGACGATCAAGAGGACAACCGTTAATGAACACCGATAGCCAGTACCTGCAGACCGTCCTGCACGGCGACATCCCCCTGACCCGCGAAATGGGCCTGGAAGTGCTCGATTGGCAGCAGCACACCCTGCACCTGCAATTGCCGCTGGCGGCCAACGTCAACCACAAGAGCACCATGTTCGGCGGTAGCCTGTACTGCGCCGCGGTGCTGGTGGGTTGGGGCTGGCTGCACCTGCGCCTGCGCGAGCTGGGGATCGATGACGGGCATATCGTCATCCAGGAAGGGCAGATCAGTTATCCGCTGCCGGTTACCGGGGCGGCTGTGGCGCGCTGTGCGGCGCCGGATGAAAAGACCTGGGAGCGGTTCTTGACCATGTACCAGCGCCGCGGGAGGGCACGGTTGACGCTGGAGACCACGGTGAGCAATGCCGGTAGTGACGAGCCTGCTGTTACCTTCAGCGGCCAGTACGTGCTGCACCGCTGAAACTGGGAGGCTGTCGCGAACCCTGTGGGAGCGGGCGCGCCCGCGAAGCAGGCACCGCGGTCTACGGCACCGGCTCCGCCGGTGTTCGCGGGCTTGCCCGCTCCCACAGGTTCCGCGTAGCTGCGAAGGATTGCTGTACCTGTTGGATCGTCAGATCAGGCTCAGGAAGGCTTCGCGCCAAGCAGCATTTGCCGGCAACGCCAGGAAATGCGGGTTGAGCAACGACTCCCGCGCCGGGTACCGGAACGGCAAGCCATCCAGCCCGATTACCTCCCCACCAGCCCCTTCCACCACCCCCTGCGCCGCCGCGGTATCCCACTGCGAGGTCGGTGCCAGGCGGGGATAGCAATCAGCGCTGCCCTCGGCCAACAGGCAGAACTTCAACGAACTGCCGATATTGGCCAGCTCCAGTTCCCCCAACGCAGCCCCCAACCCGGCCAACAGCGCTTCCTGTTCCGGGCTGGAATGGCGACGGCTGGCAACCACGGTGAAACGCCCACCTGCCGGCGGCTCGTCGCGAACCTGGATCGGCTGCGGAGCCTCACCCGCTTCCGCACGCCAGGCGCCCAACCCGCGACCACCGAAGTAGCAGCGCCCGTTGGTCGGCATGGAAACCACGCCAAACACCACCTCGCCGTTTTCGACCAGGGCGATGTTGACCGTGAACTCCTCGCTGCCGGCGATGAATTCCTTGGTGCCATCCAGCGGGTCGACCAGCCACCAGCGGCTCCAGCCCTGACGCTCGGCCAGCGGAATGTTGCAGTCCTCTTCGGACAGCACCGGGATCTGCGGCGCCAGCGCCAGCAGGCCATCGGCAATCGCCCGGTGCGCCGCCAGGTCGGCGGCGGTGACCGGCGAATCGTCGGCCTTGTTGGTCACGGCCACATCGGCGCGCCAGAACGGCAAGATCGCCTCGCCCGCCAACAGGGCCAGCTTGACCACTTCGTGCATCAGTTGCAGGTCGTTCATGCTTCCAGCAGCCCCCGCTGAATCAGCAGGTCACGCGCCAGGTACAGCGCCGCCAAGGCACGCCCCTCGGTGAACTGTGGGTGCATGGCCAGGGCCGAGAGCTCGCGCAGGTTAACCTTGTCGACCCGCATCGGCTCCGGCTCATCGCCCTCCAGGCGCTCTTCGTACAGGTCGCTGGCCAGCACCACCTGGATCTTCTGGCTCATGTAGCCCGGCGACAGCGACAGCTCGGTAAGGTGCTCCAGCTGGCGAGCGCCATAGCCGGCTTCTTCCTTGAGCTCCCGGTCGGCTGCCGCCAGCACGTCCTCGCCCGGCTCGATCAGGCCTTTGGGCAACGACAGCTCGTATTCGTCGGTGCCGCCGCAGTATTCCTCCACCAGCACCGCGTGCTCGGCATCGAGCATGGCCACGATCATCACCGCCCCATAACCATTACCCCGGCCCACCAGGCGCTCGTAGGTACGCTCGTTGCCATTGCTGAAGCGCAATTGCACGGCTTCGACGCGAAACAGGCGGCTGCTGGCGACGATTTCGCGGCTGAGGACGGTGGGTTTCTGGCGCATGGGGCGGCTCCTTGGCGTGAACGGGTTACTATACCGTGGCTTGCCGACTGATCGAGAGTTTCCCATGCCTGTTCTTCCCTGGTCCGCCATCGATACCGTCCTGCTGGACATGGATGGCACCCTGCTCGACCTGCATTACGACAACCGCTTCTGGCTGGACCACCTGCCCCAGCGCTATGCGCAGCTGCACGGGGTGAGCCGGGCCATGGCGGAAATGGAACTGCAGCCGCTGTTCGAACGCAATGCCGGCACGCTTAACTGGTATTGCCTGGACTTCTGGAGCCGCGAACTGCGGCTGCCGATCCGTGAGCTGAAACAGGAAATCGCCGACCTGATCGCCCTGCGCCCGGATGCCGATACTTTCCTTGCCGCGATCCGCGACGCGGGCAAGCGCGTGGTGATGATCACCAATGCGCACCGGGATTCGCTGTCACTGAAGCTGGAGCGGGTGGAGCTGGCGCCTTACTTCGAACGGCTGATCAGCTCGCATGACTACGGCTACCCGAAAGAAAGCCCGCAGTTCTGGGATGCATTGCAGGCGGACATAGGCTTTGAACCGGAGCGCTCCCTGTTTATCGATGACACCCTGGCGATTCTGCGCAGTGCGCGACGGTTTGGCGTGGGGCATCTGCTGGCGGTGCGCCAGCCGGATAGCCAGGCAGGGCCGCGGGATACCGAAGAGTTTGCGGCGGTCGAGGATTACCGGGAGCTATTGGTCGGCCTGTGAGGCCCCATTCGCGGGCATGCCCGCTCCCACAGGTACAGCGCCACATTCACGGCTGGCGCTGTACCTGTGGGAGCGGGCGAGCCCGCGAAGAGGCCGGTACAGGCTGCAGAGATCAGTCAGGAATACGCAACACCTGCCCCGGATAGATCTTGTCCGGGTGCTTGAGCATCGGTTTGTTGGCCTCGAAGATCTTCTGGTACTTGTTGGGGTCGCCATACACCTTCTTCGAAATGGCGCTCAACGTATCACCCTTCTCCACCGTCACGAACCGCGCGGCCTGGGCCACCGGCCCGGTCACGGTGATCTGGTCGTCGACACTGGCAACGCCTGCGACGTTACCCGCCGCCAGGATGATCTTCTCCTTCTCCTCCTGGCTGGCCACCTCACCCTTGAGGATGATCGTGTCTCCCTCTACAGTGGCCGTGATATTCGGGTTGCCCAGGCCGACACTTTCCACGTGTTTCTTCAGTTGCTCTTCGGCATTGGCATTGCCGGGGGTCAGCAGGTCGATCAACTTCTCGCCCGCTTCCTTGACGAAACTGAACAAGCTCATAACGCTCCCCTTGTTGACGAAACCTCGGACACAGCAGTCTAGGCCAGCTTTTCCCCTGGCGCCCCATGCGACCAATCGACGCGGTCTATCAAGGCATAGACCCTAGCGATTAGACGCCGCCGGCCCGCACGCCTAGGCTTGTGCTATCTGAAAGTTGCCGATAGTCCGATGAACAGTCAGCCCCGATGAACAGCAAGCCTCCGGTCTGCGCGGCCTCATCGCCCTTGACCATGCCCGCCGCCAGCAACACCTACGATTACGTCCAGCTCAACGATGCCAGACGCGACAGCACGCCCCTGGCCGAAGAAGTGGCCCTGGCCATTGCCTACAACGGCCTGAACCAGGCGGTGATGCTGGTCAGCCCCACCGACCTGGAAGACTTCGCCGTCGGCTTCAGTGTCGGCAGCGGCATAGTCGAAGGCACAACGGAAATCTACGACCTGAAACTCTCCGGCAGCGGCTCGGCAATGTACGCCGACCTGGAGATTTCCAGCCGTGCGTTCTGGAACCTGAAAAACCAACGCCGCCAGCTGGCCGGCACCAGTGGTTGCGGCCTGTGCGGAGTCGAAGCGCTGGAGCAGGCACTGCCAGAGCTGGCCAAGTTGCCTGGCGCAGCCTTGCCACCGGCTCAATGGCTGGTCGGCCTGCGTGAGCGCATCGATTCCTTCCAGCCCCTCGGCCAGCACTGCGGCGCGGTGCATGCGGCGCTGTTCATGGACCGCCACGGCGAACTGCTGCTCGGCCGCGAAGACATCGGCCGGCACAACGCCCTCGACAAGCTGATCGGCGCCTTGCTGCGCCAAGGCATCGACAGCCAGGGTGGCCTGGCCATCGTCACCAGCCGCTGCAGCCTGGAGCTGATCCAGAAGGTGCTGCGGGCCGGTATCCAGACCCTGGTCAGCCTGTCGGCGCCCACCGGCCTTGCCCTGCAATGGGCGCGCAAGCACAACCTCAACCTTATCCATCTGCCCAAGCACAGCGCACCGCGGGTCTACAGCCCAGCGGCGGAGTCGTAACAGTCGTGACCTCGTACCAACACCTCCCGGACAACGCCCCAGCCTCCTCCCCTCGCTACAAGCCCTACCACGGCCCCGCCGGTGGCTGGGGCGCGCTGCGCAGCGTGGCCAAGGCCTGGGTTGGCAGCGATAACGCGCTGAAGAACATTCGCGCGCTGCTCAAGACCAACCAGAACGGCGGCTTCGATTGCCCCGGCTGCGCCTGGGGCGACTCGCCGGAAAGCGGCATGGTCAAGTTCTGCGAGAACGGTGCCAAGGCAGTGAACTGGGAGGCGACCAAGCGCCGCGTCGATGCCGCCTTTTTCGCCCGCTACAGCGTCACTTCGCTATTGCAGCAGAGCGACTACTGGCTGGAGTACCAGGGGCGCCTGACCGAGCCGATGGTCTACGACGCTCCCAGCGACCGCTACCAGCCGATCAGCTGGGACGCCGCCTTCACCCTGATCGCCCGCGAACTGAACAATCTGGCCAGCCCTGACCAGGCCGAGTTCTACACTTCGGGGCGCGCCAGCAACGAAGCAGCGTACCTTTACCAGCTGTTCGTGCGGGCCTACGGCACCAACAACTTCCCCGACTGCTCGAACATGTGCCACGAGGCCAGCGGCGTGGCCCTGGGGCAAAGCGTCGGGGTCGGCAAGGGCACCGTCACCTTCGACGACTTCGAGCACGCCGACGCGATTTTCGTCTGGGGCCAGAACCCCGGTACCAACCACCCGCGCATGCTCGACCCGCTGCGCGATGCGGTAAAGCGCGGTGCCCAGGTGGTGTGTATCAACCCGCTCAAGGAGCGTGGCCTGGAGCGCTTCCAGCACCCGCAGAACCCGCTGGAAATGCTGACCAACAGCGACCGGCCGACCAACACCGCATTCTTCCGCCCGGCCTTGGGCGGCGACATGGCGCTGCTGCGCGGCATGGCCAAGTTCGTCCTGCAATGGGAACGCGAAGCCCAGGCCAACGGCGAACCGGCAGTCTTCGACCACGCCTTCATCGCCGAACATGGCCATGGCGTCGACGACTACCTGGCGGTAGTGGATGCCACCCCGTGGGAGCACATCCAGACCCAGTCCGGCCTGGCGCTGGCCGATGTCGAACTGGCCGCGCGCATGTACTGCCGTGGCAAGCGGGTGATCATGTGCTGGGCGATGGGCATTACCCAGCACCGCCACTCGGTGCCGACCATCCAGGAAATCGTCAACCTGCAGATGCTGCGCGGCAATATCGGCGTGCCAGGCGCAGGCCTGTGCCCGGTGCGTGGCCACAGCAACGTGCAGGGTGACCGCACCATGGGCATCAACGAGCGCCCGCCGGTGGCCCTGCTGGACGCCATCGAGCAGCGCTTCGGCTTCCCCGTGCCCCGGCACAATGGCCATAACACCGTCGAGGCGATCCACGCCATGCTCGACGGACGGGCCAAGGTATTTATCGGCCTGGGCGGCAACTTCGCCCAAGCCACGCCGGACACCGAGCGCACCGCCCAGGCACTGCGCAACTGCGAGCTGACCGTGCACATCAGCACCAAGCTCAACCGCAGCCACCTGGTGCACGGCAAGCAGGCACTGATCCTGCCGTGCCTGGGGCGCACTGACATCGACCTGCAGGCAGAAGGGCCACAGGCGGTAACGGTAGAGGACTCGTTCAGCATGGTCCACGCCTCCAATGGCCAGCTGAAGCCGCTGTCGACGCAGATGCGCTCGGAGCCGGCGGTCATCGCCGGTATCGCCGCCGCCACCCTGGGCAAGAAGCCCGTGGACTGGCACTGGCTGGTGGCTGACTACGACCGTATCCGCGAGCTGATCGGCGACACCATCGCCGGCTTCAGCGGCTTCAACCAGCGCCTGCGCGAGCCGGGCGGTTTCTACCTGGGCAACAGCGCCGCCAGCCGCGAATGGAATACCAGCAACGGCCGCGCGAACTTCAAGGCCAACCTGCTGCCCGACACGCTGCTCGACGAGCGTGTACGCGCCAGCGGCCAGGTGCCAGACCTGATCATGCAGTCGATGCGCTCGCACGATCAGTACAACACCACCATCTACGGCCTGGACGACCGCTACCGTGGCGTGCGTGGCCAGCGCGAGGTGCTGTTCGCCAACGAAGCCGACATCATCCGCCTGGGCTTCCAGCCGGGGCAGCAGGTCGACATCGTGTCGTTGTGGGGGGATGAGCATGTACGCCGCGTGCATGGCTTCACCCTGCTGGCATTCGACATCCCGGCCGGGCAGGCGGCGGCGTACTACCCGGAGGTGAACCCGCTGGTGCCGCTGGAAAGCATTGGCGATGGCAGCCATACGCCGACGTCGAAGTTCATTGCCATCAAACTGGAGCGTGCGCGGGACGACGGGCGCATCCTGTAGGAATGGTGTTGGCCCTTTCGCGGGCGTGACCGCGAAGAGGCCGGAAGCCGTGCCGCCAAAAACGAAAAAAGCCCTGTTCCATCAAGGTTCAGGGCTTCGTCATAAAGGTCTCAGACAGCGAAAAAACGATAAAGTTTCACAGTAAATACAGTAAGTTAGAGAATTGTGTACAACTCGTGTTACTCGTCGGATTTCCGTTGCCAGCCGCGCCTGTAAGGCTCAAAAATCGCCCCGTCATCCTAATGAGGCTCTCTTGATGAAGAAGTACTCCTCGATACTGTTGTTGTCTTTCAGCTTGCTCAGCGGCGTTGCCATGGCAGGCGGCACCACCGAGGCCGGCATTGGCGGCGCATTGGGTGGGGTACTGGGCTCCGTGGTGGGCAACTCCATCGGTGGTAGCACCGGCGGCGCCATTGGTGCCGGCCTGGGCGGCGCGGCTGGCGGTGCCTTGGGTGCCGACAAGCGTCAGCGTGGGGAAGCCGCAATCGGCGGCGCGCTGGGCGCAGCAGGCGGTAACGTGGTCGGCCGCTCCGTGGGCGGCACTACCGGTAGCTACATTGGCGCGGCAGCCGGCGGTGGTGCCGGTGGCGCACTGGGTAACTACATGGGTAAGGAGGCCGACAGAGACGATTACCACGAAGGCCGCCGTTACCGTCGTGGTTATGACGACGACCGCCGCCACTGGGACCGCGGCCATCATTACGGCCATCGCAAGCACAAGCGCCACTGGCGCGACTAACGCCTGAGGGCCCTGCCCCGGCAACAAAAGCCCCGCCCCTGCCAGCGGGGCTTTTTTATGCCTGCTGTTCCAGCACTACACCAGACAGGATCACCTGCAGCGTCTCTGGCAATGCCACTGGCCGGCCACTGGCGCGATCGATGAACACCTGCACCACCGTGCCTGCCGCACACGCCTCCGGCTCCCCTGGGCGGAACAGGGCCAGGCGGTACTCCACCGTACTGCCCGCCAGGCGCGTCACCCCCAGCCCCACTTCCAGTACATCCGGGAACCCTGGCAGCGCGTAGAAATCCGCCGCCGAACTGACCACGAAGGCCGCCAGCTCGCCGTCACGCAGGTCCAGTTCGGCCTGTTCGACGAGGAACGCTTGGATGGCGGTTTCGAAAAAGCCATGCACGGTGGCACCGGCGACGTGGCCATTCAGGTCATTGTCCTGGGGGCGAGTGAGGATGGGGTGGAAGTGGGAGAAGGCAGTGCGCTGAGGGGATTCGGTCATCTGGCTGGCTCTTGTCTTCGCAATGAATGCTGACAGTGAAACAGAAAAACCGGTTTCCCGCTGCTTGTGCCGGCCTCTTCGCGGGTCACGATCCTCTGTAGGAGCGGCCTTGTGTCGCGATGGGCCGCAATGCGGCCCCGGGGGTTTCAGCTTCCATGCCTGAATTGCCGGGGCTGCTTTGCAGCCCATCGCGACACAAGGCCGCTCCTACAAGAGACTGCACTCGCCGGGAATCAGAAAACAAAAAAGCCGCCCCAAGAGGCGGCTTTCTCGTTGCAGGCGGGTGCAGCTTACAGCTGCGGGCCAGCGGCCTTGATGGCGTCGGAAACTTCGAACTTCTTGAAGTTTTCGATGAACAGCTTGGCCAGGCCTTTGGCGGCCTCGTCGTAGGCAGCCTTGTCAGCCCAGTTGGTGCGCGGGTTGAGCAGCACGGTATCAACGCCTGGAACGGCCTTAGGCACGTCCAGGTTGATGATGTCCAGGTGCTCGGTTTCGGCACCGATCAGCGCGCCGCTCTGGATCGCAGCGATCACGGCACGGGTGGTCGGGATGCTGAAGCGCTTGCCAACGCCGTAGCCACCGCCGGTCCAGCCGGTGTTGACCAGGTAGACCTTCGAGTCGAAGCCCTTGATACGCTTGATCAGCAGCTCGGCGTATTCGCCAGCCGGGCGCGGGAAGAACGGGGCGCCGAAGCAGGTGGAGAAGGTCGACTTGATGCCGCTGCCCGAACCCATTTCGGTGGAACCGACCAGCGCGGTGTAGCCGGACAGGAAGTGGTAGGCCGCCTGCTCGTTGTTCAGGATCGAAACCGGCGGCAGTACACCAGTCAGGTCGCAGGTCAGGAAGATGACTGCGTTCGGCTCGCCGCCCAGGTTCGCTTCGGAACGCTTGGCAACGTGCTCCAGCGGGTAGGCCGCACGGCTGTTCTGGGTCAGGCTGACATCGGTGTAGTCGGCGTGCTTGTTGGCGTCGAGAACGACGTTTTCCAGCACGGCGCCATGCTTGATGGCTTTCCAGATGACCGGCTCGTTCTTCTCGGACAAGTCGATGCACTTGGCGTAGCAGCCGCCTTCGATGTTGAAGACCACGCCCTCGCCCCAGCCGTGCTCGTCGTCACCGATCAGGTAACGGCTTTCGTCGGCCGACAGGGTGGTCTTGCCGGTGCCGGACAGGCCGAAGAACAGGGTTACATCGCCTGCTTCGCCGATGTTGGCGGCGCAGTGCATCGGCAGTACGTCGGCAGCCGGCAGCAGGAAGTTCTGTACCGAGAACATGGCTTTCTTCATTTCGCCGGCGTAGCGCATGCCAGCGATCAGAACCTTCTTCTGAGCGAAGTTGATGATCACGCAACCATCGGAGTTGGTGCCGTCACGCTCAGGCTCGCACACGAAGTTGGCGACGTTGAGGACCTGCCACTCGCCACGACCAGCCGGGTTGTACTGCTCCGGGTTGATGAACAGGCAACGACCGAACAGGTTCTGCCAGGCAGTCTGGGTGGTCATCTTCACCGGCAGGTAGTGCTCGGCGGCCGCCCCTACGTGAACGTAGGAAACGAAGTGATCCTGGGCGTTGTTGAACGCCTCGACGCGGTCCCACAGGGCATCGAACTTGTCGGCCGGGAACTTGCGGTTGATCGGGCCCCAGGCAATGGCATCCTGGGTGGAAGGTTCTTCGACGATGAAACGGTCAGCCGGCGAACGGCCTGTACGGTGACCAGTCTCCACGACCAGTGCGCCAGTATCGGCTAGTACGCCTTCACCGCGTTGCAGCGCTTCTTTTACCAGCTCATCGACGCTCAGGTCGGTGTACACGGTGTTTTTGGCTTGCGTCATGAGATACCCCATCCGGCCCGAGGCCGAGTGCTCCAAACGTTTTGTAGTTGTCTTGAAAAAACTACTACAGCGAAAAAAGTGGCCGGATTATGCCAGAAACGCCCAAAAAAAGTAGGCCCCTCCTGTCAGAACTGCGCTTTTGCGCAATTCGACAGGAGATTATCCTGTAGTTAAACGTTTCAGTGACGAGTTTCTGAGGCTACGTCAGTGCCGCCACCAGCAAACAGTTGCGCCACATCGCTGGCGTCGAAGAAATAGCGCTCGTTGCAGAACTGGCAATCGATCTCAACCTGCCCGCCGCATTCCTCCACCAGCGCCTTGGCATCGTGCTCGCCCAAACTGACCAGCGCATTGCCGGAACGTTCGCGAGAGCAGCTGCAGTTGAAGCGCAGCGGCTGGATATCGAACAAGCGCACAGCATCTTCGTGGTACAGGCGGTGCAACAGGGTTTCGTTGTCCAGCGCCCACTCATCGGCCTTGAGCGTGGTGGCCAATGCCACAACATGCTGCCAGCTTTCTTCACGCTCTTCATCGTCCGGCTGGCGATCGCGCGGCAGTTGCTGCAGCAGCAGGCCACGGGCCTTGCCGCCTTCGGCGTTGAGCCAGAAGCGCGTGTTGAGCTGTTGCGACTGGACGAAGTAGTTGGTGAAGCACTCCGACAGGGTGGCGCCGTCGAGGTCGACAGTGCCCTGGTAGCGCTGGCCCTTGACCGGATCAATGGTCAGGGTCAGGTGGCCGTCAGGCATCAGCTGCGACAGGGTCGCATTCGCCGGGATCTGGTCCGCTTCGTAGCGGGCCATGCCACGGATGTCCCGGTCACCCGAACATTCGACCATCAACAGCGGGATCGGCCCTGCGGAACGCGCCTGCAGAATCAGCAGGCCGTCGAACTTCAGCGCCCCCACCAGCAAGGCGGTGGCGGCCATTAGCTCGCCCAGCAGTGCCTGCACCGGCTGCGGGTACTCATGACGCGCCAGCACCGCGGCGTAGCTGTCATCGAGAGACACCCACTCGCCGCGCACATCGCGCTCGTCGAAGATGAAACGTTGGGTGAAATCGGTATCAGGCAAGTCGCTCATAGGTTTTGGCTATCTGAAAAATGATGACAAAATGGTTACAAGGGTTGTCGGAAAACATGCGAGAACCCCGTGACAGAGCGCTCACAAGGCGCTCCGATTCCTGTTTGCAATAGAGGTATTTTATGGACAATCGACCACTGTTCCAAGCAAGGTGGTCCTGGGGGCCATTGGCAGCCTGTACGCTGCTTCCTATCGCTCTACTGTGTTTCTGGTTATGGCCCATTGGCCAGATCTTGTGCCTGACTTTCGACGAGTGGCTGTTCCACAGCCTGAATGCGCCGCTGGCCGACAACACCACCTGGCGCTACATCTGGACCGTCGGTAGCCTGCGCCCATTCGACATCGTCGTCGGCCTGATCCTTCTGGCAGTGCTTATCCGTGGCGACTGGGTGTTCAAGGCAACCCAGGTGCGCCAGGCCTTTTTCGGCTTCCTGGTCACGCTAATCCTCTTAGTGGTGATTCGCGCGCTGTTTTCCAAGTGGGTTGATGCAGCCGGCTGGCAGCACAAGAGCCCTTCGATGATGTTCGACGAGGTGGTGCACCTCAGCGACTACTATCCGAACCTGGAGGCGGTCTGGGAGCTCAAGGACCGTTCCAGCAAGAGTTTCCCGGGCGATCATGCCTCGGTTCTGCTGGTCTGGGCGCTGTTCATGAGCGTGTTCAGCCGCCGCCTGGTGCAGTACCTGGTGGTCTGGGGGTTGGCGGTTTTGTTCATGTTGCCGCGCCTGGTGGCCGGTGCCCACTGGGGGCAGGATGACTACATCGGCGGGCTGCTGATGGCGGTGCTGGCGTTGGGCTGGAGCTGCTACACGCCGCTGGCGGCCAAGGGAAGTGCGGTGCTGATGCGCTGGACGGCGCCGGTGTTCGCGATCGCGGCCAAGTTACCGTTGGTCGGGCGCTTGGCGGTGACCCGCTAGATCCTTGGGGCTACTGCGTAGCCCATCGCGGCACAAGGCCGCTCCTACAGGGGGGCGCAGGCCTCAGGCCTTGTGCTGGCTGCCGTGGCCTCATCGCCGGCAAGCCAGCTCCCACAGGGATTGCACAAGTTTCAGGGCTTGCGCAGTACCTGTGGGAGCTGGCTTGCCGGCGATGGGCCGCAAAACGGCCCCGGCTATTCGAAGCTCCCATGCAACTGGTGAATCTGCCGCCGCTGCTTCTTGGTCGGCCGCCCATCGGTGGTCACGCCCATCGCCCCGGCCTTGCGCAGTTCCGCCGCCTGTTCACGCCGGCGCACGCTGTCCTCGGTCTCTTCGTACAACGTCTGCGCCTCTGGCGCCCCACGCCGCACCACCGACAGAGCCTTCACCACCACGGTGCGCTCGTCGAACCCGGTGCGCAGCACGAACTCGTCACCCACCCGCGGCTCCTTGCCCGGCTTGCAGCGCTCACCCCGGCAATGCACCTTGCCGCTCTCGATCGCCGCCTTGGCCAGCGCGCGAGTCTTGTAGAAGCGTGCCGCCCACAGCCATTTGTCCAGGCGGACCTTGTCGTCGTCTTCGGCTTTTTGTGCCATCCCGTTACCTCGAACGCTGTGTTTCATCGAACTGTACTACCGTAACGATCGGATGCAAAAAATCCCCGCCGTGCTTACAGTTCACCACCTCATCCGCAGGGTGCGTTTCGTGAAGACATTTGACCATTTGACTGTGATCGGCCTGCGCGAGTGGGTCGCCCTGCCCGACCTCGGCGTGGCCGGGCTGCGCGCCAAGATCGACACTGGTGCCAGCACCTCCAGCCTGCACGCCACCGAAGTGGAACCGTTCGAGCGCGACGGCCAGCCCTGGGTCCGCTTTACCGCACATCTTGGCTCGGTGGTGCAGTTGCGCCACCGCCGCTGCGAGGCACCGCTGGTGACCATGAAAACCATCAAGAGCTCCAACGGCCAGGCCCAGACCCGCTATGTCATCCGCACGTCACTGGCCCTGGGCGATGGTGTGTGGGAAGTGGAGTTCACCCTGGCCTGCCGCAAGAACATGCGTTATCGCCTGTTGCTGGGTTCCAAGGCCCTGATCCATGGTCAGCTGGTGGTCAACCCTGGCCTCAAATACGTACAAGACAAACCGGCCTTCCCGGCCACCCTTTCTACTGCCACAGGTGCTGCATGAAGATCGCTGTGCTGTCGCGCAATCCGCGTCTGTATTCCACCCGCCGCCTGGTCGAAGCCGGTACCCAACGGGGCCACGAAATGGTGGTGATCGACACCCTGCGGGCCTACATGAACATTGCCAGCCACAAACCGCAGATCCACTACCGCGGCAAGCCGCTGGAAGGCTTCGACGCGGTGATCCCACGCATCGGTGCATCGGTGACCTTCTATGGCTGCGCAGTGCTGCGCCAGTTCGAGATGATGGGTGTGTATCCGCTCAACGAGTCGGTAGCGATAGCCCGCTCCCGCGACAAGCTGCGTTCACTGCAATTGCTGTCGCGGCGCGGCATCGGCCTGCCGATTACCGGTTTCGCCCACTCGCCGGACGACATCCCCGACCTGATCCAGATGGTCAACGGCGCCCCGCTGGTGATCAAGGTACTGGAAGGTACACAGGGCATCGGCGTGGTGCTGTGCGAAACCACCAAGGCCGCCGAATCGGTGATCGAGGCGTTCATGGGGTTGAAGCAGAACATCATGGTGCAGGAATACATCAAGGAAGCGGGTGGCGCGGATATCCGCTGCTTCGTGGTCGGCGACAAGGTCATTGCGTCGATGAAGCGCCAGGCCAAGCCGGGCGAATTCCGCTCCAACCTGCACCGCGGTGGGGTGGCCAGCCTGATCAAGATCACCCCGGAAGAACGTATGACCGCCATTCGCGCGGCCAAGGTAATGGGCTTGAGTGTGGCGGGTGTGGATATCCTGCGCTCCAACCACGGGCCGCTGGTGATGGAGGTGAACTCATCGCCGGGGCTGGAAGGCATCGAAGTGACCACCGGCAAGAACGTGGCCGCCATGATCATCGAGCATCTGGAGAAGAATGGCGGCCCTAATCAGACTCGGACCAAGGGTAAGGGCTGAGATTTTGGGGCTGCTGCGCAGCCCATCGCGACACAAGGCCGCTCCTACAGGATTACGCGATCCTCTGCAGGAGCGGCCTTGTGTCGCGAAAGGGCCGCAAAGCGGCCCCGTCAATCACACGGCATTACGCGGCAGCAACAGCCCCAAAGGCAACCGTACCCGCGCCTCGATCCCGCCACCAGAGCGATTGCGCAACTCCACATTCCCACCATGCTGCGCCGCGATCCGCTTGACGATCGCCAGCCCCAGCCCGGTGCCCTTGCCCCCCCGGGCCCGGTCACCACGAATGAACGGGTTGAAGATGGTCTCCAGCTCCGACTCGTCGATCCCCGTCCCGCGGTCCAGCACGCTCAGCACCACATACGGCGCACTCTCGTCGCCCGACACATAGGCGGCCACCTCGACCCCTTTGCCGGCGTGGTGCAGGGCGTTGCCGATCAGGTTGCCCAGCATGCGCTTGAGCGAAACCCGGCGCAGCGGGAACGGTGGGATCGGCTCCAGGCACAACCGCACCCGTTCTTCCGGCTGGTTGTACGGCGCCACCACTTCGCGCACCAGGTCGGCCAGGTCGACCTCCTCAACCGGCTCGTCACGCCCATCGCGGATAAAGGCCAGGAACTGGTCGAGGATCGCGTCCATGTCCTCGATATCGCGGACCATGTCGTCACTCAGTTCGCTGTCGCTGTCCAGCAACGACAACGACAGGCGCAGGCGCGTCAGCGGTGTGCGCAGGTCGTGGGAAACCCCGGCCAGCATCAGCTCGCGCTCGCGCCCGGCCTGCTCGACATCCTCGGCCATCTGGTTGAAGGCCTTGTACACCTCGGTCATCTCGCTGGGCGTATCGCTGATCGGCAGGCGCACGCTGCGCCCCTGGCCCAGCTGCCGGGCGGCGAACACCAGGCGCTTGAGCGGCTGGTTCAGCTGGCGCACGAAGATCCAGGCCGAAGCTGTGGACAACAGGCCGATGGCCAGGAACCAACCCAGCACGTTCCAGATCTTCTGCCCACGCAGCGGGTGCGGGTACAGCGGTACCTTCAACCAGCCCGGCCCCAGGCTTGGCGCATTGACCCACAACGCCGGCGGCGCATGAATGCGCAGCCGTACCTCGGTGTCTTCACCCAACTCGGCCTGCATCTGCCGTTGGTAGATTTCGCTGTAGGGCCAGTGCTGCTCACCCTCGGGCACGCCCGAGCCGGTGACCCGGATAAGGCCTGCCGCTTCGGCGATCTTGTCGCGGTTTTCTTCGTCGGCCGCCCAATAGGCGCGCAGGGTCAGCGCAACACCGTGGCTGTACTGACGGTCGACCAGCACGTCCTCGTTCATCAGCAGGTAGACCAGGGTCAAGGCCTTGGAGAACAGGACGACGATCAACACCAGCCACAGGGTGCGGGCGAAGAAACTTTGCGGAAACCAGAGCGGTGTTTTCATCGACGGCGCGGCATCATTTACCGGCGTTTCCGTCCGGCACGAACACGTAGCCCACGCCCCACACGGTCTGGATATAACGCGGCTTGGACGGGTCCGGCTCGATCATGCGGCGCAGACGCGAGATCTGCACGTCGATGGAGCGTTCCAGCGCATCCCATTCACGGCCACGCGCCAGGTTCATCAGCTTGTCGCGGGTCAGCGGCTCGCGCGCGTGCATCACCAGCGCCTTGAGCACGGCGAATTCGCCGGTAGTGAGCATGTGCACTTCGTCGCCACGCTTGAGTTCGCGGGTGGCCAGCGACAGCTCGTAGTCGCCGAAGGTGACCGACTCGTCTTCGCTACCCGGCGCACCCGGCACGCTCGGTGCCTGGCGGCGCAGCACGGCCTTGACCCGGGCCATCAGCTCGTCCGGGTTGAACGGCTTGCCCAGGTAGTCGTCTGCGCCCAGCTCCAAGCCCTTGATACGGCTGAGCTCGTCACCCTTGGCGGTGAGCATGATGATCGGGATCTGGTTGTTCTGCTGGCGCAGGCGCTTGCACGCCGACAGGCCATCCTCGCCGGGCAGCATCAGGTCGAGCACCACCAGGTTGAACACCTCACGCTGCAGCAGGCGGTCCATCTGCTCGGTGTTGGGCACCGCACGGGCACGGTAGCCCTTGCTGGTGAAGAAACGTTCCAGCAGGCTGCTCAGCCCCGGGTCGTCGTCGACGATGAGAATCTTGTCACCTTCAGCGGTGTTTGGCGTGCCGGTCATGAATAACTCCTCTGATATCGCCGCGCATTATGGCGTAGCCATTGCTGCACGTTGCGTGAGCATTGTTAGCAGATTTTTCCCCCGGCGCCAGTTCCGGCTGGCCGGGCGCCATCACCGCAAGCCGTTTGCGATGGGTATAATGCGCGGCTTTCATCCAGCGCCGCCGGGCGACAGGCCCACAGGCGACCCCCGTATTCACAAATGTCAGGTGGTTTACATGGACAGCATCAACAGCCGTATCGCCGAGGAACTGGGCGTACGCCCCCAGCAGGTCGAGGCGGCCGTGGGCCTGTTGGACGAAGGCTCGACCGTGCCCTTCATCGCCCGCTACCGCAAGGAAGTGACCGGTAGCCTGGACGACACCCAGCTGCGCCATCTGGAAGAGCGCCTGCGCTACCTGCGCGAACTCGACGAGCGCCGTGCCAGCATCCTGGCCAGCATCGAGGAGCAGGGCAAGCTGACCCCGGAACTGGCTCGCGAGATCAAGCTGGCCGATACCAAGACCCGCCTCGAAGACCTGTACCTGCCGTACAAGCAGAAGCGCCGCACCAAGGGCCAGATCGCCCTGGAAGCCGGCCTCGGCGAGCTGGCCGACGGCCTGTTCAACAACCCAGACCTTGCCCCGGAAAGCGAAGCCGCACGCTTCGTCAACGCCGACAAGGGCGTGGCCGACGTCAAGGCCGCGCTGGAAGGCGCCAAGTACATCCTCATGGAGCGCTTCGCCGAAGACGCCGCCCTGCTCGACAAGCTGCGCAGCTTCCTCAAGCAGGAGTCGGTGCTCAGCGCCCGCGTCGTGCCTGGCAAGGAAGAGGAAGGCGCCAAGTTCCGTGACTACTTCGCCCATGACGAACTGCTGCGCAACGCGCCGTCGCACCGCGCCCTGGCAATTTTCCGCGGGCGTAACGAAGGCGTGCTGAGCGCCTCGCTGAAAGTCGGCGAAGAACTGCCCGGCACCCTGCACCCGTGCGAACTGATGATCGGCAACCACGTCGGCATCGAGAACCGCAACCGCCCGGCCGACAAGTGGCTGGGCGAAGTGGTGCGCTGGACCTGGAAGGTCAAGCTCTACACCCACCTGGAAACCGACCTGTTCGGCGAGCTGCGCGACAACGCCGAAGGCGAGGCGATCAATGTGTTCGCCCACAACCTGCACGACCTGCTGCTGGCCGCCCCGGCCGGCCCGCGCGCCACCCTGGGCTTCGACCCGGGCCTGCGTACCGGCTGCAAGATCGCCGTGGTCGATGCCACAGGCAAGTTGCTGGACCACACCACGGTCTACCCGCACGCGCCGAAGAACGACTGGGACCGCACCATTTCGATCATGGCTGCGCTGTGCGCCAAGCACTCGGTGGAGCTGATCGCCATCGGTAACGGCACCGCCAGCCGCGAAAGCGACAAGCTGGTGGCGGAGCTGGTCAAGAAGTACCCAGCGCTGAAGATCACCAAGATCATGGTTTCCGAGGCCGGCGCTTCGGTGTACTCCGCATCGGAACTGGCCGCCCGCGAATTCCCGGACCTGGACGTGTCGATCCGTGGCGCCGTGTCGATTGCCCGCCGCCTGCAGGACCCGCTGGCCGAGCTGGTGAAGATCGACCCGAAATCCATCGGTGTCGGCCAGTACCAGCATGACGTGTCTCAACTGAAACTGGCGCGCGGCCTGGACGCCGTGGTCGAGGACTGCGTGAACGCCGTGGGCGTGGACGTCAACACCGCCTCGGTGGCCCTGCTGACGCGCATCTCCGGCCTTAACGCTACCCTGGCGCAGAACATCGTCGCCCATCGCGATGCCAACGGCCCATTCGCCACTCGCGCGGCACTGAAAAAGGTCAGCCGCCTGGGTGAGAAAACCTTCGAACAAGCCGCCGGCTTCCTGCGTGTGATGAACGGCGACAACCCGCTGGATGCCTCCGCGGTGCACCCCGAGGCCTACCCGCTGGTGCAACGGATTGCCGCCGATACCGGCCGTGACATCCGCTCGCTGATCGGTGACAGCAGCTTCCTCAAGCGCCTGGACCCGAAGAAATTTACCGATGAAACCTTCGGCCTGCCGACCGTCACCGACATCCTGCAGGAACTGGACAAGCCTGGCCGCGACCCACGCCCCGAGTTCAAGACCGCCACTTTCCAGGACGGCGTCGAAGACCTCAAGGACCTGGAACCGGGCATGATCCTCGAAGGCGTGGTGACCAACGTCACCAACTTCGGTGCCTTCGTCGACATCGGCGTGCACCAGGACGGCCTGGTGCACATTTCGGCGCTGTCCGAGAAGTTCATCAAGGACCCGCGTGAAGCGGTCAAGGCCGGCGACGTGGTCAAGGTCAAGGTCATGGAAGTGGACATCCCGCGCAAGCGTGTCGGCCTGTCCATGCGCATGAGCGACACCCCGGGCGAGAAGGTCGATGGCAACCGCGGCGGTAACCGTGGCAATGGCGGCAACCGCCAGCAGCAGGCGCCGCGCCAGCGCGAAACCGCCACCGCAGCACCGGCCAACAACGCCATGGCAGCCCTGTTCGCCAACGCCAAGCAGCTGAAGAAGAAGTGATGGACGTTCCACGCGAATACGTCGAAAGCGCCTTCAGCCAGCTCCTCGGCTGCCGCCTGCAACGCCTGGAAACAGGTGTTGCCGAGGTAGCCCTGGCGCTCGAGCCGCACCTGCGCAACCGTGGCCAGAAGTTGCATGGAGGGGCGATCTTCAGCCTGGTGGATATCGCCATGGGCCTGGCCTGCTCGGCCAGCCATGGTTTTGACCAGCAAAGTGTCACCATCGAATGCAAGATCAACTACATGCGCGCCGTCAGTGATGGCGAGGTGCTGTGCACCGCCCATGTGCTTCACGCCGGGCGGCGCACCCTGGTGGTCGACGCCGACGTAGTTCAGGGCGACAAGCTGGTGGCGAAAGCGCAAGGAACCTTCGCGGTTCTCTAGCTCACCAAGCATTATCTGCGGTATTTTCAGCAGTGCGCTGGCACTGCTGGATCCGCGTTAACCAGGCGACAACGCCAGTTCCTTTCTTCCTACCCTTGTAGACCGTTATCTCTACCCCCATATTGGGGCGACTGACGCGTGAAGGAATACATCTTGAGCGACCTCCTCAACCGCCGCCTGAGCCTGCTCGGCGCCAATCTTCCCCTGCTCAAGCAGTGCCTGCACGGTATTGAGCGCGAATGTCTGCGCGTGACCGACGAAGGTCGCCTGGCCCAGACCCCGCATCCGCAAGCCCTGGGATCGGCGCTGACCAACGAGCAGATCACCACCGATTATTCCGAGTCGCTGCTGGAGTTCATCACCCCGGCCCTTCCCGACCCGGCCAAGGTGCTGGAAAGCCTCGAAGAGACCCACCGTTTCGTCTACAGCAAGCTGGGCGACGAATACCTGTGGAGCCCGTCGATGCCCTGTACGCTGCCGGCCGAGGAGGACATCCCGATCGCCGAGTACGGCAGCTCGAACATCGGCAAGCTCAAGCACGTCTACCGCAAGGGCCTGGCCCTGCGCTACGGCCGCACCATGCAGTGCATCGCCGGTATCCATTACAACTTCTCGCTGCCCGAAGCACTGTGGCCGTTGCTGCGCGCCGCAGAAGGCGGCAACGAGAGCGACCGCGACTACCAGTCGTCGGCCTATATCGCGCTGATCCGCAATTTCCGCCGCTACAGCTGGCTGCTGATGTACCTGTTCGGCGCCTCCCCGGCCCTGGACAAAGGCTTCCTGCGTGGTCGCCCGCACCAGCTCGAAGAGCTGGATGCCGAAACCTTGTACCTGCCCTACGCCACCAGCCTGCGCATGAGCGACCTGGGCTACCAGAGTAACGCCCAGGCCGGCCTCACGCCGTGCTACAACAACCTGGCCAGCTACACCGACAGCCTGCGCAAGGCGGTGGGCACGCCCTACCCGCCTTACGTCGAAGTCGGCACGCACGTGGATGGCGAGTGGGTACAGCTGAACACCAACATCCTGCAGATCGAGAACGAGTACTACTCGAACATTCGCCCCAAGCGCGTCACCTACACCGGCGAGCGGCCGATCCAGGCCCTGACCTCGCGCGGCGTGCAGTACGTGGAAGTGCGTTGCCTGGACATCAACCCGTTCCTGCCGGTGGGCATCGACCTGACCGAGGCGCGCTTCCTCGACGCGTTCCTGCTGTTCTGCGCGCTGGAAGACAGCCCGCAACTGGACAACGGCGAATGCGGCCAGTGCACCAACAACTTCCTGACCGTGGTCAAGGAAGGCCGGCGCCCGGGCCTGGAACTGCGCCGCAATGGCCAGCCGATCGGCCTGAAGACCTGGGCCAGCGAGCTGATCGAGCGTATCCGGCCACTGGCCGATCTGCTCGACCAGGCGCAAGGCGGTGCAGAGCACGGCAATGCCCTGGATGCCCAGCAGGCCAAGGTCGACGACGCCTCGCTGACCCCGTCGGCCCAAGTGCTGGCGCGCATGACCGAGCATAACGAAAGCTTCGTCAAGTTCGCCCTGCGCCAGAGTCGTATTCACGCCGAAACCTTCCGCGAGCAGCCACTGCCGGTCGAACGCCAGCAGGCCTTCGAAACCCTCGCCCGCGACTCGCTGGCCGAGCAGTCGCGCCTGGAACAGCAGGAAGTCGGCGACTTCGACCTGTTCGTCGGCGCCTACCAGGCCAGCATCCTGGCGATCAGCAACTGATGACCCGCACTGCCACCCCGCGCAAGCCGCGCGCCAGCAGCCAGGCCAGGATCGAGGCGATCCTGGCTGCTGCACGCGAGTTGCTGGCCGAGCTGGGGGTGGCGAGCCTGTCGATCTACAGCGTGGCCGAGCGCGCACAGATACCGCCGTCGTCGGTGTACCACTTCTTCGCCAGCGTGCCGGCGCTGCTGGAGGCGTTGACGGCCGATGTGCACCGGGCCTTTCGGGAAGCGCTGAGCGCGCCGATCGACAGCAGTGCGTTCAACACCTGGCACGAGCTGTCACGGCTGATCGAGCAGCGGATGCTGAATATCTACAACGAGGACGCGGCGGCGCGGCAGCTGATCCTGGCCCAGCATGGCCTGAGCGAAGTGGTGCAGGCCGACCGGCAGCACGACATGGAACTGGGCGACTTGATGCACAAGTTGTTCGACCAGCATTTTCATCTGCCCGTGATGCCGGTGGATGTGGACGTGTTTGCCCTGGCCATGGAATTGAGTGACCGGGTGTATGCGCGATCAGTGCAGTTGCATGAATCGATCACCCCGCGCATGGCCGAGGAAGGCAAGCGAGTGTTCGAGGCGTATCTGGGGTTGTATCTGCCCCCATTTCTGGCCAAGCGTTAAATTTGATGGCCTCATCGCCGGCAAGCCAGCTCCCACAGGTACAGCACAAGGCCTGAAGCTTGTGGGCACCTGTGGGAGCTGGCTTGCCGGCGATTGGGCTGCAAAGCAGCCCCATGGCCAACACCCATCACAGCTTGGCGATGGACACTTCAGTCGACTTCACAAAGGCAATCACTTCACTGCCCACCTGCAGCTCCAGCTCACGCACAGAGCGGGTGGTGATGACCGAAGTGACGATGCCCGAGGCAGTCTGCACGTCGATTTCCGACAGTACCGGGCCTTCCAGGATTTCCTTCACGGTGCCTTTGAACTGGTTGCGAACGTTGATGGCTTTGATGGTCATGATTTGATTCCTTCTCTATGGCTTCAGTCTGGTAAGTGAGTCAGTCAGTGCGCCCAACGCAGTTGCGTGGGCAAAGGGGCTACAGGATCCGGCTCGGGCGCAGCGCCCGGGGCCGACAGAACACGGTTGAGCACTTCGCTCTCCAGCGCGGCCAGGCGGTGCGAACCACGCGCCCGAGGCCGTGCCAGGTCGACAGTGAGGTCGAGCCCGACTTCGCCGTCCTCGATCAGGATCACCCGGTCAGCCACGGCGACTGCCTCGCTGATATCGTGGGTAACCAGCAACACGGTGAAGCCGTGCTGACGCCACAGGCGTTCGATCAGTTGCTGCATCTCGATACGGGTCAATGCATCCAGCGCACCGAGCGGCTCGTCCAGCAGCAGCAGGCGCGGCTGGTGAATCAGCGCCCGGGCCAGGGCCACACGCTGCTTCTGGCCACCCGACAGAGCCGCCGGCCATTCATTGGCGCGATCGGCCAGGCCAACCGACTCCAACGCTTCCAGCGCACGCGGGCGCCAGTCGCCAGACAGGCCCAGGCCAACGTTGTCGATCACCTTCTTCCATGGCAGCAGGCGCGCGTCCTGGAACATCAGGCGGGTTTCTTCGCGGGCCTGTTCCAGCGGCGCGGCACCGGCCAGCAACTGGCCTGCAGTGGGCTGGTCGAGACCGGCCAGCAGGCGCAGCAAGGTGCTCTTGCCGCAGCCACTACGGCCGACGATCGCGACGAACTGGCCGGCAGGAATATGCAGCTCGATCCCCTTCAGCACTTCGCGCTGGCCAAAGGTCTTGCGCAGGCCGCTGGAAGCCAGCGGGATGCCACGCAGCAGGCGTGGCGGCTGTTCCTTGAGTACGGTCATGCGCCCTCCTTCTTCGCCACTTGATAGGCCGGGTGCCAGCGCAGCCACACACGCTCCAGGCCCCGGGCTGCGAGGTCGGCAAGCTTGCCGAGCACGGCATACAGGACGATGGCCAGCACTACCACGTCGGTCTGCAGGAACTCACGGGCGTTCATCGCCAGGTAACCGATGCCGGCATTGGCCGAAATGGTTTCGGCAACGATCAGGGTCAGCCACATGAAGCCCAGGGCAAAGCGCACGCCTACCAGGATCGAAGGCAATGCCCCGGGCAGGATCACCTGGCGGAACAGGCTGAAGCCGGACAAGCCATAGCTGCGCGCCATTTCCACCAGCGCCGGGTCGACGTTGCGGATGCCGTGATAGGTGTTCAGGTAGATCGGGAACAGCGTGCCCAGCGCCACCAGGAAGATCTTTGCCGACTCGTCGATACCGAACCACAGGATCACCAGCGGGATCAGCGCCAGGTGCGGCACGTTGCGGATCATCTGCACCGAGCTGTCGAGCAGGCGTTCGCCCCAGTTCGACAGGCCGGTGATGAAGCCCAGCACCAGGCCGATGCTGCCACCGATGACGAAGCCCAGCCCGGCACGCCAGCCACTGATGGCCAGGTGGGTCCAGATCTCGCCGCTGCGCACCAGCTCGACGCCGGCGCTGACCACGGCGCTGGGCGCGGGCAGGATGCGCGTCGACAGCCAGCCGGCGCTGACCGCCAGTTGCCAGGCAGCCAGCAGCAGTACCGGCAGCGCCCATGGCGCCAGGCGCTGGCCAAGGTTGTTGGAAGTTGCACGACTCATGGCCTGGCCCTCAGCTCTGCGCAACGGACTTGGGCAGGATGTCGTTGGCCACCATTTCGCCAAACGGGCTCACATAGCCGCCGGCCTTGGCTTGCTCCGGGCGTTGCACATCCAGGTGCGGGAACAGCAGCTCGGCCACCCGGTACGACTCTTCCAGGTGCGGGTAGCCGGAGAAGATGAAGGTATCGATGCCCAGCTCGGCGTATTCCTTGACGCGTGCCGCGACGGTCGGGCCATCCCCCACCAGCGCGGTACCGGCACCGCCACGCACCAGGCCGACACCGGCCCACAGGTTGGGGCTGACCTCCAGCTTGTCACGGTTGCCGTTGTGCAGGGCGGCCATGCGTTGCTGGCCGACCGAGTCGAAGCGCGCCAGCGAGGCCTGTGCACGAGCGATGGTGTCGTCGTCCAGGTGCGAGATGAGCTTGTCGGCAGCGGCCCAGGCTTCTTCGTTGGTTTCCCGCACGATCACGTGCAGGCGGATGCCGAAGCGCACTTCGCGGCCCTGAGCAGCGGCTTTCTCACGCACCTGGGCGATTTTTTCAGCAACCGCACTCGGCGGCTCGCCCCAGGTCAGGTACAGCTCGACCTGCTCGGCGGCCAGGTCCTGTGCGGCTTCGGAGGAACCACCGAAATACAGTGGCGGGCGTGGTTGCTGGATCGGCGGGTAGAGCAGCTTGGCGCCCTTCACCTGGATGTGCTTGCCGTCGTAGTCGACCACCTCGCCTTCCAGCACCTTGCGCCAGATACGGGTGAACTCTACAGAGGCTTCATAACGTTCCTGATGGTTCAGGTGCAGGCCGTCACCGGCCAACTCGTCCGGGTCGCCACCGGTCACCAGGTTGAACAGCGCGCGGCCATTGGACAGGCGATCAAGAGTTGCTGCCTGGCGTGCCGCCACGGTCGGCGAAATGATCCCGGGGCGCAGGGCGACCAGGAACTTCAGCCGCTGGGTCACCGGGATCAGCGATGCCGCGACCAACCAGGAGTCCTCGCAGGAGCGCCCGGTAGGTATCAGCACGCCACCAAAGCCGAGCCGGTCGGCCGCCTGGGCGATCTGCTGCAGGTAGCCATGGTCGACGGCGCGCGCGCCATCGGAGGTGCCCAGGTACTTGCCGTCACCGTGGGTAGGAAGGAACCAGAAGATGTCAAGGCTCATTGGAGTTGTCTCCTCAAGGGGGGCTCAGCCAGGGCGGCGCCCCGGCGCAGGCGAATCAATCAAGGCGCACTGGCGACCTTGGCCGGGGGTGTCCAGATCACGTCCTTGATGCTCAGCGGCTTGGGAATCAGCTTCAGTGCCTGGAACGTGTCGGCGATCTTCTGTTGCGCGGCCACCACTTCCGGGGTGAGCGGCGCGGCACCGTAGCCTTGGCGCTTGACCGAGGTCAGGGTGATGTCGGCAGGCAGGCCGAGCAGCGGCGCGACCTGGTCGGTCACTTCCTGCGGGTTGGCCTGGGACCATTCACCCACGGCACGCACTTCTTCGATCAGGGTGTTGATCACCGCCGGGTGCTGGGTCGCGTAGTTGCGGGTGGCCAGGTAGAACTGATGGTTGTCGACCAGGCCCTTGCCGTCACGCAGGGTATGAGCCTGCAGCTGTTTCTCGGCGGCAGCCTGGTACGGGTCCCAGATCACCCAGGCGTCCACGCTGCCGCGCTCGAAGGCGGCGCGGGCGTCGGCCGGGGGCAGGTACACCGGCTGGATGTCGCTGTATTTCAGGCCGGCGTCTTCCAGGGCGCGAACCAGCAGGTAGTGAACGTTGGAGCCTTTGTTGAGAGCGACTTTCTTGCCCTTGAGGTCTTTGACCGACTGGACCGGCGAGCCCTTAGGCACCAGGATCGCCTCGCTGTGCGGCGCTGGCGGCTCGTAGGCCACGTACAGCAGGTCGGCACCGGCGGCCTGGGCGAACACCGGCGGGGTTTCACCGGTGACGCCAAAATCGATGGAGCCGACGTTCAGCCCCTCAAGCAGTTGCGGGCCGCCGGGGAACTCGGTCCATTGCACCTGCACGCCCTGCTCGGCCAGGCGCTTTTCCAGCGTGCCCTTGGCCTTTAGCAGCACCAGGGTGCCGTATTTCTGGTAACCGATACGCAGGCTCTCGGCCTGGGCTTGGGTGATGGCGCCGAAGGACACAGCCGCCGCAAACAGGGCGACCAGACCGCGACGCAAGAAGACTGTGCGCATGGCGCTCTCCTGTGCGAGTGGGTTCGGGTTGCACCTGCTTGCCTCGTTGTCGGGCGAGTAAGGTGGTGAAGCGGGTTGGGCCGGTCAGATGCTCCAGCGAGCGCTGATCAGGCGTTCGTTCAATATGCCGGGCGCCACGGGGCGCGGCCGGCGGGCTAGTGCAACGTGGAAGGTTTCCAGCGCGTCCTGCAGGCGTTCTTCCAGCGCCGCCACCAGCTGCGCGGGCCTGGAGCCTTCTGCGTAGGCGACCTGGCTGTCGTCGGCGAAGATCCCTTGCAGGGTCTCTTGCGCCTTGAGTGCCGACAGCACGGGTTTCAGTGCGTAATCCACCGCCAGCATGTGGGCGATGCTGCCGCCGGTGGCGATAGGCAACACGATCTTGTGTGCCAGGGCGCGTTCGGGCAGCAGGTCGAGCAAGGTTTTCAGGGCTCCGGCGAACGAGGCCTTGTACACCGGCGTGGCGACGATCAGGCCATCGGCCTGGGCGACCAGCTGCTGGAAGTGCTGCACCTGCGGGCTGTCGAAACGAGCGTGCAGCAGGTCTTCGGCGGGAAAGTCGCGCACCTGGAACGTCACTACCTCGACGCCACGGTCCTGCAGCCACTGGCGAGAACGCTCCAGCAGCACGCCGGAGCGTGAACGGGTACTTGGGCTACCACCGATTGAGACGACCAGCATTGCAGCGCTTCCTTGTGTTCTGTTGGAGGTGACATTAACAGCCCCCGCATATATCTAGAAATCATATTTTTTCATTTGTTTATTCCATTTTTATCAAAAAACTGTTTTGGCACTTTCGCGGGTAAACCCGCTCCCACAGGGACCGCACAAGGCCTGAGACTTGCGCTATCCCTGTGGGAGCGGGTTTACCCACGAAGAAGCCAACGCAGTTTCAGCAGGCATAAAAAAGGGCCGTCGAAACGGCCCGAATATCCCTGCTTTGGCTAAGAGCAATGCAACGAGGAATCCTTTAACGATTGGGCTGCGGAGTCAGCCGCAGATAGGGTTTGACCGCCCGGTAACCTTTGGGGAAACGCTGCTTGATCTCTTCCTCGTCCTTCAGCGAGGGCACGATTACCACGTCGTCACCGTCCTGCCAGTTACCTGGCGTGGCGACCTTGTGGTTGTCGGTCAGCTGCAGCGAGTCGATCACCCGCAAGATTTCGTTGAAGTTGCGCCCGGTACTGGCCGGGTAGGTGATGGTCAGGCGCACCTTCTTGTTCGGGTCGATGACGAACAGCGAGCGCACGGTCAGGGTGTCACTGGCATTTGGGTGGATCAGATCGTACAGGTCGGACACCTTGCGGTCGGCGTCGGCAATGATCGGGAAGTTGACCACGGTGTTCTGGGTTTCGTTGATGTCATCGATCCAGCGGTGGTGCGAATCGACCGGGTCCACCGACAGGGCGATGGCCTTGACCCCGCGTTTGGCGAAATCGTCCTTCAGCTTGGCGGTAAGGCCCAGTTCGGTGGTGCACACCGGGGTGAAGTCGGCCGGGTGGGAGAACAACACCCCCCAGCTGTTGCCCAGCCACTCGTGGAAGCGGATCTTGCCTTCACTGGAATCCTGTTCGAAATCGGGGGCGATATCGCCGAGTTTTAGGCTCATGGGCTGCGGCTCCTGTGCTGGGTTCTGTACTGTGTGGGTTCAATGTGCCTGCATTCGATTAAAAACAAAAAGAATAAATAATGATTTGTTTATAACCATAAGGCATACGAAATCGCAGACACAAAAAAGCCTCGCACTAGGCGAGGCTCCTTGTTCAGCTACGGCTTACAGGAAGTTGTAAGTGTAGTTCACGATGAAGCGAGTCTGGTCTTTGTCACCGATGCTTTCGCCGCTACCACGGTAGACACCCTGACGCAGGCTGAAGCCCAGGCCTTTGAGGGAGCCTTGCTGAATGGTGTAGTCGACGCGTGCGTCACGTTCCCATTCGTTGTAGCTGCCGTCGCCCGACTTGTTGCGGATGTCGTCACCACGCAGGTAGGCCACCGAAGCCTTCAGGCCTGGAACGCCCAGGGACGCGAAGTCATAGGAGTACTGACCGAAGGTGGTGTTCTCACCGGCACGAGCGAACTGGTTGATCATGCTGTCAGTGAACAGGTAGAAGCTTGCGCCGCCATTGCCTTCCAGCGAGGAAGTGGCGCCGTCCTTGCGGACGCTACCTTGGTTCAGCCAGACGAAACCACCATCGTCACCCACTTGCTGGTGACCGAGCATAAGCGCGTGGCCACCCAGGGTGTAGGTGAACATGGCGCTCCAGGTCTTGTTGTCGACCTCGCCCCCGTTCTTCGCGTAGCCACCGTTGTTGTCGAAGGCGTAACCTGTCTCGCCATTCTTGCCGTCGCTGCGGCTATCGAAGTAGCGCAGGTCGGTCTTGAACGACTGGTTGTCGGCGATCTTGAAGACGTGGGTAGCACCCAGGAAGTGCTGCTTGTAGAAGTCTTCCAGGTTCGAGTAGTAGTACTGCAGGGTCAGGTCTGGAGTGAGCTTGTAGTCACCACCGGCGAACTGGAACTTGTTGCTGTCGCGGAAGGCGCCAGAAACGGAAAGACCGGTACGGTTGCTCGAAGCACGACCCATGGCGTGGGTCAGTTGACCTGCGTTGAAGGTCAGGTTGTCGATTTCCTTCGACTGGAGGGTGCCACCCTCGAAGGTCTGCGGCAGCAGACGGCCGTCGTTGGAGACCAGGATCGGCAGCATAGGCGCCAAGGCGCTACCGTAGTGGACCTCGGTCTTGGAGAAGCGAGCCTTGGCGTTACCACCAATGCGTGCCCAGTCGTGAACTGCCGAACCATCGGAGTCGCTTGGGAAGAAGGTGTTGTTGGCATCTGGACGGCTACCACGGCCACCATCCAGGTGAATGCCCCACAAAGCCTGGACGTCGACACCAAAACCTACGGTGCCTTCGGTGAAACCAGACAGGTAGTCGAGCTTGAAGCCCTGACCGCTTTCTTTCTGGTCGATACCGCTTTCGCGATTGTCATCGTTGAAGTACATGGTGCGCGAGCTGAGCGACAGCTTGCTGTCTTCAACGAAACCGGCAGCGCCTGCTTGTTGGGCGAGAACCCCCAGTGCCACGGCCAGGGCCAGGCTGGACTTGTACATGTTTTGCTCCTCTACGTTCTAATTCTTGTGTATCTCTGGTGGCGGGATCTGCTGCCCCGCTCACCGTGGATTGGCGATTTAGTCCCAAAGCGTGACCGTAAAGTCAATCGTTTCTAAACGTTTCGCGACTTTGGTCTAAGACGCCAGCTGCGCTACAGGATAATGACAATCCTATAAATCCAAAATGACCGTTTTATGAATTGGTAAGATTTTTAAGGAATATGTTAGGAATTGTTACTGCTATTCGTTAGAAGCAGCCGACTCATCATAACCAATGGTTATTTGCAAACGTTTGCTCATAACCTAATTCCGTATCGTTCTATCGGGACGAAAAAGCCTAGCAGCACTCTCGGATTTCACCATTGAGCGAAATCACAGCGTTTCCCTGTTAACGCGTCTCAAACCATTGGCTCCTAAGCTAATGCAAAAAAGTTATTTATTTTACATTTCTTAGATCAATTAGCCTTCTCGTCATCCACCACACCGATTGCCTGACGAGAGGTTCACCATGATCCCGCACGCCCCGCTGCGCCTGTTCGCCGCCCTGACCCTCGCCAGCGCCAGCTGGTTGGCCCAGGCTGCTGACCTGACCGTGGCCTACCAGACCACCGTCGACCCGGCCAAGGTGGCGCAGGTCGATGGCGATTACGAAAAAGCCAGCAAGGCCAGCATCGACTGGCGCAAATTCGATAACGGCGCCGACGTGATCACCGCCGTAGCCAGCGGCGATGTGCAGATCGGCTACCTGGGCTCCAGCCCGCTGGCCGCCGCAGCCTCCCGCAAGCTGCCGGTCGAGACCTTCCTGATCGCCACGCAGATTGGCGCCGGTGAAGCACTGGTCGCCCGCGACAGCATCAAGACTCCGCAAGACCTGGTCGGCAAGAAAGTCGCCGTGCCTTTCGTCTCCACCGGCCACTACAGCCTGCTGGCCGCGCTGAAGAGCTGGAACATCGACCCGGCCAAGGTGCAGATCCTCAACCTGGCGCCACCGGCAATCATTGCCGCCTGGAAGCGCGGCGACATCGACGCCACCTATGTCTGGGACCCGGCCCTGGGTGTGGCCAAGGAAAACGGCAAGGTGCTGATCACCTCCGGCGAGCTGGCCGAGAAAGGCGCACCGACCTTCGACGCATGGATCGTGCGCAAGGACTTCGCCGCCAAGCACCCCGACGTGGTCAAGGCCTTCGCCAAGGTCACCCTCGACGCCTACGCCGACTACAGCAAGAACCCGCAAGCCTGGCTGGCCAACCCCGACAACGTGAGCAAGCTGGCCAAACTGTCTGGCGCCAAGCCTGCCGACATCCCGGTGCTGCTGCAGGGCAACGTGTACCCACTGGCCGTCGACCAGGCCAATGCACTGGGCGCATCGACCACCCAGGCGCTGACCGACACGGCCACCTTCCTCAAGCAGCAAGGCAAGGTCGACGCGGTGCTGCCGGACTACTCGCCCTACGTCAGCGCCAAGTACCTCCCCAACTAAGCCTGTAGAAACCGACCGGAGCCTGCCATGGCCTTGCTCGAACTGGAGCGCATCAGCGCACAGTACCCCGGTGCCGAAACCCCGGTACTGGCCGACATCAACCTGAGCCTGGGGCCACGCCAACTGCTGGTGGCCCTGGGGCCTTCCGGCAGCGGCAAGACCTCGCTGCTCAACCTCATCGCAGGCTTCGTCGCCCCCAGCGGCGGGCGCATCACCCTGGACGGCTTGCCCGTCCAGGGCCCCGGCGCCGAGCGCGGCGTAGTGTTCCAGGACGATGCGCTGCTGCCCTGGCAGAACGTGCTGGGCAACGTCGCATTCGGCCTGGAACTGGCCGGCGTGCCACGCGCCGAGCGTGAGGCCAAGGCCCGCGAAATGCTGGCCCTGGTCGACCTCGACGGCTTTGGCGAACGGCGTATCTGGCAATTGTCCGGTGGCCAGAAGCAGCGTGTTGGCCTGGCCCGGGCGTTGGCAGCCGATCCACGAGTGTTGCTGATGGACGAACCGTTCGGCGCACTTGATGCCTTCACCCGCGAGCAGATGCAGGAGTTGTTGCTGCAGGTATGGCAACGCACCGCCAAGCCGGTGTTCCTGATTACCCACGACATCGAAGAAGCCGTGTTCCTCGCCAGTGAACTGGTACTGCTGGCGCCCAACCCGGGGCGCGTGGTGGAGCGCCTGCAACTGGACTTCGGCCAGCGCTACGCAGCGGGTGAATCGGCGCGGGCTATCAAGTCCGACCCGGCTTTTATCGAAACCCGCGAGCACGTACTTGCGCGGGTGTTCTCTCAACGCCAAAGCCTGCAGGAGCGCGCATGAGCAGCCTGGACCTGCCGGTCACCGGCAAGCGCAACACCCAACCCCGGCCAGCCACCAAGCTGCGCCGCCCCCTGCCCACCCGCTGGATCAGCACCCTGACCCTGGCCAGCCTGCTGTTGGCCTGGTGGCTGGTGACCGCGGCCGGCTGGATCGAGCCGCTATTCCTGCCCTCGCCCGCCGACATCCTGGCCAAGGCCGGGACCCTGCTGACCCAAGGCTATATGGATGCCAGCCTGTGGCAGCACCTGGGTGCCAGCCTGGGGCGCATCGGCGTGGCCCTGCTTGCCGCCACCCTCACCGCCATCCCGGTGGGTATCGCCATCGGCTACAACCGCGTGGCCCGCGGCATTCTCGACCCGCTGATCGAGTTCTACCGGCCGATCCCGCCGCTGGCCTACCTGCCACTGATCGTCATCTGGTGCGGCATCGGCGAGCTGTCCAAGGTGCTGCTGATCTACCTGGCAATCTTCGCTCCTATCGCCATTGCCACTGCCACCGGCGTGCGCACGGTCGACCCGGCCAAGCTGCGTGCAGCGCAGTCGCTCGGCGCGACCAAGGCCCAGCTGATCCGCCACGTGATCCTGCCCAGCGCCCTGCCCGACATCCTCACCGGCATCCGCATTGGCCTGGGGGTTGGCTGGTCGACCCTGGTGGCTGCCGAGCTGATCGCCGCCACCAGCGGCCTGGGCTTCATGGTGCAGTCGGCGGCGCAGTTCCTGGTCACCGATGTGGTGGTGCTGGGGATTTTGCTGATCGCCCTGATCGCCTTCGCACTGGAAATGAGCCTGCGTGCCTTGCAGCGCAGGCTGGTGCCTTGGCACGGGCAGAGCCACTGAATCCTGTTGACCACGCCAGCAGCCTGGCGCCTGATTGAAGAGACCGACATGAGCCTGACCATCACCCCCCTCAGCCCGGCGCTCGGCGCCCAGATCAGCGGCGTGGACATCAGCCGCGATATCACCGTCGAAGAACGAGACGCCATCGAGCAGGCGCTGCTGCAGCACCAGGTGCTGTTCTTCCGCGACCAGCCGATCAACCCGCAGCAGCAGGCGCGGTTTGCCGCCCGCTTCGGCGAGCTGCACATCCACCCGATCTATCCCAACGTGCCGGAAACCCCGCAGGTGCTGATCCTCGACACGGCGGTTACCGATGTGCGCGACAACGCCGTGTGGCACACCGACGTGACCTTCCTGCCGACCCCGGCCCTGGGCGCGGTGCTCAGCGCCAAGCAGTTGCCGGCCTACGGCGGCGACACCCTGTGGGCCAGCGGCATCGCTGCCTTCGAAGCCTTGTCGGCGCCGCTGCGCGAGCTGCTCGACGGGCTGACAGCCACCCATGACTTCACCAAGTCGTTCCCGCTGGAGCGCTTTGGTACCACGCCGGAAGACCTGGCGCGCTGGGAAGCAACCCGGCGCAACAACCCGCCGCTGTCGCACCCGGTGGTGCGCACGCATCCGGTGAGCGGGCGCAAGGCGCTGTTCGTCAATGAGGGGTTCACCACGCGCATCAATGAGCTGGGCGAACTGGAAAGCGAGGCACTGTTGAAACTGCTGTTCGCCCATGCGACGCGGCCGGAGTTCAGCATTCGCTGGCGGTGGCAGGAGAATGACGTGGCGTTCTGGGACAACCGCGTGACCCAGCATTTTGCGGTGGATGACTACCGGCCGAACCGGCGGGTGATGCATCGGGCGACCATCCTCGGGGATGCGCCCTTCTGAAACTGGGAGGCCTTTGGCCTCCATTCGCAGCACAAGGCTGCTCCTACAGGGAAGCGCGATCCCTTGTAGGAGCAGCCTTGTGCTGCGAATGGGCCGCAAAGCGGCCCCAGCGATCTAGCGGACCAGATGCAGGAACTGCATGTGCCGTTCGTACTGGTCGAGGATGTCGTTGATGATCTGCTCCTTGCTGTAGCCCACCAGGTCATAGTTCTGGCTGCCTTCGCTCAGGTGCACCTCCGCCCGGTAGTAACGGCGGTTCTTCAACTCTTGCGTACCCAGCCCACCCAGGGCGAACGATGGCGTGAAGTAACCACGCATCTGCACCTGGTAAATGAACGGCTGTTCCTCGCCATGGCCAATCTTCAGGCTGACGTTGTCGTGGCTCGGGTCGTCCTGGGTAATCAGCACCAGGCCCTTCTGCTCGAACACTTCACGCACATCGGCAATTGCCGGGCGCACCACGTCGTCCATGAAGCGGTACACCTCATCACGCGACGGGAAGTGCACCGCCTGGCTCAGACGCTGGCGCCAGCCGCCACGGCCGCGGCGTGACTGGGCGAACGGGGCCAGCGAATGCATCTGTGCGATCTGCCGTTGCGATTCCAGGTAGAACGCCTTGTGCAGCCCCCACATCATGCACAGCAGGATCAGCGAGAACGGCAATGAGGTCAGCACCACCGCCGACTTCAGCGAGTCGATGCTGCCGGCGAACAGCAGCGCGCTGGTGATCAGCGCGGTCATCGCCCCCCAGAAGATACGCAGCCAGTTCGGCCCATCCTCGTCCGCATCACCGCCCTTGGCCGACAAGGTCGACAGCACCACGGTGCCCGAATCGGCCGAGGTGACGAAGAACACAAAGCTGATGAACACCGTCACGGCGATCACCGTCTTGCTCCAGGGGTAGGTCTCCAGCAGCAGGTACAGGCTCATCGACGGGTTATCCAGCGCCGACTGGCCCAACGCTGTCATGCCGTGGTTGATGACTTGGTCCAGGGCACTGTTGCCGAAGATCGACATCCACGCCAAGGTGAAGCCCAGCGGAATCAACAGCACACCAAAGACGAACTCGCGGATGGTGCGGCCACGGGAGATGCGGGCGATGAACAGGCCCACGAACGGCGCCCAGGCAATCCACCAGGCCCAGTAGAACACCGTCCAACCGCCCAGCCAGTCGCGGTTCTCGCCGTAGGCATAAACGTCGAAGCTCTTGCGCGGCAAGGCACCCAGGTAATCGCCGAGGTTCTGGATCAGCGTGTTGAACAGGTGCTGGGTAGGCCCGGCGAACAATACGAACAGCAGCAGCGCGCAGGCCAGGAACAGGTTGATGTCGCTCATCACCCGCACCCCCTTCTCCACCCCGGCCACGGCCACGGCCACCGCCGCGCCCATCATCAGGGTGATGAGCAGTACCTGCACCCACTGGCTGTGATCGATGCCGAACAGGTAGTCGAGGCCGGCGTTCAGGTGCAGCACGCCAAAACCCATATCGGCACCCAGGCCGAACACCGTTGCGATGATGCCGAAACCGTCCACCGCATAACCGATCGGCCCGTTGATGCGCTTGCCGATCAACGGGTACAACGCCGATCGCAAGGCCAGCGGCAGGTTGTGCCGGTAGGCGAAGTAGGCCAGGGCCATGCCGACGAAGGCGAACACGCCCCAGCCATGCAGGCCCCAGTGCAGGAACAGGATCTGCATCGCCTGGCGCCCGGCCTCGGCCGTACCCGCTTCGCCCTGGGGCGGCTGCAGCATGTGGGTCAGGGGTTCGGACACGCAGAAGAAGAACAAGGTGATGCTGATGCCGGCGGCAAACAGCATGCCGGCCCACGACAGGTAACTGAACTCGGGCTCGTCGTGGTCGGCACCGAGCTTGATCTTGCCGTAGCCGGACAAGGCGGTGACCACCACGAAGACCAGGTACAGTGTCATCGCCAGCATGTAGTACCAGCCGACCGTGTTGGCCGCCCAGTTCTGCGCCGCCAGCAACCAGTCGCCTGCTGCTTGCGGATAGGAAATGACCACGAGGCCGAAGATGAGGATGAAACTTGCCGCGAAATAGAACACCGGGGGGTTCATGCGGATCTTGCCATTGGCAAGGGAAGGGTTCGGTGCACTCATTGGGGGCGCACCTCGTCGAATGACGTAAGGCTCGGAATGAACGGGTTCAGCAAAGGAATCCTCCTGTTGAACACCGGCAGCGGACCAGCGTTTTTTCATTGAACAAGCGTTCAAGTTAAACATGGATCGGATTTCAATGCGAATTGGGGCGCTGATTGGTGCCCTCCTGCACTGACCTCTTCGCGGGCTCGCCCGCTCCCACAGGGACCGCACGAACATTGAATTTTGTGCAGTAGCTGTGGGAGCGGGCAAGCCCGCGAAGAGTCCGGTACAGGCCAATGAAATGCCAGATCAGTTCTTGTCCTGGCAATCCAGCTGCAGGTTGGCCTGGGTAATGTTGCTTTCGGCCGGCACACTGCGGGTCAGCCACACATTACCGCCAATGGTCGAGCCTTTGCCGATGGTGATCCGCCCCAGCACCGTGGCCCCCGCATAGATCACCACATCGTCCTCGACGATCGGGTGGCGTGGCAGGCCCTTGTGCAGGGTGCCCGATTCATCGCTGGGGAAGCGCTTGGCGCCCAGGGTCACCGCCTGGTAGATGCGCACACGCTCGCCGATGATCGCGGTTTCGCCGATCACCACGCCGGTACCGTGGTCGATGAAGAAGCTCGGGCCGATCTGCGCCCCGGGGTGAATGTCGATCCCCGTGGCCGAATGCGCCAGCTCCGAGCTGATGCGCGCCAGCAGCGGCAGGCCGGCCCGGTACAGATGGTGCGCCAGGCGATGGTGGATGATCGCCAGGATGCCCGGGTAGCACAGCAGCACTTCATCGACACTGCGCGCAGCCGGGTCGCCGTGATAGGCGGCCAGCACGTCTGTGTCCAGCAGCACGCGCAGGCCCGGCAGGGCGGCGGCGAATCCCTGCACCAGGCTCAGCGCATGGGCATCGACGCCGGCCAGTTCGCCCTTGCTTTGTCGTGCGGCGTAGCGCAGCTCCAGGCGGGCCTGGGCCAGCAAGGCGGTCAGGGCGGCATCCAGCGTATGGCCGACGTAGAAGTCTTCGCTTTCTTCGCGCAGGTCGACCGGGCCAAGGCGCATGGGGAACAGTGCGCCGCACAGTTGCTCCAGGATGTGCCGCATCGCTTCGCGCGAAGGCAGCTCACGCCCGCCCTGCTCGCCGCTGCTGCGGCCATTGCGGGTGCGCCATTGTTCACGGGCGCCGCGCAGGCCGGTGACGATGCTCTGCAACTGCCAGTGCCCGGATGAAGGTTGTTCGCTCACGGTTTTCTCCTGCCTGAGAGGCCAACGATTTTTATCGCCAGGCCAGGCCTCTTCCCGGGTAAACCCGCTCCTACAGGGACTGCACAGGTTTCGATGCCTGTGCGGTCTCTGTAGGAGCGGGTTTACCCGCGAAGAGGCCGGACCTGCCTACACGCAATTCACTCTACGGCAAATCCATCCCTTGGAAAAAACAACGCTTTATTCCATCCTGCGCTAAGTCAGGCATAAGCCGCGATGACGGAGCAGGCAACCTCGCCTACCCTCAATGCAGCCAGCACCTGGCAAAATCCAAAAGGAAATAACAAAATAATTTTTTAGTATTTCCTGGCCTAAGCAGCCGACCCTATAGTCGCCACCCACTACTTACACAACAAGCGCGGGGCTCTGAAATGTCGAAATTCGCCAAACCGCTACTCAACGCCAGCCTGGCACTCCTGCTGGGTGCCGGCCTGCTCAGTCAGGCCTTCGCTGGCGAGCAGCTGAAGACCATCCAGGAAAAAGGCGTGATCAACGTCGGCCTCGAAGGCACCTACCCACCGTTCAGCTTCCAGGACGAAAACGGCAAGCTGACCGGCTTCGAAGTGGAACTGTCCGAGCTGCTGGCCAAGGAGCTGGGGGTAAAGGCCAAGGTGCAGCCGACCAAGTGGGACGGCATCCTCGCCGCACTGGAATCCAAGCGCCTGGACGTGGTGATCAACCAGGTGACCATTTCCGAAGAGCGCAAGAAGAAGTATGACTTCTCCGAGCCTTACACTATCTCCGGCATCCAGGCGCTGATCCTGAAGAAGAAGGCCGAGCAGCTGAACATCCACAAGGCCGCAGACCTGGCAGGCAAGAAGGTCGGTGTAGGCCTGGGCACCAACTACGAGCAATGGGTCAAGAAGGACGTGCCGCAAGCCGATGTACGCACCTATGAAGACGACCCGAGCAAGTTCGCCGACCTGCGCAACGGCCGCATCGACGCCATCCTGATCGACCGCCTGGCCGCGCTGGAGTACGCGCAAAAAGCCAAGGACACCGAACTGGCCGGCGATGCCTTCTCGCGCCTGGAAAGCGGCGTGGCCCTGCGCAAGGGTGAACCGGAACTGCTGGCAGCGATCAACAAGGCGCTGGACAAGCTCAAGGCTGACGGCACGCTGGCCAAGCTGTCCGAGAAATACTTCGGTGCCGATGTCACCAAATGATCGCTGAAAGCCTGCAACTCGTTGTCGACTCCGCGCCCTTCCTGCTGAAGGGCGCGGGCTATACAGTGCTGCTCAGTGTTGGCGGCATGTTCTTCGGCTTGGTGCTGGGCTTTGCCCTGGCACTGATGCGGTTGTCGAAGATATTGCCCCTGAACTGGCTGGCGCGGGTCTACGTGTCGTTCTTCCGCGGCACGCCGCTGCTGGTGCAGCTGTTCGTCATCTACTTCGGCATGCCGCAGATCGGCATAGAACTCGACCCGATCCCGGCTTCGCTGATCGGCCTGTCGCTGAACATGGCCGCCTACATCTGCGAAATCCTGCGCGCGGCGATTTCCTCGATCGACCGTGGCCAGTGGGAAGCCGCCGCCAGTATCGGCATGACCCGCGTCCAGGCCATGCGCCGGGCGATCCTGCCCCAGGCCTTGCGCACCGCACTGCCGCCGTTGGGCAACAGCTTCATCTCGCTGGTCAAGGACACTGCCCTGGCGGCAACCATCCAGGTGCCCGAGCTGTTCCGCCAGGCCCAGCTGATCACCGCACGCACCTTCGAAGTGTTCACCATGTACGTGGCGGTGGCGGTCATCTACTGGGTGTTGTGCAGCATCCTCGCGCACTTCCAGAACCGCATGGAAGCGCGAGTCAACCAGCATGACCAGGAGCATTGAGCATGATTGAAGTCAAAGGCCTGACCAAGCGGTTCAAAGGCCAGACCGTGCTCAACGGTATCGACCTGACCGTACAACCCGGCGAAGTGGTGGCCATCATCGGCCCTAGCGGCTCGGGCAAGACAACCTTCCTGCGTTGCCTGAACCTGCTGGAAACACCCGATGCCGGGCAGATCCAGATTGGCGATATCAGCATCGACGCCAACCGCCCGCTGGGTGGGCAGCAAAGTGCGATTCGCCGCTTGCGCCAGCAGGCCGGGTTCGTGTTCCAGAACTTCAACCTGTTCCCTCATCGCACCGCCCTGGAAAACGTGATCGAGGGGCCGGTGATCGTCAAGAAGACACCCCGCGAGCAGGCGATCGAACTGGGCCGGCGCCTGCTGGCCAAGGTCGGCCTGGCCGGCAAGGAAGACGCCTACCCGCGGCGCCTGTCCGGTGGCCAGCAACAACGGGTGGCCATCGCCCGCGCCTTGGCCATGGAGCCGGAGGTGATCCTGTTCGACGAACCGACCTCGGCGCTGGACCCCGAACTGGTGGGTGAAGTGCTGGCGACCATCCGCGGCCTGGCCGAGGAGAAGCGCACCATGATCATCGTTACCCACGAGATGAGCTTTGCCCGCGATGTGGCGAACCGGGTGATCTTCTTCGACAAGGGCGTGATCGTTGAGCAGGGCGAGGCCAAGGCGCTGTTTGCGGCGCCGAAGGAAGAGCGTACCCGGCAGTTCTTGCGCAAGTTCCTGGGGACTGCTGCTTCCGAGTAAACCTGCACTGGCCCTATCGCCGGCAAGCCAGCTCCCACAGATACCCCACAGTAATCAAGACCTGTGGCGTCCTGTGGGAGCTGGCTTGTCGGCGATAGGGCCAGTACATCCACAGCAAATCCCTCCTTCTATATATATTCCAAAAAGTTAGTTCATAAACTTTTTATAAAGCATTAGGGTATATAAACCGGACCACCGGACCAGCACACATCTGTCGCGATCAGCTGTTAGCGACATAATTCATTTGCGAGGTCAGGAATGGTCAGGATCACGATCACCCCAGTACGGAACGCCAGGGCATTGAGTGCAGCCAAGGAGCGGTACTGATGTCCAGCCAACCCGATACCCAATTCCACAGCGATCTCGACAGCTCGCCCCTGCTGCTGCCGGCCAAGGTTCTACGCAACGACGCCGAAGCCCTGCAAGCAGCCCGCGAACTGGCCGAGGTCGCCCGCGAGCAGGCCGCCCGCCGCGACCAGCAACGCAAACTGCCATGGGCCGAGATCGAACTGTTCACCCGCAGCGGCCTTGGCAGCATCAGCGTACCCAAGGCACATGGCGGCCCGGAGGTGTCGTTCGAGACCGTGGCTGAAGTGTTCCGCATCATCAGCGCCGCCGACCCGGCCCTGGGGCAGATCCCGCAGAACCAGTTCGGCATGCTGCAACTGTTGCGCCTGACTGCCACCGAGGCGCAGCAGGCGGTGATCTACCGCAGCGTGCTCGATGGCTGGCGCATCGGCAATGCCGGCCCCGAGCGCGGCACCAAGGACACCCTGACTCTCAAGGCCAGGATCACCCGCGTCGGCGACAGCTATCGCATCAGCGGCGAGAAGTTCTATTCCACCGGTGCCCTGTTCGCCCACTGGGTGGCGGTCAAGGCACTGGACGACGAAGGTCGCCAGCGCCTGGCATTCGTCCGCCGAGGCAGCCCGGGGCTGCGCATCGTCGATGACTGGTCCGGTTTCGGCCAGCGCACCACTGCAAGCGGCACCGTGCTGCTCGACCAGGTCCCGGTGGATGCCGACCTGGTGATCGACAACTGGCGCCAGCGCGACATTCCCAACATCCAGGGCGCTGCCTCGCAACTGATCCAGGCGGCGATCGATGCTGGCATTGCCGAAGCATCGATCGAAGACGCCATCAGCTTCGTGCGTGAAAAGGCCCGGCCATGGATCGAAGCCAAGGTCGACCGCGCCAGCGACGACCCTTACGTAATCGCCGACATCGGCCGCCTGAAGCTCGAGCTGCACGCCGCCGAAGCCCTGCTGCGCAAGGCCGCGCGGGTCCTTGACGAGGTCAACGCCGAGCCGATCGATGCAGCAAGCGCGGCGCGGGCCTCGATCGCTGTGGCCGAGGCGAAGGTGCTGACTACCGAGATTGCCCTGCAGGCCAGCGAAAAGCTGTTCGAGCTGGCCGGCAGCCGCGCCACCCTCGCCGAGTTCAACCTCGACCGCCACTGGCGCAATGCCCGGGTGCACACCCTGCATGACCCAGTGCGCTGGAAGTACCACGCGGTTGGCGCTTACCACCTCAACGGCACCTTGCCTGCACGGCATTCCTGGATCTGATTTAAGGGCCTTGGGGCTGCTTTGCAGCCCAATCGCCGGCAAGCCAGCTCCCACAGGTCCTGCACTGCCTTCAAGACCTGTGCGGTCCATGTGGGAGCTGGCTTGCCGGCGATTGGGGCGCGAAGCGGCCCCTAGGGTCCCGGAGAGCAATATGACGACAGCAATCATCACCAGCGACACCCAAGCCCTGAACGTCGCCGAAGAAGTCGCCCGACACCTGCGCCGCGACAGCGCCCTGCGCGACCGCGAGCGCCGTCTGCCGCACGCCGAACTGGAACTGTTCACTCGCTCCGGCCTGTGGGCCATCAGCGTACCCAAGGCCTTCGGCGGCGCCGGCGTGTCCAACATCACCCTGGCCAAGGTAATCGCCCGCATCGCCCAGGCCGACGGCTCGCTAGGGCAGATCCCGCAAAACCATTTCTACGGCCTGGAAGTCCTGCGGGTAAACGGCACGCCCGAACAGCAACAGCGCTTGTACGCCGAAGTACTGGCGGGCAGCCGCTTCGGCAACGCCCTGGCCGAACTGGGCACCAAGACCGCCAACGACCGCACCACGCGCCTGTCCCGCGACGGCGATGGTTTTCGCATCAACGGCCGCAAGTTCTACTCCACCGGCGCCATATACGCCCAGCGCATTCCCACTTCGGTGGTCGATGAGCAGGGCGTGCAGCACCTGGCCTTCGTCCCGGCCGACAGCCAGGGCCTGCAGGTGATCGACGACTGGAGCGGCTTCGGCCAGCGCACCACCGGCAGCGGCTCGGTGGTGTTCGATAACGTGTATGTCAGTGCCGCCGACGTGGTGCCGTTCCAGAGCGCCTTCGAACGCCCCACCCCGGTCGGCCCGCTGGCGCAGATCCTTCATGCCGCCATCGACACCGGCATCGCCCGCGCCGCATACGAAGATGCCCTGCACTTCGTGCGCACCCGCAGCCGCCCCTGGGTCGACTCCGGCCTGGACAAGGCCAGCGATGACCCGCTGACGCTGAAGAGTTTTGGCCATCTGGCGATCCGTCTGCACGCCGCCGAAGCCTTGCTGGAGCGCGCGGGCGAATATCTGGACCGCGCCCGCGACGACAGCACTGCCGAAAACGTGGCCGCCGCCTCCATCGCGGTGGCCGAGGCCCGTGCCATCAGCACCGAGATTTCCCTCGCGGCCGGCACCACCCTGTTCGAACTGGGCGGTAGCCAGGCCACCCTGGCCGAACACAACCTCGACCGTCACTGGCGCAACGCCCGCGTGCACACCCTGCACGACCCGGTGCGCTGGAAGTACCACGCCATCGGCAACTACTACCTCAACGATGCCAACCCACCACGCCGGGGGACCATCTGATGGCCAAGCAGATCCTGCTCAATGCCTTCAACATGAACTGCGTCGGGCACATCAACCACGGCCTGTGGACCCATCCACGGGACACCTCGACCCAGTACAAGACCCTGGATTACTGGACCAGCCTGGCGCGCCTGCTGGAGCGTGGGCTGTTCGACGGCTTGTTCATCGCCGACATCGTCGGCACCTACGACATCTACGGCCAGTCGCTGGACGTCACCCTCAAGGAGTCGATCCAGCTGCCGGTCAACGACCCGCTGCTGCTGGTCTCGGCGATGGCCGCCGTCACCCGCCACCTGGGCTTCGGCCTTACCGCCAACCTCACCTACGAAGCGCCGTACCTGTTCGCCCGGCGCCTTTCCACCCTGGACCACCTGAGCCATGGCCGGGTGGGCTGGAACATCGTCACCGGCTACCTCGACAGCGCCGCCCGGGCCATGGGCCTGGCGCAGCAACCCGAGCATGACCGCCGCTACGACCAGGCCGACGAGTACCTGCAGGTGCTGTACAAGCTGCTGGAAGGCAGCTGGGCTGACGATGCCGTGGTCGCCGACCGCCAGCAGCGCGTCTATGCCAGGCCCGACAGGGTGCGCAAGGTCAACCACCAGGGCGAGTTCTACAAGGTCGACGGCTACCACCTGTGCGAGCCCTCGCCGCAACGTACACCGGTACTGTTCCAGGCCGGCAGCTCGCAGCGTGGCCTGGCCTTCGCCGGCAACCATGCCGAATGCGTGTTCATCAGTGGCCAGGACAAGGCCGCCACCCGCGCCCAGGTCGACAAGGTGCGCGCCGCCGCCCAAGCCGCTGGCCGCGCCCCGCAAGCGGTCAAGGTGTTCATGGGCATCACGGTGATCGTCGCCGCCACCGAGCAGCAGGCCCAGGCCAAGCATGCCGAGTACCTGCGCCATGCCAGCGCCGAGGCCGGGGTCGCGCACTTCGCAGCGTCCACCGGCATCGACTTCGCCGCCTACGCCCTGGACGAGCCGATTGCCTTCAGCCAGGGCAACGCCATCCAGTCGGCCACGCGCCAGTTGCAGGACAGCGCCTGGACCCGCCGGCGCCTGCTGCAGCAGCACGCCCTGGGTGGCCGTTACGTGACCCTGGTCGGCGCGCCCGAGCAGGTGGCCGAACAGCTGATCGCCTGGGTCGATGAAACCGGCCTGGACGGTTTCAACCTGACCCGCACCGTAACCCCGGAAAGCTTCGAGGACTTCATCGACCTGGTCATCCCGCAGTTGCAACAGCGTGGCCGCTACAAGACCGCCTACGCCGAAGGCACCCTGCGCGAAAAACTGTTCCAGGCCGACCACCCGCATTTGCCCGCCGACCACCCTGGCTCGGCCTACCGCTTTACCTCTACCCCTGCCCCGACTGGAGCCCTGCACCATGCTTGATAAATTGTTCCGGCCCGTCGCGGCCATTGCCCTCTCCCTCGGTCTGTCCGCCAGCGCGCTGGCTGCCGAACCGCTGAAGATCGGCACCACCTCGGCCTTTGCCATCCCGCTGGAAGCCGCAGTGGAAGAAGCGCACAAGCAAGGCCTGGAAGTGAAGCTGGTCGAATTCAGCGACTGGATCGCACCCAATGTCAGCCTCAACAGCGGCGACATCGACGCGAACTACTTCCAGCACATCCCGTTCCTGGAAAATGCCAAGGCAGCCGCGGGCTTCAACCTGGTGCCCTACGCCCCGGGCATCATCAACAACGTCGGCCTGTACTCGAAAAAGTACAAGAGCTTCGCCGACCTGCCCGAAGGCGCCAGCGTGGCCATCGCCAACGACCCGATCAACAGCGGCCGTGGCCTGCAGCTGCTGGCCAAGGCCGGGCTGATCACCCTCAAGCCGGGGGTCGGCTACAAAGCCACCGAGGACGATATCGTCGCCAACCCGAAAAAACTGAAGATCCTTCAGGTCGAGGCCGTACAGCTGGTTCGCGCCTATGACGACGCCGACCTGGTGCAGGGCTACCCGGCCTACATCCGCCTGGCCAACAGCTTCGACGCCGGCTCCGCACTGCTGTTCGACGGCCTGGAGAACAAGGAGTACGTGATCCAGTTCGTCATTCGACCGCAAAGCAAGGACGACCCACGCCTGGCCAAGTTCGTCGACATCTACCAGCACTCGCCAGTGGTGCGCGCAGCCTTGGACAAAGCCCACGGCAAGCTCTACCAGGCCGGTTGGGAGGGCTGACATGAGCCAGGCCAGCGCGCTGCGGGCGCCCACCACACAACCACTGCCGCCAACGGCCAGGGAGCAGGCCCTGCGCCCGGAGGTCAATGAAGCCCATGTGCGCTTCATCGGCCTGGGCAAGACCTACCCGGGCCAGGCGCAACCGGCCTTGCAAGGCATCGACCTGAACATCCGCCATGGCGAGATCTTCGGCATCATCGGCCGCAGCGGCGCCGGCAAGTCATCGCTGCTGCGCACCATCAACCGCCTGGAGCAACCCAGCCAGGGCCGGGTGCTGATCGACCAGGTGGACATCGCGCCCTTCGACGAGGACCACCTGGTAGCCCTGCGCCGGCGTATCGGCATGATTTTCCAGCACTTCAACCTGATGTCGGCCAAGACCGTGTGGCAGAACGTCGAGCTGCCCCTCAAGGTGGCCGGCGTGGCCAAGGCGGAGCGCCAGCGCAAGGTACGCGAACTGCTTGAGCTGGTGGGCCTGCGGGAAAAGCACCACGTGTACCCGGCGCAGCTGTCCGGCGGGCAGAAGCAGCGCGTGGGCATTGCCAGGGCGTTGGTGCATGACCCCGAGATCCTGCTGTGCGACGAGGCCACCTCGGCGCTGGACCCGGAGACCACTGCTTCCATTCTCGAACTGCTGCGCGACATCAACCAGCGCCTGGGCCTGACCATCGTGCTGATCACCCACGAGATGGCGGTAATCCGCGATATCTGCCACCGGGTGGTGGTGCTTGAACGTGGAGAAGTGGTCGAGCAGGGTGAGGTCTGGCGGGTGTTTGGCTCACCGCTCCACGAAGTCACCCGTACCCTGCTGGCACCGTTGCAAGCCAGGTTGCCAGCCGCGCTGCAAGCCAGCCTGCGGGCCAACCCGGCAAGCCGCGACAGTGCCGTGGTGCTGAGGCTGACCCTGCTCGGCGAGCCCGAACTGTCTGCCCTGTTCAACGACCTTGGCGGCCGCGTACGCCTGCTGCAGGGTGGTGTGGAAACCATTGGCGAGCATGCCCTGGGGCAGCTGATCCTGTCGGTGCAGCACTCACCGCACGACACCCATCAATTGCTGGAGCGCGCCCGCCGCTGGGCCGAGGACGTGGAGGTACTGGGCCATGTGGTTTGATCGCCTGCTGGAAGGTTTGCTCGATACCCTGCTGATGGTCGGTGTGTCGTCGCTGATCGCCCTGCTGGTGGGGGTACCGATGGCGGTGCTGCTGGTCACCAGCGACAAGGGCGGGATCTTCGAGGCGCCGCTGCTGAACCGGGTGCTGGGTGCATTCGTCAACCTGTTCCGCTCGATCCCGTTCCTGATCCTGATGGTCGCGCTGATCCCCTTCACCCGCTTGGTAGTGGGTACCACGTATGGCGTGTGGGCGGCAGTGGTGCCACTGACCATTGCCGCCACTCCGTTCTTCGCGCGGATTGCCGAGGTCAGCCTGCGCGAAGTTGACCACGGCCTGGTGGAGGCTGCACAGGCCATGGGCTGCCGGCGCTGGCACATCGTCTGGCACGTGCTGCTGCCCGAGGCGCTGCCGGGAATTGTCGGGGGCTTCACCATTACCCTGGTGACCCTGATCAACTCCTCGGCCATGGCCGGAGCGATCGGTGCCGGGGGCTTGGGGGATATCGCCTACCGCTATGGCTACCAGCGCTTCGACAGCCAGATCATGCTGACCGTGATTGCCATGCTGGTGGCGTTGGTGGCGTTGATCCAGTTGGGTGGCGACCGGTTGGCGAAAGGCTTGAACAAGCGCTGAATTCTTCGCGGGCATGCCCGCGAAGGGGCCTTCAACCCCAGCGCAGATCCCCGGCAGGCACCGGCCGCCCGAACCAGTACCCCTGCCCAAGCTGACACTGCTCATGCAGCAGGAAGCTGGCCTGCTCGGCCTGCTCGATGCCCTCTGCATGCACTTGCATGCCCATGCTGCGGGCCAGGGCGATGATCACCCGGACGATCGCGATATCGTCCTCATCCAGCGGCAACCCGGCAACGAAGCCTTGGTCGATCTTCAGCTTCTGCACCGGCAAGCGCTTGAGCCGCAGCAGCGATGAATAACCGGTGCCAAAGTCGTCGATAGCCAAGGTCACCCCCAGCTCGCGCAGGCGATGCAACTGCTCCAGCGCCACCTCCGGGTCCTCCATCACCGCGCTCTCGGTCACCTCCAGCTCCAGCAAGGCCGGGGCCAGGCCGGTGTCGTCCAGCACCTCGGCCACCTGCTGGTACAGCTCGTGCTGGCCAAACAGGCGGCTGGAAATGTTCACCGCCACGAATGCCAACTGCCGCCCTTCACCCTGCCATCGCACCATCTGCCGACACGCCTGGCGTAGTACCCAGGCGTCGATCTCGGCAATCAGCCCGGTACGCTCGGCAATCGGGATGAATTCGCCCGGTGGAACCAGGCCGCGCTCAGGGTGCTGCCAACGCACCAAGGCTTCGACGCCGACCTGGCGGCCGGTCGCCAGGTCGTGCACCGGCTGGTAGAACACCCGCAGCTCGTCCTGCTCCAAGGCTCGGCGCAGCTCGCCGGCGGTTTCGACCCGGTGTTGGGCGTGAGCGGTCAGCTCTTCAGTGTACAGCGCATAGCAGGCCCGCCCGTTGCTCTTGGCCTTGTACAACGCCGAGTCGGCATTGCGCAGCAACTGCTCGGCACTCAAGGCATCGCTGGGGAACAGGCTGATGCCCACGCTGACGCTGATGAACAGGCGGTGACCGTCGAACTGGAACGGCTCGCGCATGCGCTCGATGATGCCCTGCGCCAGCTTGCCCGCCTGGCCAACCTCATGGCAGTTTTCCGCCAGCACGCCAAATTCGTCGCCCCCCAGGCGCGCCAAGGTCACGCCGCTGCGCAGCACCTCTGACAGGCGCTCGCCCACCAGCTTCAGCAACTGGTCGCCAATGGTGTGGCCAAGGCCGTCGTTGATGCTCTGGAAATGGTCCAGGTCCAGCAACAGCAGGGCACAACCACGCTTGTTGGCCTGGGCTGCGGCCAGCGCCTGCTCGACCCGGTCGTTGAACAGCAGGCGGTTGGGCAGGCCCGTCAGTGGGTCATGGTGGGCCAGGTAGGCCAGTTCCTGTTCAGAATGCTTGATCGCGCTGATGTCGCTGAACACCGCCACGTAATGGCTGAGCTCGCCTTGATCGTCGCGGATGGCGCAAATGGTCTGCCATTGCGGGTAGATTTCACCGCTCTTGCGCCGGTTCCATATTTCGCCGCTCCACTCGCCCTTTTCCGCCAGAGTGGCGAAGATCTGCTGGTAGAACGCCAGGCCATGGCGGCCCGACTTGAACTTGTTCGGGCGCTGGCCGATGACCTCGTCCTGCTGGTAGCCGGTGATACGCATGAAGGCACGGTTGACGTGCACGATCAGGCCATGGCGGTCGGTCACCAGCACGCCTTCGAGGGTGCTGTCGAACACTGCCGCAGCCATGCGCAGGCGTTCACGGTCTTCACCACGCATACGCGCGCCAACACCGATGAAGTCGAGCAGCCGCACCCGCGACACATAGATCAGCACGGCGCTCAGCAGCACCCAGACCACCACGTTGATCTGCCGGCCCACGGTCAGTGCCAGGGGGTCGTCGGTCATGCCGTGCAACACCACCTCGGCCAGCGTCAGCCAGAGGATCGAGAGCACCACATACAGCGCAGCCATGCGCAAGGCGTCGCGAACGGAAACAGACATGTCGGGTGCAATTGCCCATGAAAAATGATGGGGCATTATAAAGGCTGAAACATGTCGTGACTTCCTATCTGAACGGGTGACTGTATTTATTTCCTGCCCAAGGGATAATCAGCCCCTCCTCCCGCATTCCGAGGGTATTTACACCTATGTGGTACAACGGCCTGCTCGACTTGTCGGCCTGGCAACTGGTCGGCATTACACTGTTGATGACCCACGTGACCATCGTCAGCGTCACGGTCTACCTGCACCGCTACTCCGCGCACCGGGCCCTGGAGCTCAATGGCGCGCTCAAGCACTTCTTCCGTTTCTGGCTGTGGCTGACCACGGCGCAGAACACCCGCGAATGGACCGCCGTCCACCGCAAGCACCACGCCAAATGCGAAACCCCCGACGACCCGCACAGCCCGCTGTACAAGGGCCTGGGCACGGTGCTGCGCAAGGGTGCCGAGCTTTACCGGGAAGAGGCGCGCAACCCTGAAACCCTGCGCATCTATGGCAAGAACTGCCCGGACGACTGGATCGAGCGCAACCTCTACTCGCGCTACAAGCTGGGCGGCATCGCGCTGATGGCGGTAATCGACCTGCTGCTGTTCGGCACCATCGGCATCACCATCTGGGCAGTGCAGATGATGTGGATTCCGTTCTGGGCCGCCGGCGTGGTCAACGGCCTGGGCCACGCTCTCGGTTACCGCAACTTCGAGTGCCGCGACGCCGCGACCAACCTGGTGCCGTGGGGCATCGTCATCGGTGGCGAAGAGCTGCACAACAACCACCACACCTACCCCAACTCGGCCAAGCTGTCGGTCAAGCGCTGGGAGTTCGACATGGGTTGGGCGTGGATCCGCCTGTTCTGCCTGCTGCGCCTGGCCAAGGTACAGCGCGTGGCGCCCATCGCCCACCGGGTGGCAGGCAAGGCCAGCCTGGACATGGACACCGCCATGGCCATCCTCAACAACCGCTTCCAGATCATGGCCCAGTACCGCAAGCTGGTGATCGGCCCGCTGGTCAAGCAGGAGCTGGCCCGCGTCGATGCTTCGCTGCGCCATCACTTCCGCCGCGCCAAGCGCCTGTTGTCGCGCGAGACCAGCCTGCTGGAAGACCGTCACCATGTGCGCATCGAGTCGATGCTCGCCCACAGCCAGGCGCTGAAGACCATCTACGAAAAACGCCTGGCCCTGCAGCAGATCTGGGCGCGCACCAGCGCCAACGGCCACGACATGCTGGCCGCCATGAAGGACTGGGTACATGAGGCGGAAACCAGCGGCATCCACGCCCTGCGGGACTTCGCGGCACAGCTGAAGACGTACTCCCTGCGCCCGACCGGCGCCTGACCGCCGTTGATCGGCACGCCCCTTTGGCTGGGCGTGCCGCCCGGAACTTCGCCCTCTCGTTTACACTCATATCTGGCACATCGCCCGCGTGGCGGGCCAGATGCTGGCCGCACGCTTTCACGCCGAGATCTGCTCCGTGCACATGGCCAAGAACATTCCGACGACACTGCCCGGCACCCCGCCTCCGGAAGCCGCCCAGATCTTGCTTGCGCTGCTCCACGCCCAAGGCGAGGTTGCCCGCCTGAGCGAGCGCGAACAGCTGTTCAGCTCGCTGCTCGATAGCGTCAATGCGGTGCTATGGGCCTTCGACTGGGAAACCCGTCAGGTGCTGTACGTCAGCCCCGCCTACGAACGCATCTTCGGCCGCTCGGCCAGCCTGGTGCTGGCCGACTACAACGAGTGGCGCGACAGCATCTACCCCGACGACCTGGAGTTCGCCGAGCGCAGCCTGGCCCAGGTACTGCTCAAGGGCTCGGTGGAAGACCGCGAGTACCGCATCCTCAATGCCGACGGCCAGCTGCGCTGGCTGAGCGACAAGTGCTACATCAACCAGCAACGCGATGGCGACCGGGTGATCATCGTCGGCATCGCAGAAGACATCACCGAGAAGAAGCAGCTCGAAGGTGAACTGCAGCGCCTGGCCACCACCGACGTGCTGACCCAGAGCAGCAACCGCCGGCACTTTTTCGAATGCGCCCAGCAAGCCTTCGACAGCGCCCGCGAAGACGGTACACCACTGGCCTTCCTGCTGCTGGACATCGACGACTTCAAGCGCATCAACGACAGCTACGGTCACCAGGAAGGCGACCAGGTGTTGCAGCAGATCGCCGACAGCGGCAAGGCCGTGCTACGCCGAGGTGACCTGTTCGGGCGCATTGGTGGCGAGGAGTTCGCGGCAGTGTTCCCCGGCTGTAGTGCCCAGGTCGCGGAGCAGATTGCCGAGCGCTTGCAGCGGCAGATCCAGCGGCTGAGCTTCAGCCATGGGGAGCAGACCTACGGGGTGACGGTGAGCCAGGGGGTGACCGGGCTGACTGACGAGGATGTGGCGCTGGACAGCCTGTATGCCCGGGCCGATGCGGCGATGTACCAGGCCAAGCGACAGGGCAAGAACCAGATCGTCCGCGGCTGAGCTCTGGGGGTGCTCTGCACCCCAATCGCCGGCAAGCCAGCTCCCACAGGTACGGCGCAATCCTCCAGCCTTGTGCAGTACCTGTGGGAGCTGGCTTGCCGGCGATGGGCCGCAAAGCGGCCCCAAAATCTCAGCTGGAAACCTCGGCCTCAGCCACCGGCGGCTCTTCCTGCGGCTTCACCTCAGGGTTCTCCACCTTACGCAACCGCCTCAGCTCCGGCAGGCCAAGCTTGAGCAGCCGCGCAGTCTTGCTGCTGGCCACCTTCTCCAGCCCCTGCTCGGCCGACAGCCGCGACAACTGCCCGGCCAGGTTCATGGCCAGGATCTCCCGCGAGTACACCCCGCCGCCCAGCTGGTATATCGCCGCGATCAACTCGCGCAACCCCAGCGGCAACCGCCAGCGCGTGCGCAGCGCCGAGCCGAACGCCGCACCGAACTCATTGAGCGACAGCTGCACCTGATCCTCATCCAGCTCGCCCCCGGCCAGCCGCCATTCCTGCAGGCAGCGCAGCACCGCCAGGTCGCCCAGGCAATGCAGCAACCCCGCGCAATAACAACGCCCTTCGTCCAGCTCGAGCATGCGTGCCAAGGTGCGGCCATATTCGGCAGCGTGCAGCGACAACTCCCAGTAGCGGGAAGCATGCTCCGCCAGCAGCGGGTCGCTGAGGCGAGCGCTGCGCTTGAGGGTCATGCCCAGGATCAGGTTCATGCTCTGGGTGCTGCCAAGCTTGTTCAAGGCCTGCAGCAGCGTCTGCACTGGTGCTTCGCGGTGCAGCGCTGCGCTGTTGGCCGCCGCAATCAGCACAGCGGTGATCTGCGGATCGCCCTGCACTTCCTCTTCGAGCACTCTCAGGTTCAGGCCCTGGGGATTGAGCGCGCGCTTGATCGCCACCTGCACATCGGCCAGCAGCGGCCCGCCATCGGCGGTAGCGCGACGCTGCTCGAGGTAGGCCGGCAGGCTGGCACCTGGCTGCAAGGCCGGCACCGGGCAGGCGATTTCTTCGCCAACCGCCAGCAGCAGCTCTTCCAGGCGCTTGCGAAGAGTTTCCAGGTTCAGCGGCTTGCTCAGGTAGGCAGTAGGGTGCAGGGGCAACGCCTCATGCACACTGGCACTGTCAATGCGGTTGCTCATGAGGATGAACGGCAACCTCGAGCCTTTCGCGCGTACCTTGCGCAACAGGTCGAGCCCATCGACACCTGCCAGTTCGCGCGCGGCAATGATCAGGTCGGGCTTGCTCGACAGCGCGCTCAAGGCCTGCGAGCCGTCGGCGCAGAGCTGCAAGCGGGCATCACAGCGCACGCTCAGCAGCATTTCGCTGAGCATGTCACGTACCCAGGGGTCGCCCTCGACAATAAGTACGCTTGGTGGGGTGGGGTCTGCAGCGTTCATCGCCAACTCCTGAATAGCCCTGCCACACAGTCCGTCGCAGCTTCCTAAGCAAATCCTCCGACAACGATAGCGCCCCAAGGCTTTCCTGGGCACAAAAAAAACCCGCCGAAGCGGGTTTTTTCTGAAGCACGTCACATCAGGCGATTTCAGCGAAGCACTCTTCGATGATAGCCAGGCCTTTGTCCAGCAGAGCATCTTCTGCGGTCAGCGGAACCAGGATACGCAGAACGTTGCCGTAGGTACCGCAGGACAGCAGGATCAGGCCCTTCTCGCGAGCCTTGGCGACAACCTGGCCAACGGCAGCTGCGTTCGGGGTGTGAGTGCCTTTCTCGAAGACTTCGACAGCGATCATCGAGCCCAGACCACGGACGTCGCCGATGATCGGGTACTTCTTCTGGATTTCGCGCAGGCCGGTGGTCAGGCGCTCACCAACAGCTTTGCTGCGGTCCAGCAGTTTCTCTTCTTCGAACACTTCGATCACGGCCAGGGCCGCGGCGCAAGCGATCGGCGAACCGGCGTAGGTGCCACCCAGGCCGCCAGGAGCGATGGCGTCCATGTATTCGGCCTTGCCGCACACACCGGCCAGCGGGAAGCCGCCAGCGATGGATTTGGCGAAGGTGGTCAGGTCAGGCGCAACGCCCATCTGTTCCATGGCGAAGAAGGTGCCAGTACGGCCAGCGCCGGTCTGTACTTCGTCGGCGATCAGCAGGATGCCGTGCTGGTCGCACAGGGCGCGCAGGCGCTTCATCAGCTCTTTCGGCGCTGGCAGGAAGCCGCCTTCGCCTTGTACCGGCTCGAGGATGATCGCGGCGATGTCGCGCGGCTCGGCGTCGTTCTTGAAGATGCGCTCGACCGAGGCGATGGCGTCGTCAACGCTGATACCGTGCAGTTCGCTAGGGAACAGAGCGCGGAAGATGCCACCTGGCATCAGGCCCATGCCAGCGGAGTACGGCACGACCTTGCCGGTCAGGCCCAGGGTCATCATGGTACGGCCGTGGTAGCCGCCGGTGAAGGCGATTACGCCAGCGCGGCCAGTGGCGGCACGGGCGATCTTGACGGCGTTTTCAACGGCTTCGGAGCCGGTGGTGACCAGCAGGGTCTTCTTGTCGAAGTCGCCTGGGACCAGCTTGTTGATCTTTTCGCACAACTCTACATAGGGTTCGTAGGCCAGCACCTGGAAGCAGGTGTGGCTGACTTTGGTCAGCTGCTCTTGCACGGCCGCAACCACTTTCGGGTGCAGGTGGCCGGTGTTCAGTACTGCGATGCCGCCGGCGAAGTCGATCAGTTCGCGGCCTTCAACGTCGATCACGGTCGAGTTCTTCGCGGTATCGACGAAGATCGGGTGGATCTGGCCAACGCCACGTGGGACGGCGGCGACACGACGTTGCATCAAGGATTCGTTGGTCTTGCTCATAATGCCCTCATTGCGCCGGTCTGGAGTGGCGCTTTTATTCGGGGGTGGCTGGGAGTGCTCGCGAACAGTATTCGTTGATCGACTGCCGTGAACGCCCTGGCCACCAGGTACTGCGATGTAAAAAAGGCCAGCGAGACGTCGCTCTCGCGCCCCGCTGGCAGAGGTAAAGCCTTTACCGTGCTATCAGACGCTGATGCACAGGTATTTGATTTCGAGGTAGTCCTCGATACCGTACTTGGAACCTTCGCGGCCCAGGCCCGAAGCCTTGATGCCACCGAACGGTGCCACTTCATTGGAGATCAGGCCGGTGTTGATACCTACCATGCCGTATTCCAGGGCTTCGGCAACACGGAACACACGGCTCATGTCGCGGGCGTAGAAGTACGAGGCCAGGCCGAACTCGGTGTCGTTGGACATGGCGATCACTTCGGCCTCGTCCTTGAAGCGGAACAGCGGCGCCAACGGGCCGAAGGTCTCTTCCTTGGCGACGGCAGCGGTCTTCGGTACGTCGACCAGAATGGTCGGCTCGAAGAAGTTGCCTTCGATGATCTTGCCACCGGACAGTACCTTGGCGCCTTTGCCAACGGCGTCTTCGATGTGTTCCTGGACCTTGGCGACAGCCTTGCCGTCGATCAGCGGGCCAGTGGTGGTGCCTTCTTCCAGGCCGTTACCGATCTTCAGCTTGGCAACAGCGGCGGCCAGCTTCTGGGCGAACGCGTCGTAGACGCCGTCCTGCACGTAGATACGGTTGGCGCAGACGCAGGTCTGCCCGTTGTTGCGGTACTTGGAGATGATCGCGCCCTCGACCGCCTTGTCCAGGTCGGCGTCGTCGAACACGATGAACGGGGCGTTGCCACCCAGCTCCAGGGAAACCTTCTTGATGTCCTTGGCGCATTCTTCCATCAGCTGGCGACCGATTTCGGTCGAGCCGGTGAAGGACAGCTTGCGGACCAGGGAGTTGCCGGTCAGTTCACCGCCAACTTCGCCAGCGCTGCCGGTAACCACGCTCAGCACGCCAGCCGGGATGCCGGCACGGTGGGCCAGCTCGACCAGGGCCAGGGCGGAGTATGGGGTCTGCGAGGCAGGCTTGAGCACCATGGTGCAACCGGCGGCCAGGGCCGGGCCGGCTTTACGGGTGATCATGGCGGCCGGGAAGTTCCACGGGGTGATGGCCGCGGTAACACCGATTGGCTGCTTGATGACGATCAGGCGCTTGTCTGGCTGGTGGCCCGGGATGGTGTCACCGTAGACACGCTTGGCTTCTTCGGCGAACCACTCGATGAACGAGGCAGCGTAGGCGATTTCGCCCTTGGCTTCGGCCAGCGGCTTGCCTTGTTCGGTGGTCATCAGGCGAGCCAGGTCGTCCTGGTTCTCGATCATCAGTTCGAACCAGCGACGCAGCTTGGCCGAACGCTCCTTGGCGGTCAGGGCACGCCAGGCCGGCAAGGCCTTGTCGGCGGCTTCGATGGCGCGGCGGGTTTCCGCGGTGCCCATCTTCGGCACGGTACCGATGACTTCACCAGTGGCCGGGTTGGTGACCTTGATGGTCTGGCCGTTGTCCGCATCCAGCCACTCACCATTGATGTAGGCTTGCTGGCGGAACAACTGAGCGTCTTTGAGCTGCATGTCGGCTTCCCGAATTGTTGATTGTTGAAAAGCGCCCAAGGCAGGGCATCGAGCGTTTGAAATCTCAAACGAATGCTAAGCGGCTGCTGGGGTGTAGGACAATAGGCTGTTCGAAAAAAAGAACGAATGGTTGAACACCCTGGCGGAAATTTCACATTTCTGTGCCGTAGCAACCGGCCCTATCGCCGGCAAGCCAGCTCCCACAGGGACCCCACAAAATTCGGCACCTGTGGGGGCCCTGTGGGAGCTGGCTTGCCGGCGATAGGGCCAGTACAGGTTAGACGAACGAGCTGAAGGAAATGTGATGGGAGGACCGACGGCCCTCCCGGAGGGATGGGTCAGAAGGCCTTGGCCAGGTCGATCACCAAGGCTCGGTAACCCACGCTGCCCGGCTGCCGGCTGTGCACCTTCAGCTCCACCAGCACCTCCTGGGTCCCGCGCCGCACCTCGTTGAGCACGGTGGTGGTCAGTTTCTCCGGGGTCAGGAAGTTCACCGACGCCGAGTAAATGAACTGGGTGTCGGTCTCCGGCCGGTAGGCCACCACCGAGGTCACCGGGCTATACCACTCGTCGCCGCGCTCCTTGCCGTATTCCCACACCTGCTCGACCGTGCCCTTGGCCTCGTCGATGCGGTATTCCACCGCCCGACTGTAGTTGCCGGTCAGCCTGGTCGGCGCAAAGTCGCGGCCCCAGCCGTTGTCGAACACGGTCAGCGTGCCTTTGCCGGTCAGCCAGGCGGTGTGCTGTGTCCACGACCAGTCGAAGCCTTCGCTCGCCACCGGCGTCAGCACCTTCTCGCGCAGACGCTCAGGCCAGCCTTGAGGCGAGGCGAGAATCCACTTCACCTGCTTGTCGCGGCCTATCTTCACCACGCCCTGGTGCCGTGCTGAAACGATGATGCTGTCGTCATCGGCGTCGTAGTCGATGGCATTGACGTGTGCCCAGTTACGCCCTGTGCCCACGCCCGGGGTGTCACCAAAGGGCAGGTCACCTTCGGCCAGTTCGTTGGCCAGCCGCTCGTCCTGTTTCTGCACCCCGGCCGGCAACTGGATGGCTGCCTTGCCCAGGGTTTCCAGCAGGTCGCCACGGTACGGGTCGAGGATCTGGTTGAGGTCCCAGAAGTCCAGCACATCACCGGCCTCGTTGACCTCGATGATGTGATCACGGATCGAGCGCACGCGCTTGCCGTCGGGCCGGCGATAGTCGCTGGTGCCCACCCGCAGCAGGTAGGTGCCATTGGCGGTCTCGCGGATTTCATGGGAGAAGTCGGCAAACTTGTCGGGCAGGCTGCGCTGCCAGATGCGCCGGCCCAGCAGGTCGTACTTGGAGTAGGTCTGGCCCTGGCCCCAGATCAGCATGCCGTCGCGGGTCTGCTGGAAGCCCATGGTGCCGCCCAGGCCATCGCGGCGGTTGGAGTCGTGGATCTGCTCGATGTCCAGGTACCAGCGCACGTCGCCATTGCTGTCGGCGATCCAGTTGTTGCCCACCTGGTCCCATTCCGCCGCACCGCCCAGGGCATTCCACTTGAAGGCACGCCCGCCCGGGATGTCCCCCTGCAGGTGGTTGAACAGGTACAGGCGCTGTTCAAAACCTGGCGCTACCTTGACTGGCTGCACTTCAGGCAAGGCAGCGGTCTGCCTGGCCACCACCGGCAGGCGCACGGCCGGAGCGTAGATCTGGTACTGCTCGCGGATGCGCTCGCCGTCGAGCTTGTAGGTCACTTCCACCTGGTTGACGTGGTCCGGGTACAGGCCGAATACCGGGATGCCGCCATAGGTCCACAACGAACGGTCGGACACCTCGTAGGCGATGTCCACACCACGCTCGCCCCGCCCCAGCACGCGCACGTGCGCGGCACTCAGGCTGCGCCCACCGTCGCGAATGATCGCGGTCAGCGGCGCCAGGCGATAAGGGTTGACCACCACGTCGCCGAGCAGCGCCTCGTCACGTTCGGGGACCTTGGCGGTCAGGCAGGCGCCTTCAGGCAATGCAGGGGTTTCGGTCTTGGCATTCATGGCATAGCTCCTTGTGCTCAGAAGTCGTAACGGGCGGTGGCGCCGAAAGTGCGCGGGGTACCGAGCACGCCGGCATAGCCACCGTTGGCGGAGTTCCACAGGCTGGTGAAGTAGGTCTTGTCACCGGCGTTCTTCACCCACAGCGACAGGTCGACCACGCCGTCGCCCTGGTCCAGGCGCACACCGGCGGAAAGGTTGACCAGCGCGTAGCTGGGGATCTGGCCGAAATCGGAATCGTCGATGGTGCCCACCGCCTTGGAGCGGAAGGCGTAGCTGGCGGTGACGTAGGGTTCGATGTGCTCGCTGGCCTGCCACTTGTACTGGGTGTTGAGGTTGGCGATGTACTTGGAGGCGCCGACCACCTGGTGGCCGGACAAATCGCAGGTGGCAGTGGCATTGGCCAGGCTCACTTCCGGCGGGCATGGGGCGTCCTTGTACTCGGTGTAGCGCACGTCGTTCCACGAGCCGTTGAAGTTGACCGTGAGGCCGCGCAGCGGCAGTGCCGTGGCTTCGAACTCCAGGCCACGCGAGCGCACGCGGCCGGCGTTGGCCAGGTACTGCACGCGGTTGATCTGGTCGTAGACGTTGGCCTGGTAGCCATGCACTTCGGCCCAGAACAGGTTGGTGTTGAGTTGCAGGCGGTCGTCGAACAGCGAGCTTTTCAAGCCGAGTTCGGCGTTGTTGACCCGCTCGGTGCCGACCAGCAGCGAATCGGTGCCCAGCCGTGGCGCAGCGCCAACGGTAAGGTTGATGCCGCCAGACTTCTCGCCGTGGGTCAGGGTGGCGTAGCCCAGCAATTGCTCGTTGAAGCGGTAGCTCAGGCCCAGCAGGCCAGAGGGGCTGAAGCTGTACTGGTTGAGGTCGCCTGAATCGTAGGCGCCTACCCGGCCCTGGCGTGCTGCTGCGGCGGCCCCGGTTACTGCCGCACCGCCGGTTGGTGCATCGCGGGTCACCCAGGCGCTCTTTTCTTCATAGGTGCCTCGAACGCCGGCGGTGAAGTCCAGGCGGTCGGTGATGTGCCAGGTGCCCTGGGCGAACAGCGCGTAGCTGTCCGTGTCGATGTGCCCGTTGCCAATGGTGTCGACGTTGGCCAGGGCGCCGGCCGGGGTGAGGTTCCAGATGTCCGCCTGCGGCCCGTAGAAAGTGAAGGATTTGTTGTCCAGGTCCTGCTTGAAGTAGTACGCGCCCAGCACGTAGTCGAAGGCACCACCAGTGGGCGAAGCCAGGCGGATCTCTTGCGAGTACTGCTTGTCGCGCACCGACACCCCGGCGCTGTAGAACACCGGCACGTTTAGGCCGTCGTCGTTGCGCGGGGTGAAATCCCACCAGCGGTAGGCGGTGATCGAGGTCAGGGTGAAGTCGTTGGGCAGGGTCCAGTTGGCCTCCACCGAGGTACCGCCCTGGAAAACGGTCACCTGCTGGTCGGCGTCGAAGTTGACCTTGCGGTGCTTGCCCGACACCAACGTCGCGCCGGCCTGGGTGGCCAGGCTTTCGTAGCGATTGACGCCATTGATGGTAGGGCCGGTGCTGTACAAGCTGAGGATGCCGTTGTCGGAGTCTTCTTCGTTGTATTCGCCGATCCAGCGCAGGTTGAAGGTTTCGCTCGGTTTGAACAGCAGCTGGGTACGAAAGCCTTGGCGTTTGCCACCGTTGAGGTCGTCGCCGTTGTGGATGTTCTTCACATAGCCGTCGTCTTCAGTGCGGTAGGCGCTGATGCGCCCGGCCAGCGTGTCGCTGATCGGCCCCGAGAAGCTGCCTTGGGTTTGCAGATAGCCGTCTTCACCAATCGACTGCTGGATGCTGCCCTCGCGGTGGAAGGTGGGCTTGCGCGTGGTGATGTTGAGCACGCCAGCGGTGGTGTTCTTGCCGAACAGCGTACCTTGCGGGCCGCGCAGCACCTCCAGCTGCTCCACGTCCAGCAGGTCGAACACCGCCATGCCGGGGCGGCCGAGGTAGACGTTGTCCAGGTAGATGCCGACGCTGCCTTCCAGGCCATCACTGGCGGGGTTGTTGCCCAGGCCACGGATCGAAATGCTCGACTGGCGGGCATGAACGTAGGCGACGTTGGTGCTGGGTACCAGTTGCTGCAGGTCTTGCACGCGGTAGATGCGTTGGCTTTCCAGGGTTTCGCTGTCGAGCACGCTGATCGGCGTGGGCACGCTTTGCGCGGTTTCTTCGCGGCGGCGGGCATTGACCGTGACGGTGCCGAGCTTGGCTTCCTGCTCCACCGCCGGGGTGGCAGTGACCGGTTCTTCGGCGAAGCTGGCAGAGGACGCCGCCAGCAGCACGCCGGCAGCCAAGGGTTGCAAGGTGAAACGCGACGCGCGCGCAGGCCAACGGGAAACTCCGGACATGCAAATGCTCCTTGAGGCATGGGCCCTGGCGAGCATTTCCGTTGGCGGAACCGAATCGCGGTCAGTCGGGCTTATATTCTTTTAGGTGATATAAATATTTGTAAATCATATTTTGTGGAATAAGTGACTCCCTTTATAAGGGGGCTAACCCTTGTCAGCAATTGCATTCGACCGAAAGTTTCAATGTAAAAAATGCATATCGATCTCCGTCAGCTGCGCCACTACATTGCCCTTGTCGAGCACCGCAGCTTCGTTGCTGCGGCGGCTGCGGTGAACCTGTCGCAATCAGCGTTCAGCCGCAGCATCCAGACCCTCGAGCACAACATCGGCTGCCGCCTGGTGGACCGCGCCAGCAAGGAGCTGGCGCCGACTCGCCAGGGCCTGCTGGTGCTGGAGCATTCGCGGCGGCTGGTGCATGGGGCGCACAACCTGGTCAACGAGATCCACCAGTTCAACGGTGCCACTACCGGCGTGGTGCGCTTCGGCTCCGGCCCGGCGCCGGCAGGGGGTTTGGTACCGCGGGCGGTGGCACGCTTCGTCGCCGAATACCCCGCGGCGCGTACCTGCTTCCAGGTGGATAACTGGCAGGCGCTGAACCGCAAGCTGGTTGCCGAGGAGATCGAGTTCTTCGTCGCTGACACCCGCCAGTTCGAGTCCGACCCGGACTACCAGGTGCACAAGCTGACGCCGCAGCGCTGGCATTTCTGCTGCCGCGTCGGGCACCCGTTGACCGAGCGCGAGAGCGTGCGGGCGCGTGACCTGTTCGACTACCCCCTGGCCACCACCTTCCGCCCGCCGAACATCCGCAAGATCCTCAGCGACCTCAGCGGGCGGCAGGATTTTCTGCCGACGGTGGAGTGCGAGCATGGCTATGCACTGCTGAATGTGGTGATGCATTCGGACACCATCGGCATTGCCTGCAATGCCAACTTGCGGCCGTATCAGCGTGACGGGGGATTGGTGGCATTGCAGCTGGCCGACCTGACGGTGGAGCAGGAAGAAGCGTTCTATACCCGTTATGGGGTGGTGAGCCGGGTGGGGTATGGGCTATCGCCGTTGGCTCAGGGGCTGGTCAGGCAGTTGATTGCCTGCGATACCGAGTTTTAGCTGGCGGGGGCTTTGCCCCCGAATCGCCGGCAAGCCAGCTCCCACAAGATCACCGCAGCCTTCTGGCCTGTGATGTACCTGTGGGAGCTGGCTTGCCGGCGATAGGGCCGCAAAGCGGCCCCGGCGATATCAGCCTTTACGCGTGGTGCGGCTCAACTGGCCATCCACCCCGACCGGCACCTCACCCGCCAGGGTCACCCGCCGCACCACCCGCGGCTGGGTCCCGTAATCATCCACCGCATAATGCTGCGTCGCGCGGTTATCCCAGATCGCCACGTCCCCCGCCTGCCAGCGCCAGCGAACGGTGTTCTCCAGACGCGTCACATGCCCTTGCAACACCGCGAACAGGTGTTGCGAATCCGCCAGCGAATAACCTTTGATGCGCTTCACGAAATGCCCCAGCTGCAGCGCCCGCTCGCCACTGATCGGATGCACGCGCACCACCGGGTGCTCGGTCTCGTACACCGTGGAGGTAAACACTTTGCGATAGCGCTCCAGCTTGGCGGGGTCCACATCGGGCTTCACGCTGGCATAGTCGTATTCGTTGCTGTGCACCGCCCATAGCTTGTCGGCCAGCTCGCGCAGCGGCTCGGGCAGCTCCTGGTAGGCCGTGGCGGTGTTGGCCCACACGGTATCACCACCGGATGCCGGCGCCACCACGCTGCGCAGGATCGAGGCCTTGGGGTAGGCGTCGACGAAGGTCACGTCGGTGTGCCAAGAGTTGGCCCGCTGGCCTTCGGCACCATCGAGCTGCAACAGGTAGCTGGTGCCATCCACCACCGGCACGGTGGGGTGGGCGACCGGCTCACCGAGCAACTTGGCGAAGGCTTCCTGGCTTTGGTCATCCAGGTGGGTCTGGCCACGGAAGAAGATCACCTTGTGCTTCACCAGCGCGGCCTGGATGGCGTCGAGGGTGGCGGCATCAAGGTCGGCGGACAATTTCACCCCCCGAATTTCGGCACCGATGCGGCCGGCAACCGGGTGGATGTCGAGTTCGAGGGTATATGGCGCGGTGGCCAGGGCGGCATTGCTCATGGTCGTGTCCTTGCGGTCATTGTCGGGTTTTCGGGGTTCAGCGGGCGGCCTGCACGGCCTGTTTTTGTTGCAGCGCAACATCGAGGAAACGTGGTTCGATCCAGTCGGCCACCTGGAAGCCACGGCGGATCAGGCGCTCCTTGGCGGCCAGGTCCACGCCCTGTTGCAGCTGGCCGACGAATTCGGCGTCCAGCCGTGGATCGAAGTAATGGGCCAGGTCTTCCTTGGCCAGGTCGTCGCTGAGGATGCTGCGCGGCCAGTTGGCATTGCTGGCCACCAGCTCGACATAGGCCTCGCGGTTGTGTTCGTCGCGCAGCCAGGCGCTGGCCTGTTGCTGGGCATTGACCAGGCGCTGCACCAGCTCGGGGTATTTGCGGATGAAATCGCCAGTACCCAGTAGCACTGCCTGGGTACTGCCGGCGCCTTCCAGGTCACGCGAGTTGACCGGTAGCTCTACCAGCCCGCGTTCGCGCAGCGACAGCAGGTTGGACAGGCCCCAGGTGGCGTCGATCTGCTTGGCGGCCAGTGCGGCATTGGCGGCGTTGAAGTCCAGGTTGATCACCTTCAGATCGCGCTCGCTCAGCCCTTGGCTGGCCAGGGCGCTGGCGAACGACAGCTGGTTGGCGGTGCCACGGAACACCGCCAGGCGCTTGCCTTTGAGGTCTTGCAGGGTCTTGATGCCGGAACCGGGCACCACGCCCAGGTAGCTCTTCACCCCACGTACCCCCGCCGACAGCACGCGGGTATCCAGGCCATTGGCCTTGCCGACGATGGCGGCCAGGTCGCCGAGGTAGGCGAAATCGGCCTGGCCGTTGGCCAACGCTTCGTTCACCACCGGCCCGGCGCCCTTGAAGAAGTGCCAGTCGATGCGAATGCCGTCCTTGGCGAATTCCTTCTCCAGCAGTTGCTGGTCACGCAGCACGTCGACCACGCCACCGGCGCTGGGCTTGCTGCCCGCGCTGAGGTCGGGCACGGCGATGCGGATGCTTGCTGGCTTGGCCGGTTCAGCTGCGTGGGCGCTGAGGGTGAAGGCCAGCCCAAGGGCGGTGATCAGGTGGCGCAGCGGGGTTTTCATGGCAAGGCTCCTTGGCAGGCTGCCACCGGCGATGGCCGGCGCTTTGGCCAGAAGCTAGGCAGGTCTGGCTAGAACCTACAAAGACAGAAAATTCATTCTTCAGTAACTGAATGGCATAAATCAGGCGGCATGCGGGCCTGCGACTGGCTTGCGAAAAGCGCATGGAAAATATGAGGAAAACGCAACGGCGGGGGGCTTCCGTATGCATGAAACGCATGCTCTTATCTCTTGAAAGTCATTTTTCAGAATTTTTAATTCCATAAATGAATAATCTAACAACGTCTTGAGAGATGGCCGATGAATGGAATTCTGAGCAGGAATCGGAGGTGGCTCCGGGGGCCGCTGTGCGGCCCTATCGCGACACAAGGCCGCTCCTACAAAGGCCTCGCATACCTGGTGCCTGCAGCAATTGCCGTGCTGTGGGTAGTGGCCAGCCGGGAGCATTGGATGAGCGAGCAGATTCTGCCGGCGCCAGCATTGGTTTGGCAGAGCGCGGTGGAGTTTGGCTCCGGCGAGCTGTGGGGGCACCTGTGGATAAGCTTGCAGCGGTTGTTCTGGGGGCTGGCGGTCGGCATCGGCAGCGGGTTGCTGCTGGGTGTTTGGCTGGGAGCTTCGCGGCGGGCGCAAACGCTGGTGCTGCCGACCTTCGTGGCGCTGGCACAGATTCCTACCCTGGCCTGGATCCCGTTGTTCATGCTGTTTTTCGGGATCGGCGAGCTGCTCAAGTTGGTGGTGCTGGTGAAAGCCGTGGTGGTCCCCGTCACCTTGCACACGCTGGTCGGTGTACGCGATGCCCAGCCCAAGCTGCGAGAGGCCGCTGCGGTGCTGCGCCTGCCTCGCCATCTACTGTTCCTGCGCCTGCTGCTACCGGCTGCCCTGCCCGCCTTCCTCACCGGCGTACGCCTCGCCCTGGCCACCGGCTGGACCTCGCTGCTGGCGGTCGAACTGCTGGCCTCCAGCGAAGGGATTGGCTACCTGATGGTGTGGGGACGGCAGCTGTTCATGCTCGACCTGGTGCTGCTGTGCATCCTGGTGATCGGCCTGGTCGGCGCACTGCTGGAGCGCGGCTTCTCGGCCCTGGAAAAGCGCCTGCTGTACTGGCCGCAAGCGGCCACAGGGGAGCAGCACCGTGGCCCCGTGCCGCGGGGTTGGCAAAGCCTGCTGCTGCCACTGGCACTGTTGGCCCTGTGGCAGTTCAGTAGCAGTTTTGGCTGGGTAGACAGCAACATCCTGACCTCACCACTTGAAGTGTTGCGCACCCTGCTGACCGGCCTGGCCGATGGTTCGCTGCCGCAAGCCTTGCTGCTGAGCCTGCAGCGCGCTTTGGCCGGCTTGCTGCTGGGCGGTAGCGCTGGCCTGCTGGCCGGTTTGCTGTTGGGGCTTTCGGCCAATGCCGAACGTATCTTCGGGCCTAGCCTGTCGGCGTTGCGTCAGGTGGCGCTGTTTGCCTGGGTGCCGCTGCTCACAGCCTGGTTCGGCCTGGGTGAAGGGGCCAAGCAGGTATTCGTCGGCATGGCTGCGTTCTTCCCGTTGCTGATCGCCACCCAGCGCGGTATCGCCAGCCTCTCGCCACAGCTGGGCGAAGCGGCGCGCACCCTGCGCCTGAACCTGTGGCAACGCCTGCGGCTGCTGGTGCTACCCGGCGCAGCCCCGGCCATTTTTGCCGGCCTGCGCCTGTCGCTGATCTACGCCTGGCTGGGCACCATCGGTGCCGAATACTTCATGCCCTCGGACGGAGGCATCGCCAGCCTGATGATCGGCGCCCAGCAGCTGTTCCGCATGGACCAGGTAATGGCCGCCATGCTGCTGATCGGCCTGGTCGGCGCCCTGCTCGGCACCCTTGGACAACGCCTCGAATCGCGCGCCACGCGCTGGAGAACCGCATGAACGCCTTCAATACCTCGCACCTGCACGCGGCCAACCAGCCCGACGTCACCCCGCCTCTGGTCAGCTTCGAGGGGATCGGCAAAGTGTTCAGCGTCGATGGGCAGCCGCTGGAAGCCATCCGCAACTTCAACCTGTCGATCAACCAAGGCGAATTCATCGCCATCGTTGGTGCTTCCGGCTGTGGCAAATCTACTCTGCTGCGCCTGCTGGTGGGGCTGGATACCGACTACAGCGGCAACATCCGTGTGGACGGCCACACTGTCAGCGGCATTGGTAGCGAACGCGGCATCGTGTTTCAGGAGCACCGGCTGTTCCCCTGGCTGAGCGTGGAACAGAACATTGCCCTGGGCCTGGTCAACGAACCGCTCACCCAGGGTGAGCGCGCGCGGCGGGTACACGAGTTCGTGCAACTGGTGGGGCTGGTCGGCTTCGAGTCAGCCTACCCACACCAGCTGTCCGGCGGCATGGCCCAGCGCGTGGCGATCGCCCGAGGCCTGGTAGCCAGCCCGCGTATCCTGCTGCTCGACGAGCCGTTCGGCGCGCTGGATGCGCTGACCCGCCAGCAACTGCAGGACGAGCTGCTGGCTATTCGCGAACGTGCAGGCATCACCACGCTGCTGGTCACCCATGACGCCGAAGAGGCCACCTACCTGGCCGACCGGGTGGTGGTTCTGGAACCGCGCCCGGGGCGGATCAAGTCGGTGGTGGAGATCGACCTGCCACACCCACGGTTGCGTACGGGCGCGGCACTTCACGAGCTGCGGGAGAAGGTGCTGCACCAGGTCACCGGGGATGGCGGCTACCTGACGCCGCCGGTGCGCCGGGTCGAAGGGTTGAGGCCGGAGCTGATTGCGCTCTGAGCCTGTGGGAGCGGGCATGCCCCTCCTCATAGAACTACACCGTGTGGGAGCGGCTTTAGCCGCGAACACCGGCGCAGCCGGTGCCATGCACCGCGTTGGATTCTTCGCGGCTAAAGCCGCTCCCACAGGGTACGCGGACCGCTTGCGAATTCAGGTCTCTATGCGACAGCGAATGCCCGCGAAGAAGACTCACAGGGCAATCAGGTCACGCAGGTAAGCCCAAGGGTAGATACCCCGTTCATGCCCATCGCTGAACACCAGCTGCACGCCATATCCTTGCGGCTCGATTTGCACCACGCGCACATCATCGCGCACCAGACTGATGCTCCCCTGCAGCCGTGCCGCTCGGCATTGTGAACAGGGGCAAGCACCGCGCAGGCGGGCATGGCTGAGGCTGTGTTCGCCGTCTTGCCATTGCAGCACCAGTTGCCCGGGCCCGCGCATGTTGCGAATAGCTTGCGGGGCGTTCATCAGTAGGCCCCGCGCAGTTGCGCCATGGCGATCCGCACAGCCTTGCGCACCTCGGGATCGCTATCGGCCTCGGCGGCCTGCAGCACCGGCAAGGCACGCGCCTGGCCCAGCTCACCCAGGGCCAGAGCCGCCTCCTTGCGCAGGTTGGCAATGCCGTGGCCAAGCAACTCGCCAAGCGCGTCCAGGGCCGCAACATGACGCAGCCGCCCCAGAGACCGCGCCGCACGCAGACGGACTTGCCAGAAGTCATCGGCAAGGGCATTTACCAGTGCCGGGCCTGCTGGGGCCAGGCCCACCTTGCCTAGCGTGGTGGCGGCTTCTTCGCGCACTTGCCAGGCCTTGTCAGCCAATGCAGCCACCAATGCTGGCACCACCGCGCTGTCGCGGGCGAGGCCCAGCGCACCAATGGCCGCGCGGCGCACCTCGGTGTCCGGCTCGTCTGCGGCAAGCTTTGCCAATGCTGGCAATGCCGGCTGGTGTTTGAGCCAGCCAAGAATACCCACTGCCTCACGCCGGACCGCGGCGTCGCCATCGGCCAGGGCCAGCAGTGCAGGCTCTGCCGCATCTTCCAGGCGCAGCTCGCGCAAGGCACGCAGGGCGCTGGCACGGACGAAGGCATCGGCATGCTTGACCCATGGCAGGATCAGCTGACCGGTTTCAAGGCTCTTGAGTTCGCTGAGGCTCTGGGCGGCAGCCAGCCGTACCGGCTCGGCAGCATCGGCCAGCGCAGCACACAGGGCCTGCACAACTTCGGGTTCTTCCCAGGCCTCGAGCAGGCGCGCGGCCTCGGCACGCACCTCGTCGGCGACATCCACCAGCAGTGCATCGGTGAGCCATGGCAAGCCATCCGGGTCTTCCAGGTCGGCCAGTTCGATCAGGGCGATGCGGCGCACGCCTGCATCAGCGGCACCAAGGCGAGGCAGAAGAGCAAGGATGTCGGGGTTGTCAGTCGTTCGTTCAGTCATAGCGCGATCCGTAGCGGTGGGTGCTCAGTGTCCGGCAGGCCCAGCGGGGTCAGGCGCGGGAGTTCGCGGCCTTCCTCGTGACGGAGCAAGGCCAGACAGTGACGCTTGAGGTGAGTGAATTCAGGGCTGGTCAGCAGGCTGGCGCGGCGTGGGCGCGGAAACTCCAGGTGCAGGTCTTCGATAAAGCGGCCAGGTCGCGGGCTCATCACCAGGATACGGTCGGCCAGGAACAGCGCCTCGTCGATATCGTGGGTGACGAACACCACGGTGGTGCGGATGCTTGCCCAGATATCCAGCAACAGCTCCTGCATGCGTGCACGGGTTTGCGCATCCAGGGCACCGAAGGGTTCGTCCATCAGCAAAAGGCGCGGTCGGTTGATCAGCACCCGGGCAATCTCGGCCCGTTGCTGCATACCGCCGGACAACTGACTGGGCCAGCGCCCGGCAAAGTCGGCCAGCCCCACCAGTTGCAGCATTTCACGAGCCTGCCGGCGACGTTCGGCGCGGCTCTGGCCCTGCATCTTCAGACCAAAGGCCACGTTGTCGAGCACGCTACGCCAAGGCAGCAAGGTGTGGTGCTGAAACACCATGCCACGCTGCGGTGACGGCCCGGCAACGGTCTGGCCATCCACACTCAACTGGCCACTGCTGGGCACCAAGTGCCCGGCCAGGGCGCCAAGCAACGTCGACTTGCCACAACCGGAGGGGCCAAGGATGCAGACGAACTCGCCAGGCTCTACGGCAAAGTCCAGACGCTGCACCGCCTCGAATGCTTCGCTGCCGTGCCCCAGTCGTATCGACAGGCCACGCCCGTCGATCCGCCCTGGTGCTGGTTGATAACTGTTCACCAACTGGCCCTCCGCGTGCGGTACCAAGGCGTGGCCAACTCCCCAAGGCGCTTGACCAGGGCGCTGCTGCCCATGCCCAGCACGCCGATCAGCAGCATGCCGACGATGATGTCCGGGTAGTTTTGCAAGGTGTACGACTCCCAGGTGTAGTAGCCGATACCGAACTGTCCGGAAATCATCTCGGCGGTGACCAGGCAGAACCATGAAGTACCCATGCCGATGGCCAGGCCAGTGACGATGCTTGGCAACGCTCCAGGCAACACCACTTCGCGCAGGATCGAGCAACGCTCTGCACCGAGGCTGCGCGCCGACGCCACCAGGCGCGGGTCGATGGCCTCGACGCCGTGCACGGTGTTCAGCAGGATCGGGAACAGCGCGCCAGTGAACGTTATGAACACCATCGACAGTTCCGACGATGGGAACATCAGGATCGCCAGCGGGATCCACGCCACCGCCGGAATCGGCCGCAGCACTTCGAGTGGCGGCAGCAGGGTGTCCTCGGCCCATTTCGAGCGGCCGATCAACAACCCCAGGGCCACGCCAATCAGCGCCGCGGCGCCATATCCGGCAAAAACCCGTGACAGGCTACTGCCCAGGTGCGCCAGCAGGGTGCTGGAGGTCAGCAACTGCCAGCCAGCTGCCAGCACCGCCTTCGGTGTGGGGACATAGGTGAACGTCAGCAGCCCGAGGTCCAGCTTCACGCTCGCCGCGACCTGCCAGAACAGCAGGCAGGCCAGCAGCGAAGCCAGGCGCACCGGCCAGCGCTTGAGGTTGCAGGTCATGTCGGTACCTCCCGGTCAGCGCTGGGCGACCAGCTTCTGGTTGGCGCTGACGAAGTCCAGCGCTTCACCGCCATGGGCCTTGGCATACTGCTCGGCCTGGTCCTTGAGCAGGAACGCCGCCAGTTCACCCTTGGCGTTACGCACGAACCAGGCCTGGTTCGCCAGCAACTTGATTCCGCTGTCGGCGGCCTGGGCGTAGATGGCGCGGATGTCCTTGCCCTCCTGCTCCAGCTGGGCCAAGGCGCCAAGCGCGGCCTCCGGCGAAGCGTAGTGGCGGACCTTGCCTTCGCCGCGCACCCAGATCTGTGCCAGGCGGCTGAAGTCGGTGATCGGTTTGCCTGTCAGCGCGTCATTGGCCTTGAGTGGCTGCGGATCGTAGTCTTTCAGCGCCTTGTCGTAGTCCAGGCCAGCCTCCTTGAAGGCCGCACGGATGTATTGGTCGTCGATGAACTTGTCGGTGTCGAGGCCGCGGTCGGTCTTTTTAAGCAGCTTGAGCGTATCGATGGAGGTTGCGACTGCCTGACGGTATTCAGGCTTCCATGTCAGGTCGCGGGTCTGCAGGCCGAGCGGGCCGTGGAACAGGTAATTGACCTCGGCCTCGATGCCGGTGACTTTCTCGATCAACTCGCTGTACTTCTCAGGTTCCGCAGCGATCAGCCGATCGGCTTCGAGGCTGGCGCGCAGGTAGGCGGTGACCACTTCGGGGTATTTCTTCGCATAATCGGCATCGACCAAAGCGCCATGGAAGGTCGGTGCGTTGGCCTGGGCGCCGTCATAGATCTTGCGGGCGAAGCCGCGGTTGGGGAACAGTTCGGCGAACGGCACGAAGTCGGCATGGGCCTCGATGCGGTTGCTACGCAGGGCGGAACCGGCGATTTCCGGCGCCTGGGCGATGATTCGCACATCCTTCTGCGGGTCCCAGCCCTGGGCTGCTACGGCACGCAGCAGCATGCCGTGGGCGGTGGAGGCGAACGGCACGGAAATGGTCCTGCCCTTGAGTTCAGCCAGCGACTGCACGCTGGACGCCGCCGGTACGACGATGCCATTGCCGCTGCCGTGCACGCTGCCCGACAGCACGCTTACGAACAGGCTGCGCTTGCTGGCATCCAGGTGAGCAACACCGTTGAACGACCCGGGGAAGTCGGCCATTGCACCGAAGTCGAGTTTGCCAGCGACCATTTCATTGGTCAGTGGCGCACCGCTGGTGAAGTTCTTCCACTCCACCTGATACTTGGCATCTTTGTAATTGCCGTCATGCGGCAGGTACTTGTCCAGCAGGCCAAGCTCGCGTATCAGCAGGCCACCAGTGGCGCAGTTGATGGTGGTGTCCTGGGTGCCAATGGCGATGCGGATGGTTTCGGCGCTGGCATTCAGGCCAGTGAGCGCCAGCGCGAGGCCGGCCACGGTTGCAACAAGGCGCATGGGTGTTTCCCCTCGAGTCGTTATAAGAGTTGGATCGTCTCCGCCGCCCGGCTTGGGTGGTGGGAAACGAGGGGCACAGCAGGAGGGCGTCCGGTGGTGCGCCGGATGGCGGGATGAATCAGCGCAGCAGGTATGGGATGTCGACCTTCACCGCACCCGTGGGGCAGTCCTTTTCGCAGGGCATGCAGTACCAGCATTCGTCGAAGGCCATGTAGGCCTTCTGCGTGGCCGGGTTGATCGCCAGCAGGTCCATGGGGCAAACCTCCACGCAGGCGGTGCAGCCTTTTTCGGCGATGCACTTGTCTTCGTCGATGGTGACGGGGGCGCTGCTGCGGAAGAAGATTTCTTGCGGCTGGTAGGCCATTTCACGGAGTCCTCGGGGCCTGCGGCCCTCGTTCTTCGAAGTGTTCACAGGACACAGCGTCGCCTAGGCTGCATCGGCCTTTACCCGCAGCTGGTCGTAGGCGGTCTGCTCTTCTGCGTCCAACGCAATCAGGTAAGGCTCGACCGCTTTCCTGAAGCTGGTCATTTCACCGTTCTCGCCCTTTTTCAGATGGCAATGGCAGAACCACTCGCCATCGTTGCGCTCGGGGAAGTCCACTCGGTGGTGGTACAGCCCCCAGCGGCTTTCCTCGCGGAACAGCGAGGCCCGCGCCGCCATCTCGGCGCAATCGCGAATCACCGAAACTTCCATCGCACGCATCAGTTCATGAGGGTTGCTGGCCTTCATCTGGTCGAGGTCACGTTCGATCTCTGCAAAGCGCTCCAGGCCGATTTCCATCTTTTTGGTCACCTTCGGCGGTTGCAGGTAATCGTTGACCATGCGTCTGAGCTTGTACTCGACCTGCGCCGGCGGCAGGCCATGCTGACGCTGCAGCGGGGCAAACACCCGCGCGCGCTCGCGCTCGACCTGTTCGGCATCGACCTCGGCGAATTCGCGCCCGGTCACGTAATGCGCAGCGTTCACACCGGCAAACCAGCCATAGGTGAAGGCCCCGAGCATGTAGTTGTGCGGCACCGCTGCCATATCGCCCGCGGCATACAGCCCTTTGACGCTGGTCTCGGCCTTTTCATTGACCCACACCCCCGACGCCGAATGCCCAGAGCAGAAACCGATCTCCGAGATATGCATCTCGACCATGTGCTGGCGATAATCGGTGCCACGCCCGGCGTGGAACTGGCCACGACTGGGGCGCTCGTTGCTGTGCAAGATCTCTTCGATGTTCTGGATGGTTTCCTCGGCCAAATGATCCAGCTTGAGGAACACCGGGCCATTGCCGCCCTCGAGTTCCTGATGGAACTCCCACATCATCTGGCCGCTCCAGTAGTCGCACTCGATAAAGCGCTCACCCTTGCTGTTGGCGGTATATCCACCCAGTGGGCCGGTGACGTAGGCACAGGCCGGGCCGTTGTAGTCCTTGATCAGCGGGTTGATCTGGAAGCACTCGAGGTTGGCCAGTTCGGCACCTGCGTGGTAGGCCATGGCGTAGCCATCACCGGCGTTGGTCGGGTTCTCGTAGGTGCCCATCAGATAGCCCGACGACGGCAGGCCCAGGCGCCCGGCCGCGCCGCAGGCAAGGATCACCGCCTTGGCCCGCACCACGCGAAACTCGCCGCTACGGCAATCGAAACCCAGCACGCCAGCAGCCGCACCTTCACCATCGAGAAGCACACGAGTGCAGACCATACGGTTGCTGATTTCGACCCGGGCACGCTTGAGCTGACGGTACAGCACCTTTTTGATGTCGTGGCCTTCGGGCATGGGCAGCACGTAGGCGCCCATGTGGTGAACCTTTTTCACCGCGTAGTCGCCGGTCTCGTCCTTCTCGAACTTCACCCCCCAGCGGTCGAGTTGCTCGATGGTTTCAAAGCTGTGGGTAGCGTAGGCATGCACCGTGGCCTGGTTGACGATGCCGTCATTGGCCACGGTGATTTCCTTGGTGTACTGCTCGGGGGTGGCATGGCCTGGGATGATCGCGTTGTTCAGGCCATCCATGCCCATGCTGATGGCTCCGCTGCGCTTGACGTTGGCTTTGTCCAGCAGCAGCACGCGCAGGTTTTTGTCCTGCTCCTTGGCCTTGATCGCCGCCATCGGCCCGGCGGTACCGCCACCGATGACGATGATGTCGTAGTCCTGGGTCTGGATGCTCATGCCTTGCTCCCCTTCTGGCGGTCGATGCGCAGGCGGTACTGGAAAGCATCGCCGCGGTAGTAAAGGTGTTCGAAGTCCAGTGGCGTACCGTCGACGGCATGGGTCAGGCGCTCGATGCGCATGATCGGCGAGCCTTCCTCAACATCCAGGGCCTGGGTCAGGTCGCTGTCGGCCAGCACGGCATCGATGGCCAGGTCGGCGTGGCCAAGGGCAATGCCGCAGTCGTTTTCCAGGAGCAGGAAAATGTCGCGGGTGACAAGGTCGGCCTTTTCCAGCTTTTCGCCGACGGCCTTGGGCAACCACGTCAGCTCCAGCGACACCGGCTCGCGGTTGATCAGCCGTACTCGGCGGATCTCGGTGACCAGGCTGCCCTCCTCGACCTGCAGCCGCGCGGCCACCAATGCATTGGCTGGCACATGGCGGAGGCTGCGCAGGCGGTTGATCACCTCGTAACCCATTTGCGTCATCGACTCGCCCAACCCCTGCAGGGTACTGACGTTCTGGAAAGCCTTGGGCTTGGCTACGAAGGTACCCTTGCCGTGGATCTTGAAAATCAGCCCTTCCTTCTGCAGATCGCCCAGCGCCTGGCGCACGGTGATGCGGCTGACGTCGAAAGCCTTGCCCAGTTCGCTTTCCGAGGGCATGCGGCTATGCGATGGATAAGTGCCGTCGAGGATGCGCTCGCGCAGCAATTCCTTGAGCTGGGTGTAAAGCGGTACCGGGGACAGGGGGAGCAGTTCGGCCATGGGGTCTCTTCGCTGATCGGATACTTGTTATAACAAGTTGTGACCAGAGAATAGAGGGCATAATAACTGCCGTGGAAATATCGATATCGCATATGGATAGATGCGTTTGTGATTGCTTCTGCCGGCCTCTTCTCGGCGAAAGGTAAAAACAGCTACAGATCAAGGCGATGGACGCCATCGGATCAGATGGGTATCATGCGTGCGCGTTGCACTCGTAGCTCAGCTGGATAGAGTACTGCCCTCCGAAGGCAGGGGTCGTGGGTTCGAATCCCGCCGAGTGCGCCATACCCCTCACAAAGCCCGCCTTGCGCGGGCTTTGTCGTTTCTGCAAGACAGTGTCGGCCTGCTCGCGTTATTTCGTTTGGCGCTTACTGAAGCTGGCTTTAGTCCTGATGGCTTTACCTGGTTGGATCCATCTGCCTAGAATAGTGGCATTATGCCTCATCCTTCAGATGGATCGTCGCAAGGTTAACCATACCCTCCAGGGAATCAGGAATGAAAATGCTGAAACACTGTCTGGCCTTGACCATCGCCGCCACCCTCGTGGGTTGCCAGGCGACCGGTGAGCAATACCAATCCGATGTGTTCGATGCCAGCCAGGTAAACACCCAGCAGGAAGCCAAGACCGTGAAAATCATCACGGTCTCGCCGACCAAGATCAAGGTCAGCAACGAGAAGAACCAGAAAGCCGCAATGATGGTGGGTGGTGTACTGGGTGCGCTGGGTGGCGCGGCGCTGGGTGCAGGCCACAACAAGGACACAGCGATCATCGGCGGCGTGGCAGGCGGTGGCGCCGGCGCCCTGGCCGGTTCCCTGGTCAGCGATACCTCGCTGGTGCCTGGCGTGCTGATCGGCTACTCGGAAAACGGCAAGATCTACACCTCCGCCCAGGTTGGCCGCCCGTGCGATTTCGAAGTGGGGGGCATCTCCCTGATGGTCATGACCATCTCCAACGAAACCCGCATCCAGCCAAATGCGACCTGCCCAGATCCGAAAAAGAGCTGAGGCCTGAGCACATGAAGCACATTGTTCTGGGCACCGCCCTCGCACTGTCTGCCGCCACTGCCATGGCAGGCCAGTTCGATCAGCTCTACCAGATCGAACAGCAGACCAAGCAATCCGAAGCCGCCCTGGAAACCGAACGCCTGCGCCAGGCCGCCGCCGCCGAGCAGCGCGCCGAAGCTCGCGAAGCTGCTGCCCGCCAGCAGCGCGCAGCGGCCCAACGTGCCTCCGCGCAGCGTGCCGCCGAGAAACAGCAGGCGCAAGCAGCCGAGCGCAAGCGCGTGCAGACCCGCGAAGAAGCCTACGAGGACGACCTGCGTGCGCTGGAGCTGGAAGAGCGTCGCCTGGCCCTGCAAGCGAAAAAGGCAAAGGTCGCCCGCGCCAACGACTACATCGATGCCGAACTGCGCGACAGCGCTGCACGCACCGACGTGATCCAGTCCAATGCAGACTCCGCACGCAACGTCACCTCGGGCGCCAAGTCACTGCTCGAAGACGCCGGCAAGGCGGAAGTGAAACGCGCCGGTAGCCTGTTCGGCGAGTAACCATCCAGGTGCGGTCCCGGCCCGCAGGCCGTGACCGCCCGTTGCAGAGACAACATCATGCTACGTCTGATCATGCTGGCCACGGCCGGCCTGCTGCTGAGCGGCTGCCTGCAGGAAGAAGCCAAGTTCCCCACCGTCGACCTGCACGGTCGCCTGGTCGTAGACCAGGAAATGACCGCATCGCGTCAGGCGCAGGGCATCCAGGGCGAGTACTTCAAGCGCGTCCTCAGCGTGAATGGCCAGGACATGGCCTTCAACGACTTCGTCCAGCAATACTGCCCGGACAGCAATACCCGCAACGAAACCTGTATCAAGGCCTTCCGCATCAAGAAGATCGACGATGTCAGCGGTGCCACGAGGTTCCTGCCCAACGGGCTGTAATCACCGTTGGAAGCACTGGAAAGGCCCCGGCAACGCGCCCGGGGCTTTTTCGTTTGTGCGACATGTCGCGTTTCTGGCACTCCCGTGCCACGGGTCATTGGTGTTAGCGTGGGCGTCTTCCCGTTTCCCGACGGGTAACCCACAACAATGATTGGCGAAGGAATGCGCACAACCATGCACCTGAAAAAACTTACCGCCACCACCCTGCTGCTGGCCAGCATCGGCCTGTTCACCCAACCGGCACAGGCCAACCTTACCCAGCAGCAGTCCGCGGCCATCGTCAAAGCCTTCGACGGCAGCGACCCAAGCGACTTCAAGCAGTTCCTCGGCAAGCTCAAAGGCAGCGACCTGGCCAAGGCCGACAACCTCGCGGCAACCCTGGATGCTTACCTGGCCGGCAAGCCATTGGCCGCCGAGCAGCAGAACGAGATCAACCGCCTGCTCGGCCTGTATACCCGCATCAAGTACGGCAAGGCTGCCAGCGAAACCCTGCGTGAACTGGTGGCCATCCCCACCTTCAACGTCGAAGGCACGCCGCAGCACGAGAACCCCGAGTTCCTCAGGATCGCCGAAAAGATCAAGGCCCTGGCCGACAGCTTCGGCCTGGCTTTCCGCAATATCGACAACCGGGTGTACGAGATTTCGCTGGGCAGCGGTAAGGAAGTGGTCGGCATCCATGCCCACGCCGACGTGGTGCCGGTCAACCCGGACAACTGGAAGCTGGCCGATGGCACGCGCCTGGACCCGTTCAAGGTCACCCTGGTCGGTGACCGCATGTACGGCCGCGGCACCGAAGACGACAAGAACGGCATTGTCGTGGCGATGTACGCGCTGAAAGTGGCCAAGGACGAAAACCTGCAGCTGGCCCGCCAGTTCAAGCTGCTGATCGACACCACTGAAGAAACCAGCGGTGATGCCATCCCCTACTACTTCGAGCGCAACCCCACGCCCGACTACAACCTGGCCCTCGATGGCGGCTACCCGGTGGTCATCGCCGAGAAAGGCTACGGCACGATCATGGCCAGCTTCAGCAAGCGCCAGGCCAGTGGCAAGGGTGCCGAGATCGTCAACCTGACCGGCGGCCTGGCCACCAACCAGATCCCGACAACCTCGGTCGCGACCCTGGTCACCGACAACCCGGCGAAGCTGGCCAGCCAGCTGGAAAAAGCCGGCGCCGATTACGTGAAGCGCAATGGCGGCGACTTCAGCATCGCTGCCAAGGCCGATGGCAAGCAGGTGTTGCTCACCGTGACCGGCGTTTCCGCCCACTCTTCGGAGCCGGAGTCCGGGGTCAACCCGGTGGCGCGCATGCTTGGTTTCATCAACGGCCTGGGCAAGGATGTGCCGCTCAAGCACAACCACTTCACCGATGCCGCCCGCTATGCCGCCGACAACTGGGGCCTGGACTACCTGGGCAACAAGCTCGGCGTGGCCTTCAAGGATTCGTTCATGGGCCCTCTGACCGCCTCGCTGACCTTTGTCGGGGTGGATGAAAAAGGCCTGAAACTGGCGGTGAACCTGCGCATTCCGAAGGGCAAGCCCATTGCCAAGATCAAGGACGAACTGGCTGACAAGCTGGGCAAATGGACCCGGCAGAGCCATACCTCGGTGGCCTTCGACTACAGCCTGGACGAGCCGATGTACCGCAACCCCGAAGGCGAATGGGTCAAGGCCTTGCTGGACGTTGCCACCGAGAACCTGGGCATGAAGCACGAGTTCGGCACCTCGGCGGGTGCTACCTCGGTACACGACCTGCCTAACGGCGTGCAGTTCGGCCTGGCCATGCCGGATGTGAAGTACACCGGGCACAACGACAACGAGTTCAAGACCGTGGAGCAGTTCATGCTGGACTTGCAGGTGGTGAGTGAGATGGTGGCGCGGATCGGGCAGATGCCGAAGCTCTGAGCCAACTCTACCGGCGTCTTCGCGGCTAAAGCCGCTCCCACCTCGACCGCATCGGCCTCGAGCCAGGTGCTATCCCTGTGGGAGCTGGCTTGCCGGCGATGAGGCCAGTACAGGCAACACAAGACAGTTGCTCCCACCCTGAGGGAGCGGCTTTAGCCGCGAAGAGGCCGGCACAGGCGACAACTCATGACGTTTTTCAATCGACTCGATGCCGTTTCCTGCATTGCCGTGCAGAGCGCCGTGCCGGATGCTTTATTTACTCCGAGACATCGCTTTTTCCCCAGCAGAGGCCCGTATGAAGACCGTCGAACAAATCCTCAAGACCAAGTCCCAGCATCAGACCGTGTACACCATCGGCCCGGATGACTCGGTACTCGACGCACTGAAAATGCTGGCGGAAAAAAACGTCGGTGCACTCCCGGTGGTCGAGGCCAACCAGGTGGTGGGTATCGTCAGTGAACGGGACTATGCGCGCAAGCTGGTACTCAAGGGCCGCTCGTCCGCCGCCACCCCTGTGCGCGAGATCATGAGTGCGCCGGTGGTCACCGTGGAACCGAAGCAGAAGCTCGACTACTGCATGAACCTGATGACCGACCGCCACCTGCGCCACCTGCCGGTGGTCGACAATGGCCAGCTGCTCGGCCTGCTGTCGATCGGCGACCTGGTCAAGGAAACCATCGCCGAACAGGCCAGCCTGATCCTGCAACTGGAGCAATACATCCGCGGTGAATGAAGCGCCTCAATGGTAGGCGCGCTCCAGTTCGTCCAGCTGATGGTCGAAGCTGCGCAGGCGCGCCGACCAGGTGTACACCAGCACTTCCAGATCCCGATTGAGCACGGCAGTGTTGCCATTGCCGCTGCGGGTTGGTTCGCCCAGATCCAGCTGGTAGCGTTCACGGGCCATGGCCTGGGCCACGCTGGACAGGTCGCGGGCATTGGCCAGCCAGTGGTGGTGGTGGTCATGAATTTCGCGGTCGAGCAAGCGGCACTGGCGTTTCAGGGCATCCAGGCTCTGCTCCAGCGGCGTGCCCTTGAGCTCGCCCATGACCTCTTCGAAGGTGCGCCCCGAATGCCAGTAGCTGCCCCAGAAGTAGCGGTCGAACACCGTCTCGACGCGGCGCAGCGCAACTTTGGTGTTCCAGATGGTCAGCAACGTTCGCCCCTGCACCACTTCGCGCTTGTTCAGGTGCAGTTGCTGCCAGGCGATCCAGGCCAGCGCCACCAGTGCAACCGCCACAGTGACAGCGGCAGCGGCATACAGGAAATGCACCGCCTGGTTCATCTGTTGCGAATGCCTGATGCCATAGAAGTAACTGGCCGTCAGGGTGCCCAGGATCGTCACGGAGCACCAGAAACCCGGTGCGTAGGGATCTTTCATCGCGCTATCCCCTTGTTGTTTTCCTGAGCATAGCAACGGCCAATCACTCGTCAGGTGCCACTCGGCGCTTTATTTTCGAGGGCGGCGCAACGCTTCGTTGAGTTGATCGAATGGCTCCGCCCAGTCGGCATCCTCATTGATGCTGTCGTTGAGAAACTCGCGCTGGGAAGCGGTCCAGAACGGCGCATCCACCAACTTGATGTCGTTCTTCAGTGGCGAGTGGCTGGCGATGAACTGATCGATGCTCACCGCATCGTCAGGCAGGCCCAGTTGTTTGAACAGCTCGGCAAAGGGATGAATCGGCGCTTCCATGGTTCCTCCTGAGAGCCAGGCAAGCCGTCCACGACGCCCGCCCGGCATTGGTGTGAAAACATCAGCACAGCTCGCGCACTTCGGCGTGCGGCACCAGTTTCATGTACTGCTCCATGCTCATGTGGATCAGGTGATCGTGGTCACCCGCTTCCAGGTAGACATCGCCCTGGCGGGTCAAGCTCGGGTCGACCAGCATTTTTATCTGGTAGGCATCGCCAAGGGCCGGTACGGCACCGCGCTCGCAGTCGCCGAACAGGCTCGGCAGGCCGCTTTCACGGGTTAGTTGCCAGGCCCCGGACATGCGCACCTTGGTCATGTCCAGATGCCGGTTGGCCGGTAGAACGGCCATGATGTAGTTGCCATGACGGTCATCGAGCATCACCGACTTGGCGACCCGCTCGGCGGGCACGCCGGCCGTACGGGCCGACTCCAGGCTGGTGGCCGAATGTGGATGGGGAATGATGTCGTAATCGCAGTTGGCCTTGTCCAGGCGATCCTGCAGGGTCTTTGCCATACGCATGATGCACCTCCGGTTTCGCCCCCCAATTTCCAATTTTAGGCCGGGTACCAGCAGGCAGGGCTAAACTTGTGCAATAGAGGCAAACGAGGTGACGACAGGTGATCGCCCGCTGCTGGCGCTGGCTGTTGCTGGTGTTGCTGCTTGGCATTACGCCAGGCGGTCAGGCAGCGCCTGGTGCAGTCTGGGTGCTGGGTGTCGATGACGCCATCGGCCCTGCCAGCGCAGACTACCTGGTGCGCAGCCTCGACCAGGCCAAGGCACAGGGTGCACAACTGGTGGTTATCCGCATGGACACCCCGGGCGGGCTGGACAGCGCCATGCGCCAGATGATCAAGGCGATTCTCGCCAGCCCAGTGCCGGTCGCAACCTTCGTCGCCCCCAGCGGAGCCCGCGCCGCCAGCGCCGGCACTTATATCCTCTATGCCAGCCATGTCGCGGCCATGGCGCCCGGTACCAACCTGGGGGCCGCAACCCCCGTGCAGGTCGGTGCTCCGCCAGGCACGCCCAAGGATGACAAGGCCAAAGGCAGCGATGACGATACCCTCGCGCGCAAGCAGGTCAACGATGCGGCGGCCTACATCCGTGGCCTGGCGCAGCTGCGCGGCCGCAATGCCGACTGGGCGGAGAAGGCCGTGCGCGAGGCGGTCAGCCTGTCCGCCAGCGAGGCCTTGAGGCTTGACGTTATCGACCTGATGGCCGATGACCTGCGTGACCTGCTACACAAGCTCGATGGCAAAACGCTCACTGTCGCTGGCCAGCCCCTGCAACTGCAGACCGCCGGCGCCAACCTGGTCGAGCACCTGCCGGACTGGCGCACACGGGTGTTGGCGGTCATCACCAACCCCAGCGTGGCGCTGATTCTGATCATGATCGGTGTGTACGGCCTGCTGTTCGAATTCATGAACCCCGGCTCGACGGTCGGCGGCGTGGTAGGCGGTATATGCCTGCTGCTGGCGCTATATGCCCTGCAGCTGTTGCCGGTGAGCTTCGCCGGGGTGGCGCTGATATTGCTCGGCATCGCCTTCATGATCGCCGAAGCCTTCCTGCCCAGTTTCGGCGTGGTCGGCTTTGGCGGCATTGTCGCCTTCGTGGTCGGCGCGCTGATCCTGATCGACACCGATGCCCCTGGCTTCGGTATCCCGCTGGCCCTGATCGGCATCCTGGCGGTGCTCTCGGCGCTGCTGATCGGCGGTGTGCTGGGCATGGCGCTCAAGGCCCGCCGACGGGCGCTGGTCAGCGGTGACGCCGGCCTGGTCGGCAGCCTGGTCACCGTCACACAGGTGATGGCGGGCAACCCGTTCTGTGGCTTTGTGCTGGCCCAGGGCGAGCAATGGCAAGCGCAGTGTGCAACGCCACTGCAAGCGGGCCAGAACGTGCGGGTGACCGCGCGCCATGGCGTCATGCTGGAAGTGAGCGCCGCCGCGCCCGCGGCGCAAGGAGAATGACCATGTTCATGCAATTGGGCTTCGGCGCGGTGCTGATCGTGCTGGCGATGCTGTTGCTGTCGGCGTTCCGCATCCTGCGCGAATACGAGCGCGGCGTGGTGTTCCAACTGGGGCGCTTCTGGCAGGTGAAGGGGCCGGGGCTGATCCTGCTGATCCCGATAATCCAGCAAATGGTGCGGGTGGACCTGCGCACCGTGGTGCTGGATGTACCACCTCAGGATGTGATCACCCGCGACAACGTCTCGGTCAAGGTCAACGCCGTGCTCTACTTCCGAGTGCTCGACCCGCAGAAGGCGATCATCCAGGTCGAGGATTTCCTCGTGGCGACCAGCCAGCTGGCCCAGACCACGCTGCGCGCGGTGCTCGGCAAGCACGAACTGGATGAACTGTTGGCCGAACGCGAGCAACTGAACTCGGACATTCGTCAGGTGCTTGATGCACAGACCGATGCCTGGGGTATCAAGGTGGCCAACGTCGAGATCAAGCACGTCGATCTCAACGAATCGATGGTGCGCGCCATTGCCCGCCAGGCCGAGGCCGAGCGTGAACGTCGGGCCAAGGTGATCCATGCCGAAGGTGAGTTGCAGGCTTCGGAGAAGTTGATGCAGGCGGCGCAGATGCTGAGCAAGGAGCCAGGGGCGATGCAGTTGCGCTACATGCAGACGCTGGGGACGATTGCCGGGGACAAGAGCTCGACCATCGTCTTTCCGCTGCCGGTGGATTTGCTCAAGGGGTTGGTGGACAAGCAGAAATAGAGGTGGCCCATTCGCGGGCTTGCCCGCGAATGGGCTACATACGGTCTGTCAGACTGGCGCGCGACGCAAAGTCGCCAGGAAGGTAGCCGCGCCAATGAACAACCCGGCGAAAGTCCGGTTCAAACGCTTCTGCTGTTTGGGCGTACGCAGCAGGCGCAACACCCGCGCAGCCAACCCGGTATACCCCGCCATCACCAGCATATCCACGGCGACCATGGTCACGGTGATCGCCACATACTGGGGCAACAGCGGTTCATGCGGATTGATGAACTGCGGCAGCACCGCCAGCATGAACACCAGCGCCTTGGGGTTGCTGACGTTGACCAGGAAACCACGGAACACCAGGCTCAGCGGTTTGCCGATCGGACGCACGGCGGATTCATCGCTCATGTCCAAGGGCAGCGCACGCCACTGTTTGTAGGCCAGGTAGACAAGGTAGGCGACACCGAACCATTTGATTATCTGGAACGCCGTGGCCGAGGCAGCCAGAACAGCACCGACGCCGGCGGCGATGATGGCGATCTGCAGGATCAGGCCCAGTTGCAGGCCCAGGGCGTTCCAGTAACCACGCCAGAAACCGTATTGCAGGCCACTGGACATCGAGGCAATCGCCCCGGCGCCGGGTGAAAGGCTGATCACCCAACAGGCGGCAAAGAAGCCCAACCACACTTCCATCGACATCACACACCTCGCTCGGACATATGTTGCAAAACGTTAAGCTAAGGTGTTGGTGAAAAAATAACCAGTAAATTTTGCAGGATTTGTTCTACCTGTACCGTCCTCTTCGCAGCACAAGGCTGCTCCTACAGAGTCACGCGGTCGCTGTAGGAGCAGCCTTGTGCTGCGAAGAGGACGGTACAGGATTAATCAGTCCGCTTCGGCGGGCGCCTCTTTGTGCATCGTCTGCACCTCAGCCCCGCGCCAGCGCCGTACTGACTTCTGGAAGAACTGGCTATTGGGCACCTGCACCAGCGCCCCGCCCGCCTCGGGCATTTCCATCAGCGTGGTGAACAGCAGGTTGATGGCAATCACCCGGCCCTTGACGCCCGGCTTGTCGAGGGTGTCAACCAGTTCGACCACATCACCAATACGAAACGGCCCGACGGTGAAGATCAGCACCGCGCACAGCAGGTTGGACAGCACGCTCCACATGGCGAAGAAAGCCACTGCTGCCACCGCGACGAAGCCGGACAGTGCTGTCCACAGTACCGTCGCCGATACACCCAGGCGCTCCAGTACGAACAGCAACGCGCTGCCCATGATCAGCCAGCGCAGGCCACCACGCACCGGCACCAGCAGCTCCGGCGGCAACGGGTAACGCTGGCTCAGGCGGCTCAGCCCGCGTGCAACGATGCGCTGCAGGACGAAGGCCGCTACCAGGATCAACAGTATCTGCAAGCCCAGCCAGAAGGTGTCCATCCATTGCCCTGGCAGCAGCGAACGCAGTTCCTCCATCAGGACAGCGCCTCGAGCTCGGCCTGCATGCTTTCGAGGGTTTCCAGCGCTTCCATCCAGGCCTCTTCCAGTTCGCCTTCGCGCTGCTTCAGCTTGGTCTGGCGCGCCAGCAGGTCACGCAACTCGTCCTTGCGCGACGCGTCGTAGAGGCCACCATCACCCAGCGCGGTCTCGATCTCGGCCAGTTGCGCGTGCACCTGGTTGAGGTCGGCTTCCAGCTTGTCGGCAGCCTTCTTGTGCGGGGCCAGTTGCTGACGCAAGGCTGCGGCAGCCTGGCGTTGGGCCTTCTTGTCGGTCTTGTCCGGGTTGACCGGGGTGGTACTGGCCGGCGCGCTGCGCTGGCGGTACTCGACCAGCCAGCGGCTGTAGTCGTCCAGGTCACCATCGAAGATGTCGACCTTGCCGTCGGCCACCAGCAGGAAGTCGTCGGTGGTGCTCTTGAGCAGGTGACGGTCGTGCGACACCACCACCACGGCACCGGCAAACTCCTGCAGGGCCATGGTCAGCGCCAGGCGCATTTCCAAGTCGAGGTGGTTGGTCGGTTCGTCGAGCAGCAGCAGGTTCGGTCGCTCCCAGGCGATCAGGGCCAACGCCAGGCGGGCCTTCTCACCACCGGAGAAGTTCACCACCGGCTCGTCGACGCGATCGCCATGGAAGTCGAAGCCGCCCAGGAAGTCGCGCAGGGTCTGCTCACGCTCGGTGGGGGCAATGCGCTGCAGGTGCAGCAGCGGGCTGGCCTTGTCGTCCAGCGAATCCAGCTGGTGCTGGGCGAAGTAGCCCACGGCCAGGTTCTCACCCCGCACCAGGCGGCCCGATAGTGGCTCGAGCTCGCCAGCGAGGTTCTTGATCAGGGTCGACTTGCCAGCGCCGTTGGGGCCGAGCAGGCCAATGCGCGCACCGGGGGTGAGCTGCAGCTTGACCTTGTCGAGGATCGCCTTGTCACCGTAGCCCAGGCGGCCTTCGGACAGGCTCAGCAGCGGGCTGGAGATTTTCTGCGACTCGCGGAAAACGAAGTCGAACGGCGAATCGACATGCGCCGCCGATAGCTCCTCCATGCGCTCCAGGGCCTTGATCCGGCTCTGTGCCTGGCGGGCCTTGGTGGCCTGGGCCTTGAAGCGGGCAATGTACTTTTCCATGTGCGCACGCTGGGCCTGCTGTTTCTCGTAGGCCTGCTGCTGTTGCGCCAGGCGCTCGGCCCGGGTGCGCTCGAAGGCGGTGTAGCCGCCCTTGTACAGGTTCAGCTTGCGCTGCTCGACGTGCAGCACATGGTCGACCACGGCATCGAGGAAGTCGCGGTCGTGGGAGATCAGCAACAACGTGCCGGGGTAGCCCTTGAGCCAGTCCTCCAGCCACAGGATAGCGTCCAGGTCCAGGTGGTTGGTGGGCTCGTCGAGCAGCAGCAGGTCGGAGGGGCACATCAGGGCCTGGGCCAGGTTCAGGCGCATCCGCCAGCCACCGGAGAAGTCGCCGACGCGGCGGTCCATCTGTTCGTTGGTGAAACCAAGGCCGGCCAGCAACTTGCGTGCGCGGGCGTCGGCGGTATAGCCGTCGGCGCTATCCAGCTCAATATGCAGGCGCGCCAGGGCGGTACCGTCGTGGGCCTGCTCGGCCGCAGCGAGTTCGGCCTGGACCTTGCGCAGGCGCACGTCACCGTCGAGCACATAGTCCACGGCCAGGCGATCGAGGGTATCGACCTCCTGGCGCATGTGGGCGATGCGCCAGTCACCGGGCAGCTGGCAATCGCCGGCATCGGGCGACAGCTCACCGCGCAGCAAGGCGAACAGGCTGGATTTTCCGGCGCCGTTGGCGCCGATCAGGCCGGCCTTGTGACCGGTGTGCAGGGTCATCTCGGCGCCTTCTAGCAAGCGCTGCGGACCACGCTGTAAAGTGAGGTTGGATAGTCTGATCATGATGGTCGCGGAGTCTACCAGCTTCCTCGGCCCATAGCGCGAGTGGAACCATGCACACCGACCTGTGGAATCACGCCCTGGCCCTGTACGCCAGGCCCGGCGTGGAAGCCGCCTGCCTTGAACTGCAGGCGCTGGGTGGCGATGTCTGTCTGCTGCTGTGCGCAACCTGGCTGCAGGCGCGTGGCGTGGCCGTGCGGGACGAACGCGTACAGGCATTGCGCGAGGTTACCGAGCCCTGGCAGCGCGAAGTGGTCAACCCATTACGTAGCTTGCGCCAACAGTGGCGAGCAGCAGCGCAAAGTGATGCGCAGCTGGCGGCGTTGCGTGAGCAGGTGAAAGGGTTGGAATTACAGGCCGAGAAAGCCTTGCTGGAACGCTTGCAGGAGCGTTCGCGAAAATGGCCGGCAAGCGCCCATGAGCCCATGGACGACTGGCTGGCCCGGCTGGCGCCGGACCAGGCCCGCCACCACGACGCGCTGGTTGGATTGCGCGTCGCGGCGGCAGCGCTTCAGGACGCCGAAGACGGTGCCTGAGCCGGGGTGCTGGCAGGTGCCGATGGCGCTACCGAAGCTGCCGGGGTGGCCGAGTTGGTCGCGGCGGCCGGAGTGCTGGCGGCTGGCGTAGCCGGTTTGGCTTCGGCTGGCTTGCTGGCAACAGGCTTGGCAGCTGCTGGCTTGGCGGCGGGTTTGGCGGCCGTACGTGCTGGGGCCTTGGCGGCAGCTGGTTTCGCGGCCGGCTTGGCAGCAGCGGCTTTGGCTGGCGTTTTGGCCGCCGCTGGCTTGGCTGCAGGTTTAGCGGCTGCGGTGGCTTTGGCTGCTGGCTTGGCTGCAGGTTTGGCAGCAGCAGTGGCCTTGGCGGCTGGCTTGGCCGCAGGTTTGGCAGCAGCAGTAGCCTTGGCAGTTGGCTTGGCTGCAGGTTTGGCAGCAGCAGTGGCCTTGGCGGCTGGCTTCGCTGCAGGCTTGGCAGCAGCAGTGGCCTTGGCGGCTGGCTTCGCTGCAGGCTTGGCAGCAGCAGTGGCTTTGGCAGCTGGTTTGGCTGCAGGCTTGGCAGCAGCAGCGGCCTTGGCGGCTGGCTTGGCCGCAGGTTTGGCAGCAGCAGTGGCCTTGGCGGCTGGCTTGGCCGCAGGTTTGGCAGCAGCAGTGGCCTTGGCGGCCGGCTTGGCTGCAGGTTTGGCAGCAGCAGCCTTGGTGACGGGTTTGGCGGCTGCCGGTTTGGAGGTCTTGGCAGCACGCTGGTCAAGCGCCTTGGCTGCAGCTTCGCGAACCTTGCCTACACCTTGGGCCAGCTTGAGGCTGTCCTGGGCATCGCGCTTGAGTTGCTGAATATAAGAACGAGTCTGGGTTTGACGTTCCTTGAGGGAGTCGAGCAGTTCTTCAAGTTCGCCAATGACTTTTTGCGCCTTGGTCTGCGCCTTGGCTTTACCTGCCTTGGCCGCGTCTTGCAGTTTCAGGCGACCGTTGTGCAGTTTTTCCTGGGCCTTGCCACGCTGCTTTTCCAACTTGGCCAGCAGTTTTTCCGCATCAGCCAGCGCTTGCGAGCAGGCATCTTCCAAGTGTTCGAGCAAGCTGCCCGAAAGTTGCTGGAGCAGGTGTAACGGCGTGCTTACTGGCTTCTTTTTAGCCGACATGGTTTACCTCCTGGCTGACGAGATTGCGGCTCATACTATGCTTCTGCTGCTACCGCCGCTAGGGCATGTTGACAGTATTGTTTACGCCGCGTTGCATGCCTGGGCAAAGTTGTTATCTTGCAGCTCCGAGCAAGTGTAGTTGCTGAATAAATCATTGCTGATATTTGGCAGTTATCTGTATTGCACAGCACTCCTGTAGGAGCGGCCTTGTGTCGCGATGGGCTGCGGAGCAGCCCCTTGATTTCAGCACCACCGCAGATATCGCCGGGGCTGCTTTGCAGCCCTGTCGCGACACAAGGCCGCTCCTACAGGGACCGCGAGCACACAATACAAAACGGAACACTGGCATACTTCCCCGCTCATTGGCGCAGGAACTGACCATGCCTCGATATCTTCTTTTAGGTTTATGCCTGCTGGCACCCATCGCCCTGGCCGACAGCGAAGAACATGACCTCGCCTACAGCATCGGCGCCAGCCTGGGTGAGCGGCTGCGCCAGGATATGCCGCGCCTGCAGTTGGATGCGCTGGTAGAAGGCCTGCGCCAGTCCTACCAGGGGCAACCGCTGAAACTCGACAAGGCACGCATGCAGGCTTTGCTCCAGCAGCAGGAAGCACAGGAAGGCGATGCCGCCATGCAGAAGCTGCAAGCTGCCGAAACACGCTTCATGGCCAACGAGCGTGGTCGTTATGGCGTGCACGAACTACCGGAGGGTGTGCTCTACAGCGAACTGCAAGCAGGCACGGGCGCGCAGCCCAAAGCCGGTGGCAAGGTGCAGGTGCGCTATGTGGGCAGGCTGCCAGACGGCTCGGTGTTCGACCAGAACCAGACGCCCCAATGGTTCAGCCTGGACTCAGTCATCGAAGGGTGGCAGGTGACCTTGCCAAAGATGCACGCTGGCGCCAAATGGCGCCTGGTGATCCCGTCGGCGTTAGCGTATGGCGCCGAGGGTGCGGGCGACCTGATTGCACCCTACACCCCCCTGGTGTTCGAGATAGAACTGCTGGCGGTTGGCGACTGACGCCAACACTCACGCCGGTAATGCGCCTTCTTCCTTGTGCGCGTTGTGCAACACTTCGATCAGGCAGTCTTCCAGTTCGAAGCGCTCGTGCAGCAGGCCACCCAGCTTGCCCAGCTTTTCGGCAAAGCGCTCGGTGTCCTTGCACTCACCCTTGGCGCAATGGTCATTGAAGGCCAATGCGACCTGAGTACTGTCGTTGATCCGTGGGTTGATATCTTCGGCCAGCTTCAGCGCCTTCTCGTCGCCGAAGGCCTTGGCCTCACTGACCAACTGCTCGCAGACTTCGAAATGCCACGCCGAAACGTAGTCAACGAGGAGCGCGCAAAAGTCCCCGTTCGTGTCCTTGTCGGCGAAGGCCGGCTTGGCATCGCGCAGCGCGCGGAAAGCCTGCACCAGTTCCTGGCGCTCCTCCAGCCAGCGGTCGATCAGTTTGTGAACCCCACCCCAGCGTTCCTGAGCGTTCTGACAACTATCGAGCATGGCAATCTCTTCCCTTCTGGGTAGATGCCGCTGCACCTCGCACCACGACCGTGCAGCACAAAGGTGACATCAGCAGGCGGCATCGAGCAGTTGTGTTTTCGGTATGCGTGCTGGGAGATTATTCCCGCGCGTGCTGCCCTTCAAGGTACGCAGCGGACAAAGTTCATACAAGTGTTTAATACCCAGTTACACGGCCATTGGTCGTGCCAATGGTGCAACCTTGCGCCAAGTCATGTTCTCGCCAGGGTGCGGAAACGATACGCCAGCAGGCAACTCAAGGGCAGCATTGCCAGCAGCAGGAACGCCAACAGGCTCCACTCGGGCAGGGTCAGGTCGAGGAAGCTCCAGGTCAGCGAGTTGCAATCCGGGCCGCCGAACAATAATTGCCGGGCTGCCTCGCCCCAGGATTGCTCGATCAGCCGCCCGAGCGGCACCGGGCAGACAGCGATGGCCCCGTCATCCCCCTGCAACCATACATGTCGCGCTGCCAGCAACGCCCCGGCCAGCGAACAGCCCAGCGTCGCCCGCGCATAACAACGAATGCCCGCCGTACCCGGTACCTGCAGCACTGCCGCCAGGCACAGCATTGCGTACACTCCAAGCAGCAACCGCTGGCTGAAACACAACGGGCAGGGCACCAGCCCGAGGACGCTTTCCAGGTGGAAGGACGCAGCCAGTACCGCCAGTGCAGCAAGGCAGGCAGGTAGGAAAAAGGTGCGCAAACGGGCCGGCAGCATGGGCGGTGAAGGTCCCGGGATAATGAAGATGCTTGAAACGGTAGAGGAAAGAAGCGCTTTGTTTCAAGGCGCGACAGTAAGGACAAGTCGCTGAATCGCTAAGGAAATTTCCAACCATGCGGTAGGAAACGTCTGAAGAAATGGACTGCAGATCTAACTTACACAGAGAGAAAAGTTACCCGCCCCCGAAGCCCGCACCTTTGCGCGGGCCCTGGGGTAGGTCAGGCGCGTACGCCTTCGGGCAAAGGCAGGGCCAGCAGGCGCTCGTCCAGCAGGCCGAGGCCCTCTTGGAACAGCTGGTTGCTGCGCTCGGTCTCGCCAAGGCCGGCGAGCAGGCGCGCCAGCTCGGCACAAGCCTCGGGGTTGCGCTCCATGCGCAGGCTGCTTTCCAGGTAGTCGCGCGCCTTGCCCCACAGGCGGTTCTGCAGGCTCAGACGGCCCAGGGTAAGCAGCAGGCTGGCATCTTGCGGGTGGGCCTTGAGCCAACCTTCGGCTGTTTGCAGCTGGCGCGCCGGGTCATCGCCGCGCACCAGGCCGTACAGGCGTGCCAGATGGCTTTCGTATTCACGCTTGAGGGCGGTGCGAAGCACTTGTTCCGCTTCGCTCTGGGCGCCCACCTGACGCAATTGCTCGGCATAGGCCAGCACCAGTTGTGGCTCCTGGCGCTGGGCAGCAGTCAGTTGCTGCCAGGCGCGCTCCAGAGCCTGACGGGCGCTTTGCGCATCCTCGCCACGGGTGGTGGCCAGGCTCAGGTTCTGGCCCCAGGCACGTTGCTCCAGGGCAGCCAGCTCGGCGGCCGGCAGCACCTTGCCCTTGCGCAGGTCAGGCAGCAGGCGGATCAGGGCAGACCAGTCGCCGCGTTCCAGGTGCAGCCGCTGCAGTAGGCGCAGCACCTGGCCGTTGTGCGGGTGGCGCTCCTGCATGGCCAGCAGGGTTTCCAGCGCGCCGTCGCTTTCGCCACGGTCCATCTGCAATTGCGCATGGGTCAGGGCAATAGCCAGCTCCGCTTGCGGCTGGCGCTCCAGAGCACGTTCCAGCAGGTTGTCGCTGTCTTCGGTTCGGCCTTGCTCATTGGCGGCACGCGCGGCACCGAGGTAATAAAGCAACGGCTGGCGCTCGGCCTCGGCGGCACGGTGCAGATGGCGCTGGGCACTGGCCCAACGGCCCTCGGCGAGGTCCAGCTGGCCCTGCTCGATGGCCAGACGAACACGCCGGCTGCGATTACGCCGCGACCACGGGTTGACCACGCCACTGGAAGTCAGCACCAGGCCGACCAGGTAGCGCACCAGCCACAGCAACAGCACCACAACCAGCAAGCCGGCCAGGGCCGCCCACAGCCCCGACTGGTAGCGGAAGCTGCCATAGGAGATCAGCACGTAACCGCTGTGCTTGGCGACCGCGATACCTAGCGCCGCGGCGACCACGATCGCCAGCACGGCCAGCAGGTAGACACGCTTCATGGCTTGCCCCCTTCAGCATCGGCCGGCAGGTGGCGGCGCTGGATATAGGCCTGCACTGCAGCCAGACTTTCGCTGAGGTCAGGGGTAACCACCGACACCGGCTGTTCGGCCAAGGCATTGAGGCTGTCAAGCATGGCCTTGCTTTGCGGGTTGTCGGCGTTGAAGTTGGCCAGCAGCACGCTGCGGGCGTCGTCCAGCGCCTGGGTGTAGACCTTGCTATCGCCATTGAGCGCTGCCCACTGGGCCTGTTCGATGGTCAGGCTCAGGGCCAGGCGCAGCTGGTTCAGTTGCTGCCCGGCCAGCAGCGGACGCACGTTGTCATCGGCGTTGAAGTCGATCTGGAAGTACTTGGAGATTTCGGCCCACCATTGGGACAGGCGACTGGCGCCATCACCATCGGCGGTGAGCGCGCCCAGGGCATCGGCATTGGTGTCGAACTCTGGCGACTGGGCGCTGAGTTGCTGCACCAGCTCGCGCTGAGCGGCGAGTTTCAGGAACAGGCCGGTACGGTCCGGTTGCTGAGTGCTGTTGAGCGTGGCCAGGCTGCGCGCCAATTGCTCACGGGCGGCGAAGGCACCCGGATCGCTCTGCTCGCGCAGGATCTCGTCCGCCCCCTCGACCAAGGCCTTGGCACTGGTGATGTCCTGCAGCGCCGACAGGCGCAGGGTGGCCAGGCGCAGCAGGTGCTCGGCCTCGGCCAGGCGCCATTCCTTGCGGCTTTCGCCCAGTATGGTTTCCAGGCGCTGGCTGAGACGTTGCTGGTCGCCCTGCAACTGTGCCACCAGGCGGCGGCGGTCTTCCAGCTCGCTGGCCGCCGGCAGGCTGGCCAGTTGCGCGCTGATCTGCTGCTCACGCTGCTGCAGGGCCTCGGCGCGCTGGTTCAGCGCCTCGATGTGCTGACCCTGGTTGAATTCGCTGCCTTGCAGTTGACGCACCTGCCAGACACCCCAGCCACCTACCGCCACCCCGGCCGCGCCCAACAGCAGGGCCAGCGTTGCCAGGCCACTGCCGGAGCGCTTGGCAGGTGGGGTGGTGACGGGTTCCGCCGGCGCCTGTGCCGACGGCTGATCGTTATTGGACAAGACAGTCTCGCTCACGTATCCATCCTTTGCATGGGGGCGCATCGCGTTCAGCTTAGCGCCTTAAGAGGCAGGTGCAGCGCTGCGCTGCACGGCTGCCAGCAAGGCCGTGGCACTGGCGCCACGGCAATCCACAACCTGTTGGGCCCCGGCGGCCCTGGCCTGATCGGCAACCCGAGGGCTGGGCACGAACAGCGGCAGACGCGCCAGCTGCGGCCAATCGGCGCCGGCCATCTGCTGCAAGTGTTCAAAACCCTGCCCACTGCTGACCACCAGGCCATTGAGGCGTTCCGCTTCGATGCGGCGCATCAGGGTGCCCGCCGGGTAAGCCGGCAGGCAGCGACGATACAGTTCCAGATAATCGACACTAGCACCTTGCTCTGCAAGACGCTCTGCCAGCAGTTCGCGACCTCCCACACCACGAACGATCAAGATCCGCGGTGCCGGCACGGCAACTGCCTGGCGCAGGGCTGGCAGCGCCAGCAACGCTTCGCTGTCATCGCCGCGTGGCGGGACGCTCACCGCCAGGCCTGCACCCTGAAGCACGGCGGCGGTCGCCTCGCCCACGGTGAACCAACCTTGCATGGGTGGCCGCAGGCCGGCCTCGGCCAATTGCTCAAGCAACAAACGGGCTGCCGGCTTGCTGACCACGATGATCGCCTGGAAGCCCTGCAGGCCTTCCAGCAACAGGCGTTGCTGGTTGTCCACAGCGACGGGCTCGATTGCCAGCAGCGGCAGGCAGCTGCTGGCTACCCCCGCCGCTGCCAGGCTTTGCGCCAGTGCCGCACAGTCCTCGGCAGGCCGGGTCAGCAACAGGCGCCACGAACTCACGGGTGGCCGGCCTCGCCGTAGACTTCCTTGAGGATGGCCTCGGCGCCCTGCCCCAGCAGGTCCTCGGCCACCTGCACGCCCAGGGTTTCGGCGGCAGTACGTGGTGCGCGGGCATCGGCCACCAGCAGGGTACCGCCGCTGGGCTGGCCGACCAGGCCACGCAGCCACAGCTGGTCACCTTCCAGTACCGCATAGCAGGCAATCGGTACCTGGCAGCCGCCATTCAGGCGTTTGTTCAGGGCGCGCTCGGCCACCACCCGGTCGGCGGTATCGGCATGATGCAGCGGCGCCAGCAGCGTGTGGATTTCCCGGTCGGCGCTGCGGCATTCGATGCCCACCGCGCCCTGGCCGCCAGCCGGCAGGCTGTCATCGACGCTGATGGTGGAGGTGATGCGGTCTTCGAAGCCCAGGCGGATCAAACCGGCGGCGGCGAGGATGATGGCGTCGTACTCACCGGCATCCAGCTTGGCCAGGCGGGTGTTGACGTTGCCGCGCAGGAAGCGGATCTGCAGGTCCGGGCGACGCGCCAGCAACTGGGCCTGGCGACGCAGGCTGGAGGTACCGACGATGCTGCCGGCAGGCAGCGCATCGAGGCTGTCAAAGGTATTGGAAACGAAGGCATCGCGCGGGTCTTCGCGCTCGCAGATGCAGTACAGGCCCAGGCCTTCGGGGAAGTCCATGGGCACGTCCTTCATCGAATGCACGGCGATGTCGGCTTCGTTGTCCAGCAGGGCGGTTTCCAGTTCCTTGACGAACAGGCCCTTGCCACCGATCTTTGCCAGCGGCGCGTCGAGCAGCTTGTCGCCACGGCTGACCATGGGCACCAGGGTCACCAGCAGACCGGGGTGGGCCTGCTCGAGGCGGGCTTTGACGTATTCGGCCTGCCACAGGGCCAAGGCACTTTTACGGGTGGCAATGCGGATTTCGCGAGTGGACATGGAACGCCCCGATCCAGAGAAATGCTGTCGATGATAACAGCATCGCCGGTATCGCTAGCAGATGTGGATCAGGATCCTGTGCTTACCTGTACCGCCCAATCGCCGGCAAGCCAGCTCCCTCAGCCGTGCAAGGCTCAAGGCTGACACTATACCTGTGGGAGCTGGCTTGCCGGCGATTGGGCCGGTACAGGCTCAGAGGGTTTGCATCATCTTGCGCACACCGGCCACATGGCGCCGGCTGACGGTCAGGGCGTCACCGTCCAGGCCTTTCAGGTATAGCTGGAAATGCCCCAGCGGCGTGCGCTGCAGGCGTTCGATACGCTCACGGGCGACCAGGGCATTGCGGTGGATACGCACGAAGCGTTCGCCAAACTCGTCTTCCAGGGCCTTGAGCGGCTCGTCGAGCAACACTTCCCCGGCCTCGTGGCGCAAGGTCACGTACTTGTGGTCGGCAATGAAATAGATGACCTGGGGCAAAGGGATCAGCTCGATGCCTTTGCGCGTGCGGGCACTGATGTGGCTACGCGGGCCGCCGCCTTCGTTGGCCGGCCTGGTGAGCGCCGCCAACTGGGCGCGGTTGGGCTTTTCGGCCTTGCGCAGGGCATCGCGCAAGGCCTGGGCCTGGAAAGGTTTGGTCACATGGCTGAGGGTACTGTCCTTGAAAGCCTCGGCACCGTATTCATCGTCCCCGGTGCAAAACACCACCGCCGGAGGCGCCTCGCGCTCGCACAAGCGAGCAGCAACCTGCAGGCCATCCAGGCCTGGCATGCCGATGTCCAGCAGGACCACATCGGGCTTAAGGCTTTCGATCAGCGCCAAGGCCTCCTCGCCGTTGGTGGCGCTAGGCTCCAGCACGGTGTAACCCTCCAGTTCGCCGAGCAGCCGGCTAAGGCGCTCACGGCCTTGGGGTTCGTCATCAACGATCAGGACATTCATAATTGCGCTGGATTCCTGAATGAGTCTCGCACAGGTATAGCGTAGACAGGTATGGTTCGAGCGACACTAAGGTCACGCTCTAGACCGGTGCGAAGGCCAAAGATTCACTCGGCCGGCAGATTCACTGCCAGTCCTCCTGTCCAACTGTAGACGGTCCGTGGAACACTGCCGTTCATTCCTGCAAATCCTTCTCTATCGTTTTCCGCGCAATTCTGTCGACCAGCGCTCTGCGGCGGCCGGCCCAAACCCTGCTATCATCGGCGCCACTTTTTCGTTCACGCCTGCAATGAGTGAATCCATGAGCACCGACAAGACCAATCAGTCCTGGGGCGGCCGCTTCAGTGAACCCGTCGACGCCTTCGTCGCCCGTTTCACCGCCTCGGTCGATTTCGACAAGCGCCTGTACCGCCACGACATCATGGGTTCGATCGCCCATGCCACCATGCTGGCGCAGGTCGGCGTGCTCAGCGATGCCGAGCGCGACACCATCATCGATGGCCTGAAGACCATCCAGGGTGAAATCGAAGCCGGCACCTTCGACTGGCGCGTCGATCTCGAAGACGTGCACATGAACATCGAGGCACGCCTGACCGACCGTATCGGCATCACCGGCAAGAAGCTGCACACCGGCCGTAGCCGCAACGACCAGGTGGCCACCGACATTCGCCTGTGGCTGCGCGACGAAATCGACCTGATCCTGGCCGAGATTACTCGCCTGCAGCAGGGCCTGCTGGAGCAGGCCGAGCGTGAAGCCGAAACCATCATGCCCGGCTTCACCCACCTGCAGACGGCCCAGCCGGTCACCTTCGGCCACCACCTGCTGGCCTGGTTCGAAATGCTCAGCCGTGACTACGAGCGCCTGGTCGACTGCCGCAAGCGTGCTAACCGCATGCCCCTGGGCAGCGCCGCGCTGGCAGGCACCACCTACCCGATCGACCGTGAACTCACCTGCAAGCTGCTGGGCTTCGAAGCCGTGGCCGGCAACTCGCTGGACGGCGTGTCGGACCGCGACTTCGCCATCGAATTCTGCGCCGCCGCCAGCGTGGCGATGATGCACCTGTCGCGCTTCTCCGAAGAGCTGGTGCTGTGGACCAGCGCGCAGTTCCAGTTCATCGACCTGCCAGACCGCTTCTGCACCGGCAGCTCCATCATGCCGCAGAAAAAGAACCCGGACGTGCCGGAACTGGTACGTGGCAAGAGCGGCCGTGTGTTCGGCGCCCTGACCGGCCTGCTGACCCTGATGAAAGGCCAGCCGCTGGCCTACAACAAGGACAACCAGGAAGACAAGGAACCGCTGTTCGACGCCGCCGACACCCTGCGCGACTCGCTGCGTGCCTTTGCCGACATGATCCCGGCAATCAAGCCCAAGCACGCCATCATGCGTGAAGCGGCTCTGCGCGGTTTCTCCACTGCCACCGACCTGGCCGACTACCTGGTACGCCGTGGCCTGCCGTTCCGTGACTGCCACGAGATCGTGGGTCACGCGGTGAAGTATGGCGTGGACACCGGCAAGGACCTGGCCGAAATGAGCCTGGACGAACTGCGCCAGTTCAGCGACCAGATCGAGCAGGATGTGTTTGCCGTACTGACCCTGGAAGGCTCGGTGAATGCCCGTAACCACATTGGTGGTACCGCACCGGCGCAGGTGCGTGCGGCCGTCGCCCGCGGCAAGGCGCTGCTGGCTTCGCGTTAAGGCCTCAAGGCGAGGGCTTTGCCCTCGATCGCCGGCAAGCCAGCTCCCACAGGTATAGCGTTACCCTCAAGGTAAGCGCTGTAACTGTGGGAGCTGGCTTGCCGGCGATGGGCTGCAAAGCAGCCCCAGCTTTTAGCGTTTGCCGCTGCGAATCATCTCCATGAAGGCCGGCATCGCCGCCTCCTTGTCCGCCACGATCCGCGCCATGTGCGGGTTGTCGCCCATCAGCTGCAGCAACGCCTTGGCCTGCGGGAAGTCCGCCAGGAAGTCGATGTTCAGCACCTTCTTGCCCACCGCACAGGCCAGGTCGACCGAGAAGCAGAACATCAGGTCTGCCAGGGTCAGTTGCTCACCCGCCACATAGGGTGCGAAGCGGCCGTTGCGCTTGAGCGTGGCAAAACCGGCCAGCAGGTCGGCACGGGCTTTTTCCTTTATCAGCGGCTCGACCTGCATACCAAAGAAAGACTCGGCATAGCAGGTACGCGCCGGCAGTTCGATGTACAGCTCGATTTCCTTGAGCAGCTCGCGCACCTTGGCCTGCCCGAACGGGTCGGCCGGCAGCAGCGCCTTGCCGCCCTGGGTCTGCTCGATATAGTCGAGGATCACGCTGGTTTCGCTGAGGAAGCCGTGTTCGGTCTGCAGCACCGGCACCTTGCCTCGCGGGCTCACTTCCAGCGCCTGTGGCGCCTGGCCGCCATAGAAGGTGACTTCCTCGAAGGGCAGGCCTTTTTCCAGCAGGGCCAGCTTGACCATGTTGTAGTAGTTGCTGACCGAAAATCCATGAAGCTTGAGCATGAGGTAACAGCCTCCAGGCCGTAAGGGGTTGGCCCGGCTTTTATAGACCGTACGCCCGCTCCTGACTAGCGTCATGCGCCCCGTCAATGCCCGGGCATTGCCGCCACAGGCGTGGCACACTGTGCATCCCATCACAGGAGTACCGCCATGAGCGAGCCCACCGACATCGACAATGACGACGACGAAGCCTTCGCCGAGGCAACGCTGACCCAGGCCATCGAGAACCAGATCGAAAGCGGCGACCCGGCGGCGGCGAAAGCCACGTTCAACAAACTGACCCTGGTCGGTTACGAGCGCGAAGACATTCTCAACCTGATGGCCCATGTACTGGCCTTCGAAATTGACAACATGCTGGTGGAAGACCGCGAGTTCGACCGCGAGTGGTACGAGAACGCCCTGCGCGCGCTGCCGGAGCTGCCGCCTGAGATGGATCAAGGCGAGGACGAATAACCCGGCTACACTCGAAGATCAGGCACCGTAGAACGGTGCCGTCATCCTTGTCTGGAAGTCAGGAGTCGCCATGCCTTTTACCCCCGATCTGATCGCTGAACTGGAAGTCCTTTCGCTGTTCAAGCACGACAGCAGCCAGGAAGGCATCAAGATTCACAAGAACGCTTCCCCCGTCCTGGTGGCCGCCGCGCAACGCCTGCATGAAAAGGGGCTGACCGATCAACCTGATGGCGGCTACCTGACCAGCCTGGGTCATGACGCTGTCGAAAGCGTCCAGTTGCTGCAGAACATTCTCAAGGCGCCACAGCCGGCCTGAACTGATAATGCCAGGGGCTGCCTTGCAGCCCATCGCCGGCAAGCCGGCTCCCACAGGTACTGCAAATGGCTTGAAGCCGATGCGGTCAGGGTGGGAGCTGGCTTGCCGGCGATGGGCCGCAGCGCGGCCCCAATCAGTTGGCCGCTGCCCTGCGCCTTTCCGCCAGGCGCGAGCGCCCGTACAGGAACACGATGGCCAGCAAGGCCAGCGCCTGCGCCGAAAGCGAGTAGGCGTCAGCGTGAATCCCCAGCCAGTCGAACTCGAAGAACGCCACCGGCCGCGTGCCAAGTACCCCGGCCTCTTGCAGCGCCTTCACGCCATGCCCGGCGAACACCACCGACAAGGCACATAGCAGCGCGGCGTTGATGCTGAAGAACAGCGACAGCGGCAGCTTGGCCGAGCCACGCAGGATCACCCAGGCCAACCCCACCAGCAGCACCAGCGCCGTGGCGCCACCCGCCAGCACCGCCTGGTGCCCGGCTGGGCCGGCCTGCAGCCACAGGGTTTCGTAGAACAGGATCACTTCGAACAGTTCGCGGTAAACCGAGAAGAACGCCAGCACGGCAAAACCGAACCGTCCGCCACCACTGACCAGGCTGCTCTTGATGTAGTCCTGCCAGGCGGCGGCATGGCGGCGATCGTGCATCCACACGCCAAGCCACAGCACCATCACCGCGGCGAAAAGCGCCGTGCAGCCTTCCAGCAGTTCGCGCTGGGCGCCACCGACGTCGATCACGTAGGCTGCCAGCGCCCAGGTTGCGAAACCAGCCACCAGCGCCAGGCCCCAGCCGATGTTGACGCTGCGCACCGCCGACTGCTGGCCGGTATTGCGCAGGAAGGCCAGGATCGCCGCCAGCACCAGAATCGCCTCCAGGCCTTCGCGCAGCAGGATCAGCAAGCCGGATACAAAGCTCAGCGACCAGCTCAGGCCATCGCTGCCCAGCAGTTTGGAAGCCTGCTCGAGCTTGGCCTTGGCTTCGCTCAGGCGTTGCTCGGCCTGGGCCACGGGCAAGCCGTCCTGCAGCGACTGACGGTAGGCCATCAGCGATTTTTCGGTGTCCTTGCGCGCCTGGGTGTCGATGTTGTCCAGCGAGCTTTCCACCAGCTCGAAGCCTTCCAGGTAGGCCGCCACTGACAGGTCATAGGCCTGGTCGTGATCACCTGCGCGGTAGGCCGCCAGGCTCTTGTCCAAGGTGCTCGCGGTGTATTCGAGCAATTGCGCAGGGCCTCGCTTGACCTGTGGCGGCTGGGCGCGCTGGGCGCGGAACGCCTCCACGGCCGTGGCACCTTCGCTGGCGGCGACTTCGGCCGGCGTCTGGCGGGCCAGGTCGGCGATGTTCCAGGTCTTGTCGCCTTTGCCGGCTTCTGGCTTGGCGGTGAAGCTGGCGATGTAGGCAGCCACATCCCAACGCTGGCGGTCGTCCAGCTGGTCGGCAAACGAAGGCATCTCGGTGCCATCGATGCCCAGGGCCAGGGTGTTGTAGAGGTCGAACAGGCTCAACTGGTCGAGGCGCGAAACATCGCGCAGGTTGGCGGGTGCAGGCTCCAGGCCCACGCCGGCCGGGCCGTCGCCAGCGCCAGTGTCGCCGTGGCAGATCGAGCAGTTTTGCGCATACAGCGAAGCGCCGCGGGCCGGCTCCGGGGTAATCACTGGAGCCTGGCTGACCTCGTAGGCCACCGCCAGGCGTGCGCCCAGCTGGCGGGCCTGCCTGGCAACAGCCGGGCCGTCCTGGCGCTGGTCGATGGCCTGGCGCAGCGCCTGGACGCCCTGCTCCAAGGCTGCTTGTTCAGCATGCGCAGGCAGGCCTTTGACCAAGTCGGCCAATACCGCGCTGAACTCCTGCTGCTCGCGGTATTCACCATCGTCGATCACCTTGCCGTCTTGCACGGTGGGCGGGTAGTCGGCGCCAATGTAGTCCAGCAGGTGCAGGGCCTTGGTGGCCTCGGCGGGGGCTTCGGCGGGGGCTTCGGCCAGCGCTAGGGTGCTGCACAGCGCCAGCACCGGGCCGAGCAAAATAACCGGCAGCTAGGCAAGCAGACGGGAACGGGTTTTCATGGCCAGTCTCGAAGGGAATGCGAAAGAGAACATTGTTCACTTCCACTTTGCTTCACTCAAGGGTGCTGGGCGGATTTCATGAAAAATCTTGCTACAAATCAGATGAAGAGGGGGAATGCGCTGAACCTGTGGGAGATTCTGTCTTGTGTTGCCGGTTCGGGCCTCATCGCTGGCAAGCCAGACTCCCACAGGTATTGCACATGGCTTGAGGGAGATGAGGTCGAGGTGGGAGCTGGCTTGCCGGCGATAAAGGTTGCGCCGATGTCACTGGAAACACCGGGTACCAATTGATTGGTTATTCGCAGATCCATAGCCACTAGCCTGAGGAGCAAACCATCAGGAGACAGGGAACATGGATCGTCCCCACTCAGACCAGTTACGGCTTGGCCGTTTTTCGGAAACCAGTCGATTGTATCTGCTTACCAGCACAACCCTCGACCGGGCCCCAATATTCAATGACTTTCACTTGGCCCGCTTGCTGGTTGCCGAGTTGCGCCAGGCTGAAGAGGAAGGTGCCGTCAGATCGCTGGCCTGGGTGGTGATGCCAGATCATTTTCATTGGCTGGTCGAGCTTGGACCGGGCAGCCTGAAGCGCTTGATGCGCAGGGTGAAATCTCGCAGCACCATGATGATCAACAGGTATCAAGGGCGAAGCGGCCAGCTCTGGCAGAAGGGATTTCATGACCGGGCATTGCGCCGGGAGGAGGATGTGCAGGCGATGGCGCGGTACATCGTCATGAATCCGAAGCGGGCAGGATTGGTCGCGAGGGTGGGGGATTATCCGCATTGGGATGCAATTTGGCTTTGATGGGGCTTTGCCTTTTGCCTGTCAGGGCCCTATCGCCGGCAAGCCAGCTCCCACAGGGTACACATCAGGCCTGTGGCAGGCGCTGACCTGCCTGGGCCTCATCGCCGGCAAACCAGCTCCCACAGGGTACACATCAGGCCTGTGGCAGGCGCTGACCTGTCTGGGCCTCATCGCCGGTAAGCCACACAGGTAAGTCACAGGACTCGATAGCAGTGGCGTACAGGTGTGGGAGCTGGTTTGCCGGCGATGGGCCGCACAGCGGCCCCGGGGTCTTTAGGGCTATTGAAGAACCTTGTTCATCCCCCGCTCCATATCATCGATCAAGGCCTTGGCCATCTCGCTTAGTATCCGCGCAGCGCTACCGGCAATGCGGTCGTTTTCCATTTCCGCTTCGGTGGTCAGGTGGCGAATACAGCCCAGCAGCACAGAAAGCTGCGAGAAAGCATGGCTGAACGGCACATTTGGCTGCAGGCGGAACAAGTCGAAGGTTTCCACTCCTGCGGTTGCAGAGTCTCTGGGGTCATTGCTCATCGAGTCGCTCCTTGATCGTGGCGGGTTGCATGGGTGCGGTCGCACACGGCATTGATCAGGCGGCAGAGCAATCGAATATTCATGCCCATGGCATTGCGCATGTCGCCGGGAGGGTTGTCGAGCAGGACTGTGGTGGTGTGGTCGATGGTCAGGGTGATGGCGCTGATCAGCACTTCGCAGTCTTTGGGGCTGAGTGGATCGATTAGTGAGAGCGCGGGAGGGTCGAGCAGAAGCAGATCGGTAACTGGTGGATCGGGGACGAGCTTGTTCATGGAGGAACTCCGTATGGGGGATTGAACTGCTCTCCTCCTTGTCTCACGAAGTTAGGTGGCAGTCGTGTACGGTGTGAGACACGGGACATACGGTAACCCCGGCCAGGCCGAAGCCTGTCCGCACACGACCGCCATAAAGCGGTGCTACCGAATGAAATCCGGGTGTCTCACGCCCGATCGCCTTGCGAGGCGACCCCGCGACAGTATTCCGGGAACACTTTCCAGCCAAGACAGCACCTTCCGACAGGTGCTGTAGGATAATTCGACAGGGCGTCCGAACTGAAGCATTTGGTTTCTGGTTCGGAAATGTCTTACAGCTCTAGAACCTAGGCGAGGGCTTTGCCCTCGATCGCCGGCAAGCCAGCTCCCACAGGGTACGCACCAACTTCGCGGCATGTACAAGCCGGCTACCACAGGCCCCAAAAGCGGTGGAGTACCTGTGGGAGCTGGCTTGCCGGCGATTGGGCCTCAAGGCTTGGCGGTGCCCTTCCACCCCCCACCCAACGCCAGGAACACACCAATCTGCCCCTGAGCCACTTGGCTATTGGCCGCTGCCAGCTGCGCGCGCATGTCGGTATAGGTACGCGTCGCCTGCAGGTCGGCCAGGAACGATTCACGCCCCGCCTGGTAATACCGGTGCGTCTGGTCCGCCGCCTCCTTGGCCGACTTCTCCGCCTCGGCCAGCGCGTCACGCCGGTCCAGCAGGGCGCTGTACTGCGCCAGGCGGGTCTGGGTCTCGCGAATGGCGTTCAGCACTACCCCATCAAAATTCGCCAGGGCTGCCTGGGTCGAGGCTTCGGCCATGCGAATGCGGGCGCGGGTGCCGTTGGTGGGGATGGTCCAGCTGATCTGCGGGCCAAAGCCCCAGCGGTTGGTCGCCGGCTCGCCAAGGTTCTCAAGGATACCGATGGTGCCAACCTGGGCGCCGATGCTGATGTCGGGGTACAGGGCGCCGGTGGCCACGCCGATGTAGGCAGTGGCAGCGGCCAGCTGCCGTTCGGCCTGGCGCACGTCTGGACGGCGCTTGAGCAACGCCGCGCCATCGCCCACCGGCACCAGCTGGTTCAGGTGCGGCAGCTCGGCACAATCGGCAGTGCCGGCAGGCAGCTGATCAACCGGTTTTGCCAACAAGGCAGCCAGTGTGTACATGCCGGTCTCGCGCTCCGCCTTGAAGCGTGGCAGTTCGGCACGCAAGGATTTGAACTGGGTCTGCGAGCGGGTGACCTGGGTTTCGTCGCCACGCCCGGCATCACGCAGGCGCTGGTTAAGCTTCACGCTCTGCTCCTGCAGGTCGAGCGACTCGCGGGCAATGTGGTATTCCTCGTTGGCCGAGCACACCTGAGTGTAGGCCTTGACCACATCCGCCACCAAGGTGATGCGGGCGGTATCGGCGGCGGCCTGCACTGCGTCGGCATTGGCCTTGGCCGCCTCGGTGCCACGCTTGAAAGTACCCCACAGGTCGAACTGGTACGAGGCACTGATGATGGCTTCGCCGATGTTGGCCACCGGCACTTTCTCTGGCAGCAGGAAGGCCTCGCCCGATTCCTGCAGGCGCTGGGCGCCAAGTTTGACGCCGCCGTTGAAGCCACCTTGCGACTCAGCCACTTCGACCTGGGCGCGCGCCTTGGCAATGTTGGCGGCAGCCACGCGCAGGTCGGTGTTGGCACTCAGGGCCTGGCGCACCAGCTCGTTCAGCCGTTGATCCTGATACAGCTGCCACCAGTCCTCAGGCACCGGTGCCGATACCACGCTGTCGGCATCCTGGCGCAGCGGGCCGTTGAGGTCGCTGCGTTGCACCGCCGCGTCCTTCGGCACCTCATAGTCGGGGCCGACCATCATGCAGGCCCCCAACGACAGGCACAGGCCCGCCAGGATCAGCTGTTTCATGGGCGCTGGCCCTCGATGATCGACACCGTGGCGGTTCGCCCGGCAATCATGCGGAAGTCTTGCGGCACTTCATCAAAGGCGATGCGCACCGGAATACGCTGGGCCAGGCGCACCCAGCTGAATGCGGGGTTGACGTTGGGCAACAGGTTGGCGCCACTGCTGCGGTCGCGGTCTTCGATGCCGGCGGCAAAGCTCTGCACATGGCCACTCAGGCGGGTGTTGTCGCCCATGACGCGAATGTCCACGGCATCGCCGATGTGGATACCGCCAAGCTTGGTTTCCTCGAAGTAGCCATCGACGTGGTACGAGGCGCTGTCGACGACTGACAGCACCGGGCGGCCGGCGGTGACGAATTCGTGATTACGCGGTGCTCGGTCGTTCAGGTAACCGTCCACCGGGCTGCGCACCACCGAGCGGTCGAGGTTTAGCTGGGCGGTATCGACGGCCACCTGCGCCTCGCTGACGGCAGAGCGGGCACGGGCCTCGCGGGACTGGCTTTCTTCCAGCTGCTCGGCGGCCACCAGATTGCCCAGCTTGCGGTTGCGCTGCGCTTCGCGGGTGGCCTGGGCCAGGGTTTCCTGGCGCTCGCCCAGGGTCGCCTTGGCCTGGCGCAGGGCCAGGGTGAAACGGTCCTGATCGATGGTGAACAGCACATCGCCGCGGTTGACGGTCTGGTTGTCACGCACCTCGACCTTCTGGATCAGCCCGGACACGTCCGGGGCAATCTGGATCACGTCGGCGCGGATGTGGCCGTCGCGAGTCCAGGGGGCGAACATGTAGTACACCACCATCTGCCACACGAGCACGGCGGCGAAGGTCACTACCAGCAAGGTCAGGACCACACGGCCCAGGGTCAGCAAAGGTTTTTTCATGGCAGCATCAGGTTTCGGCAAAAGTGGTCCACCGCACCAAGCAGCACGGCATACAGAGCAACGTTGAACAACGCCCGGTGCCAGACCAGACGGTAGAAATGCAGGCGCACCAGCACCGCGTGCACCCCGAGGAACAGCAGGTAGGTGCCAAACATCATCACCAGCAGCGTGGGCAGGAATACCCCGCTGATATCCAGTTCACCAATCACAGGGGCGCTCCGTCGAGGCCGGGGGGCAGTTGCGGTTGTTCGGCTGGTTCGAGCATCACCTCCACGCCCGGCAGCAGCGCCAGGCGCAGGCCGCTCAGCGCGTGCAGCAGGTGGGTACGGGCATCGCCGCGCTCGTACAGTTCATCCAGGTTCAGCGCCAGGCGCGCGCGCTCCATGTTGCGCAGCAGCGCAGCCGGGGCGTGCAGTCGCTCGCCGGCACGCAGGCAGGCGGCGTAGTGCGCGCCGACTTCCTCGACCACTGTGTTCAGGCGCTCGCGAGCCTGCTGCCCGGCACGCGGCATATAGGCCAGCAGGTCGAGCAGGTTCAACCCCACGCGCAGGTCGCGCAGTGCCACGCCGCTGTCCTGCCCGGTTTGCGACAAGCGCGGCAGGTGCTGCATCAGGCGGTCGAGCATCTGCACGCCGACCTGGCGGTGCTCGGCCAGGGTGGCCGGCTCGGTCATTTCGACGATGTCGCGCCAGGCGAAGCGGGTCATGCGCTTGGCTGCCAGCTCCACGCCGAACGGGCGCATCACCAAGGTCCAGATGAAGGCGAACAGCAGCCCCACGGGACCGGCCAGGTTGGAATTGAGGAAGGTGAAGAAATCAGCATCGTAGGCACCCTGGATGCTGATGAAGGTCGAGGTGTTGACGATGGTCAGCAAGGTACCCAGGTAGAAGCGCGGCTGCACGGTCAGGGTGCCAACGCAGATGAATGGCACGGCGAAAGCCAGCACCAGCATCGGGAAGTCGTGCAGGTTGGGCAGCACCAGGAACAGGTACAGGCTGGAGAAGATGACCGACATCAGCGTCCAGAAGAAGAACCTGTAGATCTGCGGCGCCGGGTCGTCCATGGCGGCGAAGAAGCTGCATGACACGGCGGCGAGGATCACTGCGCTGGCGCCGTCGTTCCAGCCCAGGCCAATCCACAGGCCGCAGGCTACAACGATCGCCAGCACGGTTGAGGCCACCGAATACAGCATCAGGCCACGGTCGAAGAACGCCGTCAGGCGGCCCAGGCGCCAGTGGCGGTACACCGCGCGCCAGGGTTTGGAATCGTCGCTGCGCAGGGCATGTTGCAGGCTGCAGCAGTCCTGCCACAGGTCGGCCCATTCGGTCAGGCGGTACAGAGCGTTGGACAGTAGCAGTTCGGCGCGCTGGTCGAGGGCAGCGGCGCCCGGCTGCAGGCGCTCGATCTGTTCGTGCAGGGCGGTCCAGCGGGCGACCGAGGCGCTGTCGACGGTGCCCTTGAGCCATTCGCGGGCGGCATCGAGCAACGGTTGCAACTGGGCGAACTGTGCCGGGGCGCGGCCTTCGAGGGCGACCAGGGCGTCGTCGAGGGCATCGATCACGGGCAGCAGGTGGATCATGCGCCCGCGCAACTCGCGGGCATTCTTCAGGGTGTGCGGACCGGCACCTTCATGGCCGAGCTGGCCGATCATCAGCTCCAGCGAGTTGAAGGTGGCAACCATCGCCCCGCGCATGCCGCCAACCTGGTCTGCGCTGGCTTGGCGGGCCAGGTAGGTGTCGCTATAGCGGATCGCCTCGGTGAACCAGCTACCAGTGGCACCGACTACAACCGGCGCCAGCCGGCGTGGCCAGAAGATCGCTCCGACCACCGCCGCGCAGACGATCCCCAGGCAGATTTCCTGGGCGCGGGAAGACGCCACATCGAACACAGCAAGCGGGTTGTCGACCACCGCCAGGGCAATCATCGGCAAGGTGTAGCCGGCCAGCATCAGCACGTAGTTGTTGGCGGTGCGCAGGTTCAGCGAAAGGAACAGCAAGGTGCCGGTCCACAGGGCGATGGCGATGCTCAGCAGCAACGGTGACTGCACCAGCGGTGGTACCAGGAAAATCGCCCCGCCGGCGCCGAGCAGCGTGCCCACGGCACGGTACAGGGCCTTGGAGCTGGTGGGGCCAAGGAACGGGCTGGAGACGATGTACACCGTGGCCATGGCCCAATAGGGGCGCGGCAACTGCATGAGCAGGGCGATGTACAGGGCGATCATGGAGGCGGCAAAGGTACGCACGCCATAGAACCAGTCGCGGGCCGGGGGCACCGAGCTGAAGAAACCGTTCATGCTGCCCCGCCTGTGTTGCCCAGGCCGGCGGCTTCGAAGGCACGCAGCACGCGCAAGGCGGCTTCCAGGTCGGCCTGGTCGATGCCATGCAGCACCTCGCGGCGCAGGCGCACCAGTTCGGCTTCGATGGACTCGGCCAGGGTGCGGCCTTCGGCGGTCAGGCTCAGGGCCTTGGCGCGGCGGTCCAGCGGGTCTTCGCTGCGGCATACCAGGCCAGCCTTGCATAGTTGGTCGAGCAGGCGCACCAGCGACGGGCTTTCCAGGCCGGCGGCCTGGGCCACGGCCACCTGATGCACGCCGTCACCCAGGCGCACGATCATCAGCAACGGCGCGGCGCAGGCCTCGGAAATGCCGTAACCGGTCAGGGCGGTATGGCAGATGCGCCGCCAATGGCGGGCAGCAACCACCATGCCACTGCTGACTTGCAGGCGCAGGAGATCAAGGGACATGACAGAAACCAAGGATATTCATAGTTTGCTAACTATCAATATACGCCTGTGCCTCCCCCTTTCGTCAACCGGGGGTGACGGATAGCCTGGGTGAAATGTTGTTCATGCTTTTGTCTTACAGGCCCTTTCGCGGGCTTGCCCGCTCCCACAGGGACCTCACAGGACCTGAAGTTTGTGCAATTCCTGTGGGAGCGGGCGAGCCCGCGAAAGGGCCCGGACAAGCAGCAGCAAATTCAGGGCTGTATCTGGTCTTCCAGCTTCATGGTCAAGGCCAATGTACTGCCCATCTGCACCGCCCGGTCACGCCACTCCTGGTAGCGGCCCTCGTCACGGCTGCTGAAGTGTACCGCCAGCTCTTCGGCCGCCTGCACCACCCCCGCAGCTGCCGCCAGTTCCAGCCAGTACAGTGCGGCCTTGAGATCAGCCTCCACGTACAGCCCGTGCATCAACCGGTAGCCCACCTCGAAACGGCAGCGTGCCTCGCCCTGCTCGGCCCCGCGCAGGAACCACTGGTAGGCCTGTACAAGATCTACCTGCCACTGCAGGCTGCCATCGCACACTTCTTCCTCGTACAGGTCACCCAGCGCAGCAGCGGCATGCAGCATGCCCCGCTCGAAAGCCTGCCGGTAGCACTCCGCCGCCTGTAGATAAGAGGGTTCGATACCTTTGCCGAAGTAATGTTGCTGCCCAAGGTTGAACCACGCCGCGGCATTGCCTTGCAGGGCCGCCATGCGCAACAGGTGGCCGGCCAACACGGTGTCAGCACGCCAATATTTGCCGTTGAGCCAGATCCAGCCAAGGTCGTTGAGCGCCGTCACATTGCCTTGCAAGGCCTGGCGGCGCAGGTCGACGTAAACCGTCTGCAAGTCGCTGGCTTCGTCCAGGCGACTGACCAGCAGCGAGCGCTGGCTGGGCAACCCTATCCCGGCAAACAGTCGCTGTCGCCTCCCGACAGCGGCCGGTGGGGCAATGACCCGCTCGGGCAAAAGGCGGGCAAGCAGCGAATGGATATTGCTGGCAGCAGACATGTTCATCCTCATTGAACGACACACAACCCCAACCTTCGGCTGTGATGAGGCGTGATTCTGCGTGACGTAACGTCAAAACCTGTCGCGAACGATTCGGCACCAGGCAACCAAATGCGACTTCCTTGATCTGAGCAGGCTGTGGCCAATTGCCATGACCCACGCCTGCCGCCATCCTATTGCGGCAAGCCTAGACAAGGACGTTATCTTTTGCCGTTCGCCACCACTCGCGCCACCCTCAGCCGACAGTGGGCGCTGCTGCGCCAGCTGCCCAGCCGTTCCCCTGGCATTACCAGCGCCGAATTGGTCTGGCGCCTGCGTGACGTGGGCTTCACCGTCAGCAAACGCACTGTCGAGCGTGATCTCAATGAGCTGTCGCTGATATTTCCGCTGGAGCGCAATGACAAGAGCATTCCGTTTGGCTGGCACTGGTCGGCGAACGTTGCTGGCGAGTTGCGTGGGAATTTCGATCTGCAGGGTTTTCTGCGCGGTGGTTCGCTGCAGCCGGCGCAAGGTGAAGGGGTCGAGCTACAGGCCTGGGTCAGCGACCTGCTGGCTCGACAGTTGCGCGAAGCGCCGTTGAGTGTCGATATGCAGCTGACAGCGCTGGAGCATGGCCATCGGCTGCGGGCCACCGTGGAAGATGGCTGGGGGTTGCGCTGGTGGGTGCTGAGCCAGGGAGCAGGCGTGGTGATCGAGCAGCCCAGCCAGCTACGCATGGAGATTGCCAGGACACTCGTTGAAGCGGCTGCACAGTATCAGAATGTACATCGAGTTTGAGCATCAATACGCAAAGTCATGGGCTGTGTTATTTCACTCGGCTCCTGGCTCAAAGAAAAAAAACCAAGCCCGAAGCCCCAGCACGGCCAACACTTCGATGGTCAATGCTAGCCATAGGCCGACTAAAACCCGCTTCATAGCTCTCGGAAAGCTCTTCATTTCCTCGGGATTCACGAATCCGCGCCGCAGGTAAGGTCCCGGTAGAGTCAACAAACATGCAATATTGCACGTACGCAGAACTTTGCCCGGCAAGCCCGCCTGGGAAAAGTTCTCCTTTACGCCTCTTACATAGTGAGATCTTTCGAGCAAGGCCTCAATCACATTGATGTACCTATAAGATACATATACAAGGACAGCCATCGTTATTGATATCAAGCCAAAGACAACCAGCACAACGAAACCCGGCTCAAATGCTATCATTCTGAAACCCCGAACCCTATCCATGAGGACACCATGAAATTAAAATGCAAGTCACTTATAACAGCAGAGCCCTTTCCCGCCCTAGCGAAGAACTCTTTGAGAGCAAATTCAACTGGACAAACTTAAAACTTCAAAATATTGTGCAAAACAAAAAATAGAATGGTAGAAGCCATTAACCCTCCCCAAGAAATTAGTATCTTAATTTTAATACGCCTTGGGAATCGCGATATATCGGAAGCATCCGCGACTCCTCTGCGTACAAAGATCCCAGGCATCATAAGCATGTTTGCGGCTAGGCAGGTGCGCAACAACCTTCCTAAAAATCCCGCCGATGAGAAATTTAGCTGATTATCACGCACATAACTGCATCCTGAAAGCTCCGACTCAATCAGATCGAGATATCTGCATGCCAAATAAATCATAAGGCTCACGCCAATCATCATCCAGACTAGCAATATAGACATTCCTATTACTTCAACTGTTTCATTCAATCCTCTTTCCACACACTCGCCTCCCAAGCGGATCAAACCAACAACAGTGTTGCTCCCATCATCTCGGCAAGCTTCTTCAGACAAGGTGCAATGGAGCACCGCGCATCACACTGCAGCCTGCGCGCTTCCTCCAAACACTTTCTTAAAAAGACCCGAGCGCGAGGAATGCGACTGAAGAAATACACATTGTGCACCACGTTACTATAAGCAGTCTTTTCATACGCGCCGGAAAGTTCTGCAGTTGCGCCTCGTCAACCAATCCCTTGCGAGCAAATAGGTATGGCGTGCTCAGAAGTGTTGATATGGTACAGATACGCATAATTTTACCGAGGATGCCCGCATGCAAATAAAGTTTCCTATTCCCCGATACAAAATCACTTTTCCATAGCAGCCCTTCAATCTCATCAAGATATCTTATGGCGATATATATTTGCACTAAAAGCGCGACTATACCCAAGAAGAAAAAACAAATCGCAACCACATTCATCTCAAATGAGCTCATGGCTTAATGCTCTCGTAGAGAATTTCCCCAAGCCACTCACCACCCTCTTTACCATTTTCACCACCAATCTTTCCACCTACGGCTCCACCGACCACCGCGCACGCTAATGCACCGGCCCCTCCACTAGGTATTCCGAGTACTACAGCGCATACAAGGGTACCTGCGGCACCTCCGACAGCCCCCATTACGGTGCTTCCACTCAAACCTCCGACCAAACCACTTCCCTCCACATATTTGGCCTTTCTACATTCTTCTTCTCGGCCAATGGTGCACGCCTTATGAATGGACAACCCTGTCGCCGCCACATCCAATGCAACCCCAATGTAGGCCCCTTTCTTGATCAGATTCGCAGCCTTCGCCACTCCCGTTACCTTCTCTGCATACCCGGAAATCTCCCCGGTACTCAGATAACGCTTGGTAGAAAGCTGCAGCATCCGCTTGATCGATCCTTGATTTCGTAATCCAGAACCGTAAGCGGCGGTCCTCCCCAACTGTTCGTCCAACGTCCTGAACAGCTCCACACGCTTGGCATAGAACTCTTCCCGCGCCCTGAACGCACCACCACTCATATGCTCGCGGTGCAGTTGCTCGATCTGTTCCAGCGTCTTCTTGATTGCATCCAGATACCTGGCCCAGCCATCGCTCGCTGCCCCTGCCCCCATCGATGCATGGCCCAGTAGACTTTGCAGCATCTCGAAGTTATCCAGCATGAAACCGTCAACACCGCCCCCGTTGAGCATGATGTCGCGGTGGATGCCAGCCGCCTTGCCCATGAGAAAGGCTTCATGGCTGGTGCAGGAAGAAGTATCGGGGTCACCGACGATCACCAGTTCGCCGGCCAAGACCACGGTGTTGACGATATGCCCATTGAGCACATCGAACTTGGCCTGCTGGTTGGCGTTCATCGGTGTACCGTTCTTCAGCGTCGCGTAATTCTGCGCCTTGGGATTTATAAAGCTGCGTGCCTCGGACATGGTCGGTCCTCACGCAAACTTCTTGTTGGCAATCCGGTCCCAGCCACCGGTCACATTGCCGCCGGCACTACCATCGACACGCTGCTGCCGGGTGTAGGTGGTCTTGATACGGCCGTAGTCGAGCTGAATTATTTCAGTCGGTACGCCGGCATGCGCGCTTTGTGCGTAGTCGGCGATGATCACTTCTTCGAGCACCACTTCGTAGTACTTGAGTTTATCGCCGCCAGCGCGGCAAACGACCAGCCTCACCTCTTTCAGGTGCTGCCCGGCGCAACTGGCTTCGAGCAGTTTGCAACTGGCGTTGTCCAGGTACTTGGTGAAGGTGAGGTTGCTCAGGGTGGTACGCCCGGAAGTGGCGCCGCCTGCGGAACTGGCGGTGGCGGAGGCGCTTTGGCTGCTGCCGAACGTGTAGCCGAGGATTTCGATCCAGTTACTGTACTGCTCGTCCTTTGCTTCGCCAGCGATTTCCGCGATTTGAATATAAGCGTCGAAAGCCATGGTTACTGTTCCTTGTAAACAATTGAGCGGAACAGGCTAGGCACGGAAAAACTCCAACGCAATCGTTCTGCGGAGATCGATGCTAAATTAGGAGTTTTCTTACAAGTTATACGACAAGTCGGCTTGAAAATATTTGAAAGTGTTTCAGAGCTACGCCATTTGGGCCGACAACATCAGCCCGATCACCGGCAAGCCGACGATCGGGCCAACCAAGCACATGCGCGTCAGCGCTGCATCCCCCAGCGGCGAACGGTCAACCGCTCCAGGGTATTGAACACCAGCCCTTCCACCAGCAAGCCGATCAGGATCACCACCGCCAACCCGGCAAACACCTTGTCGGTGTACAGCTCGTTGCGGTTCTGGAAGATGTACCAGCCCAACCCGCCTTTGCCACTGCTGGCCCCGAACACCAGCTCGGCAGCGATCAGTGTACGCCAGGCGAACGCCCAGCCGATCTTCAGCCCCGACAGGATCGACGGCAGCGCCGCAGGGACAAGGATATGCAGCACCAGCCGCAGCCCCTTCAGGCCGTAATTGCGCCCGGCCATGCGCAGGGTTTCCGACACGCCGAGAAAGCCCGCATAGGTGTTCAGCGCCAGCGCCCAGAGCACCGAGTGCACCAGCACGAAGATCAGGCTGTTGTCGCCCAGCCCGAACCACAGCAAAGCCAGCGGCAACAGAGCAATCGCCGGCAACGGGTTGAACATCGAAGTCAGAGTGCCCAGCAGATCGCGCCCAAGCTGGGTCGACACCGCCAAGCTGGTGAGGCCGAAGGCCAGGATGATCCCCAGCAGGTAACCCTTGAGCAGAATCACCAGCGACACGCCAACCTTGGCCGGCAACTCACCGCTGACCATGCCGTCCCACAACGCCGTGGCCGTCTGCAGGAAGGTCGGTAGCAGCAGATCGTTGCCCTGGTAGCGGGCAATGGCCTCCCACAGTACGGCGATCACCAGCAGGATGACCGCCTTGCGCAACCAGCCGTGCTGCCACAGGCGCTGAGCCAATGGCAGGTTGCGTTCCACAGGCACACTGAGCAAAGGCTCCAGCTGCACCTCGTATTCCTGGCGTACAGGTGTAGTGGTCATGGCTGAAGCTCCTGTCAGTAGGCGATACGGATATCGTTGAAACCAAGATCGTCGGGCTGTTCGGGGGCATCCGCCTCATCGAACAGCAAACGATGGATGCGCCGGGCACTGGCCTGGAAGTCGCTACCACCCAGGCTGCCCAAGTCGTACTGGTGGCTGTGCACTTCGGCCCGCACCCGCCCCGGGTGGGGCGACAGCAGCAGGATGCGGTTGCCGACCACCAGTGCTTCTTCGATGGAGTGGGTAACGAACAGCAGGGTAAAACGCACCTCCTCCCAAAGCAGCAGCAATTCTTCCTGCATCTTGCGCCGGGTCAGCGCATCAAGTGCCGCGAACGGTTCGTCCATCAGCAGGATCTTCGGCTGCGTGGCCAAGGCCCGGGCAATCGCCACGCGGGCCTTCATACCGCCCGACAGTGTGTGTGGGTAGGCATCGGCGAAGGCGGCCAGGCCGACTTTTTCCAGGTAGTGCAGTGCCCGCTCCTCGGCCTCGGCGCGTTTCAGCTGGCCCGACACCAGCAGAGGGAACATGACGTTCTGTTTCACCGTCTTCCATGGCGGCAGCTGGTCGAACTCCTGGAACACCACGATGCGGTCGGGGCCTGGGCCACTGACTGGCTGACCTTGCAGCAGAATCTGCCCCTCCTGGGGCGAGATGAACCCGGCCACGGCCTTGAGCAAGGTGGACTTGCCGCAGCCGGAGGGGCCGAGCAGCACGAAACGGTCGGCACGGTCGACTTCGAAGCTGACCTGGTGGGTGGCCCGCACCACGCGTTGTGCGGTGCGGTATTCGAGGCTGAGGTTATCCACCTTGAGCAAAGGCGGCGTTGCGACACGGCTCAGGTTGCTGGCCGTGTGGCCTGGCAATGGGGCGGTCATGATCGGTCAGCTCCCCTGCAGCGGGCGTTCATCCTGGAAGAAGTAGTCCTTCCACGATTCCGGCTTGTGCTTGATGGCGCCTACCCGATAGAGGAAGTCGGCCAGCTTGTAGGTGTTCTTTGGCGTGACGGTGAATTCGTACTGCGGGCTGTCGATCAGCTTGATCAACGTGTCGCGGTCGATCTTGGCCTTGGTCACGCGGATGTAGGTGTCGGCGGCGGCCGCCTTGTCCTTCTGGGCGAAGTCCGCAGCTTCGGCCAGCGCATCGACGAAGGCCTTGTAGGTCTTGGGGTTGTCCTTGCGGAATTTTTCGGTGGCGAACAGCAAGGTCGGCGAGTTGGGGCCGAGCAGGTCGTAGCTGTTGAGCACCACGTGCACGTTCTTGTTGGCCAGTACCTGGTCCTGGAACGGCGGGTTGGAGAAGTGCCCGTTGAGTTCGGTGCCGCCGGCCAGCAGCGCGGCAGTTGCATCCGGGTGCGGCACGGCCAGGGTGTACTTGTCGAGGCGGTTGTATTCCTTGTCGCCCCATTGCTGGGCGGCGGCGTACTGCAGGAAGCGCGACTGCACCGAAACGCCTACCGCCGGTACGGCGATGCGGTCCTTGTCGGAGATGTCGGCAATGGTCTTCACATTGGGGTTGCTGCTGACCAGGTAGTACGGGAAGTTGCCCAGCGAGGCCACGGCCTTGACGTTCTGTCGGCCCTTGGTACGGTCCCACACGGTCAACAGCGGGCCGACGCCGGCACCGGCGATGTCCACCGAACCGGACAGCAGTGCGTCGTTGATAGCCGAACCACCCGACAGCTGGGCCCAATCGACTTCGATGTCGATGCCCTGCTCCTTGCCATATTTTTCGATCAGATGCTGGTCACGCACTACGTTCAGCAGCAGGTAGACGATACCGAACTGTTCGGCGATGCGAATCTTGCCTTCTGCTTGCGCCGTGGCGGGGGCCGCCAGGCTGCCGACGACAAGGCTTGCGCCCAGGCCGATGCTTGCCGCCAGGCGGCTGATGGATTTACGCATGATGAGTTTCCTCAGTCGTCAGAACGGGGCATCGCCCTGGATGGTGGTGCGATACAGCTTGCGCCGCAGGTGTGCGGGGCAGCCAGTGGCTAGGTGGATCAGCGAGCGGTTGTCCCAGAACACCAGGTCGTGAGGCTGCCACTGGTGGCGATAGATGTTCTGCTCCAGCACGCTCAGGGCATACAGCTGTTGCAGCACGTCGCGGCTTTCGTCACTTGGCAGGCCGACGATACGGGTGGTGAAGCCTTCGCTGACGAACAGCGCCTTGCGGCCGTTTTCCGGGTGGGTACGCACCACCGGATGGATGACTTCCTGTACCTGCGCCAGCTGCTCGGCGGTCAGGGTCGGGCGCCAGTTGCCTTCGAACTTGGTCTCGGCGTAACGGGCGGTGTAGGAGTGAGCGGCACTGCGGCCCTCGACCACCTTGCGCAGGGCCGCGGGTACAGCGTCCCAGGCCTTGTGCATGTCGGCGAACAGAGTATCGCCGCCCTCGCCGGGCAGTTCCTGGGCATGCAGCATGGAACCGAGGCTGGGCAGTTCCTTGTACGACAGGTCCGAGTGCCAGAACTTGCCGGCATCACCCAAGCCGATGTTCTGGCCATTCTCGATGATGTTGGAAACGATCAGGATCTCGGGGTGGCCGGCGAGCAGGAACTGCTTGAGCACATGGATCTGCAATGGACCAAAACGGCGGCTGAAGGCGATCTGCTGGTCAGGGCTGATGCGTTGGTCGCGAAACACCAGCACATGGTGGTCGAGGTGGGCGCGATGGATACGGGCAAAATCCACAGCGTTGACCGGCCTGGCCAAGTCCAGGCCGATGATCTCGGCACCTACAGCACCGGAAAAAGGGCGGATTTCGAAGCGTTGCGGCAGTGCGCTGTCGATGATCGACAAGGCGTTCGAGGCGGCTGACATTTTTCACTCCCACGCAGTGCGCGACTTCAATGGCGCGCAACGATCAGAAACGCACGGGGATTTCCCGTGTGGGTTCAAGTCGTGCGGCGCATCGATTGGTCGACGGGTACGCAGTGGAAGCGACTATAAAGTCATAAGAGTTTTAATTTAAATACCGTTAAAGAATAACCATAGCACTACTGTCAGGGACGCTAAGCAATCAGATCAACCCTCCCTGCTCTTCCTCATCGATGAGGTTGTTCAGGCTGCTGAGCGCCTTGCGCGCTGTCGAACGGTTGAGCAGCTTGGCCTGCGCACCCGGGGGCAGGTCTGTGATCTTGAACACACCCTTGGCGGTCAGCACATCGATCAAGTCCTCGAGCACGCGGATCATGTCGAGATCGCTTTGCTTGAGCTGGTTAAGGCTGTTTTCCACGACGTCATCGGCAAACCATTCCTGAATATCGGCATGGTCGGCGGGGAGCATTTCGGTGAACTGGTCAAAAGCGGCTGCTTCGACCCGCTGCAACTGGCCAGCGGCATCGCGTTGCACGTAGAACATGGCGGTGTCCCTCGTCACATTGGTTCCTTGGTGGTAGACAGCAGCATAGGCAAAGATCACCGGGCACGCAGACCCGGCGCCAGAGTATGCGCTGTCGCAGGATGCCAGGAAAGTGCCATGGCCGCTGAGCGGCCAATCGCCAGCAAGCCAGCTCCCACAAGAACCGCACAACTCTCCCGAGCTGCACAGTTACTGTGGGAGCTGGCTTGCCGGCGATCGGGCTGCAGAGCAGCCCGCTAGCGCATCAGTAATCAACTGTCCTTGTTGTGGATGATGATTGTCGGGTCAGCACCGCTGATCAACGAGTTGATCGTGGTGTTGGACCAGTTCACCCCTTCCAGCTTGATGGTCACGTCGGCGTTGGCGATACCACCGGCGGCATTGAGCTTGCCTTCGCTGCTGACCTGCAGCGTCGTCGTGCCTTCCACCGTGGTGAGCTTCAGGTAGTTGTCGATGGTGCTGCCCTTCTCGCCCTGAAGCAGATCTTTCAGGTCGATCCGGTCGCCTTCGGCCACCTTGAAGTCCTTGATAACGTCATTGCCGGTATCGCCGGCCTTCCACACGAAGGTGTCGCTACCGCTGCCGCCAATCAGGATATCGTTACCCTGGCCACCGATCAGGGTGTCATTGCCAGTTCCCCCCAGCAGAATGTCGTTACCTTTACCACCATCAAGCGTGTCGTTACCGCCCTGGCCGAAGAGAATGTCGTTGCCATTGCCGCCGGACAGGAGGTCATGGCCATCGTTGGCACCGGAGATATCGAACTCGGTGTAGTGCTCGGTAATGTACTGGTGGACATTGTTGGTGGTGATGGAGCTCGCTTCGACACCGCTCTTCTGCGCCACGTACGTCTGCAGCGCCTGGTAGCCCTCGCTGACGACACCGTTGAGAGTGATCAGGTCGCCGAAGATGATGTCGTTGCCGTTTCCGCCATCAATACTGTCAGCACCCGGCAGAATCGCCTCGGAATGACCGAGAATCGCCTTGGCCAGATCGGACGGGTCAATGCCTGCCTGCGGTTTGCCTGCAGAGTCGTACGGCTTCAAGTCGTTCAGTGTGACATCGTTGTTCAATCCGATGGCTTGTACTTTGCTCACGCCATTGGTGCCACCGAGCAGGTTGAAGCTCGCGGTAGTACCTGCTGCCGATTCCTGATAGTTCCAGTATTCACCGTAGCCCGAGCCGTCCAGGCTGGAGAACTCGTAGGTGCCGTCGCCCTGGGCATGCAGGGTTCCGACGGTGTTGGTTGACTGCAGCACCAACTCACCTTTCTTGTTCTCGCTGTAGGTCAGCACCTTGACCGTTCCACTGCTGCTGATCTCGACCTTGTGAGTCGCGTCGGCCCACACGCTGAAGGTGTCGCCGAGCTTGTAGTTGTTGACGTTGACCACGTCATCCAACGACTTGCCGTTGGTCCACAGTCGCGGGTTGGTACTCTCCCCGCTCTGGTAGTAGGTCGGCTTGCCGTCAGTGATGAAGTAAGTCAGGTTCTCCGCATTGGCGTTATTGCTGGCCATGGTGCTCTTGAAGAAGTTGGCCGTGGCCTTGAACACGTCTTCGTAGTTGGTACCGCCACCGCTTGCCATGGAGTTGAGCACTGACTGCAGCTTGCTCAAGGCATTCGGGTCTGCAAGGTTCACCGCCACGTTCTGCTTGACTTGGGTGTCGAAGTCCACCAGGAAAATGTTGACCGTACCCGAGGTGTCGGAGCCCAGGCTGGCCTTGAGCGTGTTGAACACCGAAGCCAGCTGCGTTTTCGCGTCCGAAATCGACTTGTCGCTCATACTTCCCGAGCTGTCGACAATAAAGGCAATGTTGTAGTTCTTGCCCTGGACCACGTTCAGGCCAGACACGTCGGCGACGATGATGTCGTTGCCTTCGCTACCACTCAATGTATCGCTGCCCGATGTACCCACACTGGCCTTGTAGGTCGCTGGGTATACGGTAACCGGGATATTGCCGGTGGTAATGGCCGAACCGCCGAGGCTTTCAGTTGCAACCGAGGTGACGGTAACGTCGAACGACCCTTTGTAATAGGCCGGTGGTGTCAGGGTCAGGCTGCTCAGTTTCCAGCCTGTCACATCGACTGGTCCAGTGCCGACCGTGACAGTGTTGCCTGCACCATCGCTCAGCACGGTACCTTTCGGAATACCGCTGAGGGTCACGGTCAAACTCTCGGATCCATCGGTGTCGGTCAAAGCGGTAGAAATGCTGACCAGTTTCACCGAGCCACCTTCCGGCCCTTCATTGAGCTTGTAGCCGTCGTAGTAGCTCTGGCCATTGACGGTGTGCAGGTCGGACACGCCCAGGCCTGCGTTGGCCATCTCGGTCACGTTCTGGTACATCTTGATGTTCGAGCTGCTCAGGTCGGTGACAGCACCCGAGCCGACCTGGATGTTCAGGTCATAGCTACCTGGCCCGGACTGGTTGGCATGATAGACCTCGATCGGGTAGTAGCCACTGGTGTTCGGGGTAAAGCTGCCCGAAACCTGTCCACCCGCGCCCCAGGTGGCCGTGACCACAGTCTTGCCACCGATGGTGACCACGAAGCTGTCGTCAGCGGTGCCACTGAAGTTGTAGGTCTTGCCGGCTTCCAGATAGATCAGACCCGAGGTTTTCGAGCCGGTCCCAGCACTGACGCTGCCATCGGACTGAACGTTGGAGGTGCTGCTGCTGGTGTTGGCATTGCCGGAGTTGGCAAAGACCGTCTTCAGGGCATCGCCAGTAATACCACTACCGTCGGTACCCAGGCCTTTGAGGCTGGTCCACACTTCCTTGGTCAGGCCCTTGGACTCGACCTCGGCACTACCGAAGCTCAGGGTTGGCTTATCGGCCACCGGACTGATGTCGACCTTCATGGTCACTTCAGTGCCCAGGTTGGTGCCATCGTTAGGTTTGAACTTGAACTGCGCGTAGTCGGCCTGCTGGTTACCCACGCCATTCCCGCCATAGTTGTCCGCACCCGACTGATTGAGAGCCGGGACAAACTTGAGGTTGTTGGCAGTAATATCAGCCTGGCTGACAACCTGACCGACGGTCACATTCACCCACGTAGTCCCGTTGAAGAACTGCAGACTACCTGCGGCCGGGAGCGAGGTAATGGTCACGGACAAGCCAGTGTTGGTATCGGCATCGGTGACCTTGAAATCACTCCAGGCAAACACGTAACTGGTGTCTTCCACACCAAAGACTGCACCGCCCGGCGAAACTGGCAAGTGGTCATTGTCGAGGATGGACGTGGTCACGCTGGCATTGCTGCTGTCGACCTTCAGATTTTCGAAGCTGCCACCAGTGGCACTTTCGATCTTCACGGTGAAGTTCTCGGTAGCCTCGACCAGTTTGTCGTCGATGGTAACGATGTCAAATGTGGTGCCGGTGCTGTTGGCCGGGATCTTCACGGTGGCGACACCGGTGAAGTCCTCGCCATTCTTGGCGGTGCCAGTGTAGCTGAGGGTAATGGTGACCTCAGACTTCGACGGGTTGCTCAATGTCAGCGTGTAGTGGCCGGTTTCACCTTCGGTCAGCGATGTGCTACCGCTGATGCCGACTGTGGTGACATCACCTTGGTTACCAGTCCCCGGCACACCCGAGCCAGGCTCGTCGGTGACGGTGGTGCTGACCGGCGTCTTGTCCAAGGTCAGTTGCTCGAACTTGCCGACACCAGCGCCGCTGACCGAAGCGATCGATTTGACCACAGCGTCGTTGGTGCCGGTGTAGACGTTGTCCGGGGCAGTGACGGTAACCGAGCCGGTGGTGCCATTGGCAGGCACGGTGATGACAGTGGTGCCATCGCTCAGCGTGAAGGTCAGGGCACCGTGATTGTTGATCGGCAGACCGTCTTTGTTGGTCAAGGTCACGGTGTAGGTGATCTCGCCGCCTTCGGTCACCGAAGGATTCGCGGTCAGCTTGGCCACTACTTCGTCGGTGGTATCGGTCACCTGAACCGTGGCGTTGCCGCCCAGTTGCAGGTTCTCGAAGGTACGACCATCAACGTCTACAGCCGAGCTGATGCCCAGGCTGATCTGGCCGGCGTCGTTGTAGACGTCGTCGCCCTGCGCCGCGTGGGTGTACGGGGCACTGGTGTCACCCGCCTTGATGGTGACCTGGACGTTGTTGCTCAGGGTCACGACCAGGTCGTGGTCCAGTGCCTGGTTGAGGTGCACGGTGAACGTCGGTTTGACGTTCTCCGCCACCGATGCCTGGTCGGCGGTGATGGTGACCTGTACCAGGTCGCCTTCATTGCCCGGGGTGCCAGGCTCATCGGTGACGCTGGTGCTGACCGGAGTCTTGTCCAGGGTCAGTTGCTCGAACTTGCCGACATCAGCGCCGGTGACCGAAGCGATCGATTTGACCACCGCGTCGTTGGTGCCGGTGTAGACGTTGTCCGGGGCAGTGACAGTGACCGAACCGGTGGTGCCGTTGGCCGGCACGGTGATGACGGTGGTGCCGTCGCTCAGCGTGAAGGTCAGTGCACCGTGATTGTTGATCGGCAGACCGTCTTTGTTGGTCAGCGTGATGGTGTAAGTGATCTCGCCGCCTTCGGTCACCGAAGGAGTCGCGGTCAGCTTGGCCACCACTTCGTCGGTGGTATCGGTCACCTGAACCGTGGCGTTGCCGCCCAGTTGCAGGTTCTCGAAGGTACGACCATCAACGTCTACAGCCGAGCTGATGCCCAGGCTGATCTGGCCGGCGTCGTTATAGACGTCGTCGCCCTGCGCCGCATGGGTGTACGGGGCGCTGGTGTCACCCGCCTTGATGGTGACCTGGGCGTTGTTGCTCAGGGTCACGACCAGGTCGTGGTCCAGTGCCTGGTTGAGGTGCACGGTGAAGGTCGGTTTGACGTTCTCGGCCACCGATGCCTGGTCGGCGGTGATGGTGACCTGAACCAGGTCGCCTTCATTGCCCGGGGTGCCTGGCTCATCGGTGACGCTGGTGCTGACCGGGGTCTTGTCCAGGGTCAGCTGTTCGAACTTGCCGACGTCTGCACCATCAACGGTCGCGATGGCCTTCACGACCGGATCGTTAGCACCCACATACACGTTGTCCGGCGCGGTCACAGTGACCGAGCCGGTGGTGCCATTGGCCGGTACGGTGATGACGGTGGTACCGTCGCTCAGCGTGAAGGTCAGGGCCGAGTGGTTATTGATCGGCAGACCGTCTTTGTTGGTCAAGGTCACGGTGTAGGTGATCTCGCCGCCTTCGGTCACCGAAGGAGTCGCGGTCAGCTTGGCCACCACTTCGTCGGTGGTATCGGTCACCTGAACCGTGGCGTTGCCGCCCAGTTGCAAGTTCTCGAAAGTCGCACCGGTAGCGTCTACAGCCGAGCTGATGCCCAGGCTGATCTGGCCGGCGTCGTTATAGACGTCGTCGCCCTGCGCCGCATGGGTGTACGGGGCGCTGGTGTCACCCGCCTTGATGGTGACCTGGGCGTTGTTGCTCAGGGTCACGACCAGGTCGTGGTCCAGTGCCTGGTTGAGGTGCACGGTGAAGGTCGGTTTGACGTTCTCGGCCACCGATGCCTGGTCGGCGGTGATGGTGACCTGAACCAGATCGCCTTCATTGCCCGGGGTGCCTGGCTCATCGGTGACGCTGGTGCTGACCGGAGTCTTGTCCAGGGTCAGTTGCTCGAACTTGCCGACATCAGCGCCGGTGACCGAAGCGATCGATTTGACCACAGCGTCGTTGGTGCCGGTGTAGACGTTGTCCGGGGCAGTGACAGTGACTGAACCGGTGGTGCCGTTGGCCGGCACGGTGATGACGGTGGTGCCATCGCTCAGCGTGAAGGTCAGGGCCGAGTGGTTATTGATCGGCAGACCATCTTTGTTGGTCAGCGTGATGGTGTAAGTGATCTCGCCGCCTTCGGTCACCGAAGGAGTCGCGGTCAGCTTGGCCACTACTTCGTCGGTGGTATCGGTCACCTGAACCGTGGCGTTGCCGCCCAGTTGCAGGTTCTCGAAGGTACGACCATCAACGTCTACAGCCGAGCTGATGCCCAGGCTGATCTGGCCGGCGTCGTTGTAGACGTCGTCGCCCTGCGCCGCGTGGGTGTACGGGGCGCTGGTATCCCCCGCCTTGATGGTGACCTGGGCGTTGTTGCTCAGGGTCACGACCAGGTCGTGGTCCAGTGCCTGGTTGAGGTGCACGGTGAATGTCGGTTTGACGTTTTCGGCCACCGATGCCTGGTCGGCGGTGATGGTGACTTGTACCAGGTCGCCCTGGTTACCAGTCCCCGGCACACCCGAGCCAGGCTCGTCGGTGACGGTGGTGCTGACCGGAGTCTTGTCCAGGGTCAGTTGCTCGAACTTGCCGACATCAGCGCCGGTGACCGAAGCGATCGATTTGACCACAGCGTCGTTGGTGCCGGTGTAGACGTTGTCCGGGGCAGTGACGGTGACCGAACCCGTGGTGCCGTTGGCCGGTACGGTGATGAAAGTCTTGCCGTCGTTCAGCGCGAAGGTCAGGGCCGAGTGGTTATTGATCGGCAAGCCGTCTTTGTTGGTCAAGGTCACGGTGTAAGTGATCTCGCCGCCTTCGGTCACCGAAGGGGTCGCGGTCAGCTTGGCCACCACTTCGTCGGTGGTATCGCTCACCTGAACCGTGGCGTTGCCGCCCAGTTGCAGGTTCTCGAAAGTCGCACCGGTAGCGTCAACAGCCGAGCTGATGCCCAGGCTGATCTGGCCGGCGTCGTTGTAGACGTCGTCGCCCTGCGCCGCATGGGTGTACGGGGCGCTGGTGTCACCCGCCTTGATGGTGACCTGCGCGTTGTTGCTCAGGGTCACGACCAGGTCGTGGTCCAGTGCCTGGTTGAGGTGCACGGTGAACGTCGGTTTGACGTTCTCCGCCACCGATGCCTGGTCGGCGGTGATGGTGACCTGTACCAGGTCGCCTTCATTGCCCGGGGTGCCAGGCTCATCGGTGACGCTGGTGCTGACCGGAGTCTTGTCCAGGGTCAGTTGCTCGAACTTGCCGACATCAGCGCCGGTGACCGAGGCGATCGATTTGACCACCGCGTCGTTGGTGCCGGTGTAGACGTTGTCCGGGGCAGTGACAGTGACTGAACCAGTCGTGCCATTGGCCGGCACGGTGATGACGGTGGTGCCGTCGCTCAGCGTGAAGGTCAGGGCTGAGTGGTTATTGATCGGCAAGCCGTCTTTGTTGGTCAGCGTGATGGTGTAGGTGATCTCGCCGCCTTCGGTCACCGAAGGAGTCGCGGTCAGCTTGGCCACCACTTCGTCGGTGGTATCGGTCACCTGAACCGTGGCGTTGCCGCCCAGTTGCAGGTTCTCGAAAGTCGCACCGGTAGCGTCAACAGCCGAGCTGATGCCCAGGCTGATCTGGCCGGCGTCGTTGTAGACGTCGTCGCCCTGCGCTGCGTGGGTGTACGGGGCGCTGGTTTCACCCGCCTTGATGGTGACCTGCGCGTTGTTGCTCAGGGTCACGACCAGGTCGTGGTCCAGTGCCTGGTTGAGGTGCACGGTGAAGGTCGGTTTGACGTTCTCGGCCACCGATGCCTGGTCGGCAGTGATGGTGACTTGTACCAGGTCGCCCTGGTTACCAGTCCCCGGCACACCCGAGCCAGGCTCGTCGGTGACGGTGGTGCTGACCGGAGTCTTGTCCAGGGTCAGTTGCTCGAACTTGCCGACATCAGCGCCGGTGACCGAAGCGATCGATTTGACCACCGCGTCGTTGGCGCCGGTGTAGACGTTGTCCGGGGCAGTGACGGTGACCGAACCCGTGGTGCCGTTGGCCGGTACGGTGATGAAAGTCTTGCCGTCGTTCAGCGCGAAGGTCAGGGCCGAGTGGTTATTGATCGGCAAGCCGTCTTTGTTGGTCAAGGTCACGGTGTAAGTGATCTCGCCGCCTTCGGTCACCGAAGGGGTCGCGGTCAGCTTGGCCACCACTTCGTCGGTGGTATCGCTCACCTGAACCGTGGCGTTGCCGCCCAGTTGCAGGTTCTCGAAAGTCGCACCGGTAGCGTCAACAGCCGAGCTGATGCCCAGGCTGATCTGGCCGGCGTCGTTGTAGACGTCGTCGCCCTGCGCCGCATGGGTGTACGGGGCGCTGGTGTCACCCGCCTTGATGGTGACCTGCGCGTTGTTGCTCAGGGTCACGACCAGGTCGTGGTCCAGTGCCTGGTTGAGGTGCACGGTGAAGGTCGGTTTGACGTTCTCGGCCACCGATGCCTGGTCGGCGGTGATGGTGACCTGAACCAGATCGCCTTCATTGCCCGGGGTGCCTGGCTCATCGGTGACGCTGGTGCTGACCGGAGTCTTGTCCAGGGTCAGTTGCTCGAACTTGCCGACATCAGCGCCGGTGACCGAAGCGATCGATTTGACCACCGCGTCGTTGGTGCCGGTGTAGACGTTGTCCGGGGCAGTGACGGTGACCGAACCCGTGGTGCCGTTGGCCGGTACGGTGATGACGGTGGTGCCGTCGCTCAGCGTGAAGGTCAGGGCTGAGTGGTTATTGATCGGCAGACCATCTTTGTTGGTCAGCGTGATGGTGTAAGTGATCTCGCCGCCTTCGGTCACCGAAGGAGTCGCGGTCAGCTTGGCCACCACTTCGTCGGTGGTGTCGGTCACCTGAACCGTGGCGTTGCCGCCCAGTTGCAGGTTCTCGAAGGTACGACCATCAACGTCTACAGCCGAGCTGATGCCCAGGCTGATCTGGCCGGCGTCGTTATAGACGTCGTCGCCCTGCGCCGCATGGGTGTACGGGGCGCTGGTGTCACCCGCTTTGATAGTGACCTGGGCGTTGTTGCTCAGGGTCACGACCAGGTCGTGGTCCAGTGCCTGGTTGAGGTGCACGGTGAACGTCGGTTTGACGTTCTCCGCCACCGACGCCTGGTCGGCCGTGATGGTGACCTGAACCAGATCGCCTTCGTTGCCCGGGGTGCCAGGCTCATCGGTGACGCTGGTGCTGACCGGAGTCTTGTCCAGGGTCAGTTGCTCGAACTTGCCGACATCAGCGCCGGTGACCGAAGCGATCGATTTGACCACCGCGTCGTTGGTGCCGGTGTAGACGTTGTCCGGGGCAGTGACGGTGACCGAACCGGTGGTGCCGTTGGCCGGCACGGTGATGACGGTGGTGCCGTCGCTCAGCGTGAAGGTCAGTGCACCGTGATTGTTGATCGGCAGACCGTCTTTGTTGGTCAGCGTGATGGTGTAAGTGATCTCGCCGCCTTCGGTCACCGAAGGGGTCGCGGTCAGCTTGGCCACCACTTCGTCGGTGGTGTCGGTCACCTGGACCGTGGCGTTGCCGCCCAGTTGCAGGTTCTCGAAGGTACGACCATCAACGTCTACAGCCGAGCTGATGCCCAGGCTGATCTGGCCGGCGTCGTTATAGACGTCGTCGCCCTGCGCCGCATGGGTGTACGGGGCGCTGGTATCCCCCGCCTTGATGGTGACCTGGGCGTTGTTGCTCAGGGTCACGACCAGGTCGTGGTCCAGTGCCTGGTTGAGGTGCACGGTGAATGTCGGTTTGACGTTTTCGGCCACCGATGCCTGGTCGGCGGTGATGGTGACCTGAACCAGGTCGCCTTCATTGCCCGGGGTGCCTGGCTCATCGGTGACGCTGGTGCTGACCGGAGTCTTGTCCAGGGTCAGCTGTTCGAACTTGCCGACGTCTGCACCATCAACGGTCGCGATGGACTTCACGACCGGATCGTTAGCACCCACATACACGTTGTCCGGCGCGGTCACAGTGACCGAACCAGTCGTGCCGTTGGCCGGCACGGTGATGACGGTGGTGCCATCGCTCAGCGTGAAGGTCAATGCGCCGTGATTGTTGATCGGCAGACCGTCTTTGTTGGTCAAGGTCACGGTGTAGGTGATCTCGCCGCCTTCGGTCACCGAAGGGGTCGCGGTCAGCTTGGCCACCACTTCGTCGGTGGTGTCGGTCACCTGGACCGTGGCGTTGCCGCCCAGTTGCAGGTTCTCGAAAGTCGCACCGGTAGCGTCTACAGCCGAGCTGATGCCCAGGCTGATCTGGCCGGCGTCGTTGTAAACGTCGTCGCCCTGCGCCGCATGGGTGTACGGGGCGCTGGTGTCACCCGCCTTGATGGTGACCTGGGCGTTGTTGCTCAGGGTCACGACCAGGTCGTGGTCCAGTGCCTGGTTGAGGTGCACGGTGAACGTCGGTTTGACGTTCTCGGCCACCGATGCCTGGTCGGCGGTGATGGTGACCTGAACCAGATCGCCTTCGTTGCCCGGGGTGCCAGGCTCATCGGTGACGGTGGTGCTGACCGGGGTCTTGTCCAGGGTCAGTTGCTCGAACTTGCCGACATCAGCGCCGGTGACCGAGGCGATCGATTTGACCACCGCGTCGTTGGTGCCGGTGTAGACGTTGTCCGGGGCAGTGACAGTGACTGAACCAGTCGTGCCATTGGCCGGCACGGTGATGACGGTGGTGCCGTCGCTCAGCGTGAAGGTCAGGGCTGAGTGGTTATTGATCGGCAAGCCGTCTTTGTTGGTCAGCGTGATGGTGTAGGTGATCTCGCCGCCTTCGGTCACCGAAGGAGTCGCGGTCAGCTTGGCCACCACTTCGTCGGTGGTATCGGTCACCTGAACCGTGGCGTTGCCGCCCAGTTGCAGGTTCTCGAAAGTCGCACCGGTAGCGTCAACAGCCGAGCTGATGCCCAGGCTGATCTGGCCGGCGTCGTTGTAGACGTCGTCGCCCTGCGCCGCATGGGTGTACGGGGCGCTGGTATCCCCCGCCTTGATGGTGACCTGGGCGTTGTTGCTCAGGGTCACGACCAGGTCGTGGTCCAGTGCCTGGTTGAGGTGCACGGTGAAGGTCGGTTTGACGTTCTCGGCCACCGATGCCTGGTCGGCGGTGATGGTGACCTGAACCAGATCGCCTTCATTGCCCGGGGTGCCAGGCTCATCGGTGACGCTGGTGCTGACCGGAGTCTTGTCCAGGGTCAGTTGCTCGAACTTGCCGACGTCTGCACCATCAACGGTCGCGATGGACTTCACGACCGGATCGTTAGCACCCACATACACGTTGTCCGGAGCGGTCACAGTGACCGAACCAGTCGTGCCGTTGGCCGGTACGGTGATGACGGTGGTGCCGTCGCTCAGCGTGAAGGTCAGGGCTGAGTGGTTATTGATCGGCAAGCCGTCTTTGTTGGTCAGCGTGATGGTGTAGGTGATCTCGCCACCTTCGGTCACCGAAGGAGTCGCGGTCAGCTTGGCCACCACTTCGTCGGTGGTGTCGGCCACCTGAACCGTGGCGTTGCCGCCCAGTTGCAGGTTCTCGAAGGTACGACCATCAACGTCTACAGCCGAGCTGATGCCCAGGCTGATCTGGCCGGCGTCGTTGTAGACGTCGTCGCCCTGCGCTGCGTGGGTGTACGGGGCGCTGGTTTCACCCGCCTTGATGGTGACCTGCGCGTTGTTGCTCAGGGTCACGACCAGGTCGTGGTCCAGTGCCTGGTTGAGGTGCACGGTGAAGGTCGGTTTGACGTTCTCGGCCACCGATGCCTGGTCGGCAGTGATGGTGACTTGTACCAGGTCGCCCTGGTTACCAGTCCCCGGCACACCCGAGCCAGGCTCGTCGGTGACGGTGGTGCTGACCGGAGTCTTGTCCAGGGTCAGTTGCTCGAACTTGCCGACATCAGCGCCGGTGACCGAAGCGATCGATTTGACCACCGCGTCGTTGGCGCCGGTGTAGACGTTGTCCGGGGCAGTGACGGTGACCGAACCCGTGGTGCCGTTGGCCGGTACGGTGATGAAAGTCTTGCCGTCGTTCAGCGCGAAGGTCAGGGCCGAGTGGTTATTGATCGGCAAGCCGTCTTTGTTGGTCAAGGTCACGGTGTAAGTGATCTCGCCGCCTTCGGTCACCGAAGGGGTCGCGGTCAGCTTGGCCACCACTTCGTCGGTGGTATCGCTCACCTGAACCGTGGCGTTGCCGCCCAGTTGCAGGTTCTCGAAAGTCGCACCGGTAGCGTCAACAGCCGAGCTGATGCCCAGGCTGATCTGGCCGGCGTCGTTGTAGACGTCGTCGCCCTGCGCCGCATGGGTGTACGGGGCGCTGGTGTCACCCGCCTTGATGGTGACCTGCGCGTTGTTGCTCAGGGTCACGACCAGGTCGTGGTCCAGTGCCTGGTTGAGGTGCACGGTGAAGGTCGGTTTGACGTTCTCGGCCACCGATGCCTGGTCGGCGGTGATGGTGACCTGAACCAGATCGCCTTCATTGCCCGGGGTGCCTGGCTCATCGGTGACGCTGGTGCTGACCGGAGTCTTGTCCAGGGTCAGTTGCTCGAACTTGCCGACATCAGCGCCGGTGACCGAAGCGATCGATTTGACCACCGCGTCGTTGGTGCCGGTGTAGACGTTGTCCGGGGCAGTGACGGTGACCGAACCGGTGGTGCCGTTGGCCGGCACGGTGATGACGGTGGTGCCGTCGCTCAGCGTGAAGGTCAGTGCACCGTGATTGTTGATCGGCAGACCGTCTTTGTTGGTCAGCGTGATGGTGTAAGTGATCTCGCCGCCTTCGGTCACCGAAGGAGTCGCGGTCAGCTTGGCCACCACTTCGTCGGTGGTATCGGTCACCTGAACCGTGGCGTTGCCGCCCAGTTGCAGGTTCTCGAAGGTACGACCATCAACGTCTACAGCCGAGCTGATGCCCAGGCTGATCTGGCCGGCGTCGTTATAGACGTCGTCGCCCTGCGCCGCATGGGTGTACGGGGCGCTGGTGTCACCCGCCTTGATGGTGACCTGGGCGTTGTTGCTCAGGGTCACGACCAGGTCGTGGTCCAGTGCCTGGTTGAGGTGCACGGTGAACGTCGGTTTGACGTTCTCCGCCACCGATGCCTGGTCGGCGGTGATGGTGACCTGTACCAGGTCGCCTTCATTGCCCGGGGTGCCAGGCTCATCGGTGACGCTGGTGCTGACCGGAGTCTTGTCCAGGGTCAGTTGCTCGAACTTGCCGACATCAGCGCCGGTGACCGAAGCGATCGATTTGACCACCGCGTCGTTGGTGCCGGTGTAGACGTTGTCCGGGGCAGTGACGGTGACCGAACCGGTGGTGCCGTTGGCCGGCACGGTGATGACGGTGGTGCCGTCGCTCAGCGTGAAGGTCAGTGCACCGTGATTGTTGATCGGCAGACCGTCTTTGTTGGTCAGCGTGATGGTGTAAGTGATCTCGCCGCCTTCGGTCACCGAAGGGGTCGCGGTCAGCTTGGCCACCACTTCGTCGGTGGTGTCGGTCACCTGGACCGTGGCGTTGCCGCCCAGTTGCAGGTTCTCGAAGGTACGACCATCAACGTCTACAGCCGAGCTGATGCCCAGGCTGATCTGGCCGGCGTCGTTATAGACGTCGTCGCCCTGCGCCGCATGGGTGTACGGGGCGCTGGTATCCCCCGCCTTGATGGTGACCTGGGCGTTGTTGCTCAGGGTCACGACCAGGTCGTGGTCCAGTGCCTGGTTGAGGTGCACGGTGAATGTCGGTTTGACGTTTTCGGCCACCGATGCCTGGTCGGCGGTGATGGTGACCTGAACCAGGTCGCCTTCATTGCCCGGGGTGCCTGGCTCATCGGTGACGCTGGTGCTGACCGGAGTCTTGTCCAGGGTCAGCTGTTCGAACTTGCCGACGTCTGCACCATCAACGGTCGCGATGGACTTCACGACCGGATCGTTAGCACCCACATACACGTTGTCCGGCGCGGTCACAGTGACCGAACCAGTCGTGCCGTTGGCCGGCACGGTGATGACGGTGGTGCCATCGCTCAGCGTGAAGGTCAATGCGCCGTGATTGTTGATCGGCAGACCGTCTTTGTTGGTCAAGGTCACGGTGTAGGTGATCTCGCCGCCTTCGGTCACCGAAGGGGTCGCGGTCAGCTTGGCCACCACTTCGTCGGTGGTGTCGGTCACCTGGACCGTGGCGTTGCCGCCCAGTTGCAGGTTCTCGAAAGTCGCACCGGTAGCGTCTACAGCCGAGCTGATGCCCAGGCTGATCTGGCCGGCGTCGTTGTAAACGTCGTCGCCCTGCGCCGCATGGGTGTACGGGGCGCTGGTGTCACCCGCCTTGATGGTGACCTGGGCGTTGTTGCTCAGGGTCACGACCAGGTCGTGGTCCAGTGCCTGGTTGAGGTGCACGGTGAACGTCGGTTTGACGTTCTCGGCCACCGATGCCTGGTCGGCGGTGATGGTGACCTGAACCAGATCGCCTTCATTGCCCGGGGTGCCAGGCTCATCGGTGACGGTAGTGCTGACCTTGGTTTCATCCAGAGTCAGCTGCTCGAATTTCCACGCATCAGCGCCACTGACGTATTTCAGGCTATTCTCGACCGGAGTGTTCGCACCGCTATAGACATTATCCGGAGCGGTCACAGTGACCGAACCAGTGGTGCTATTGGCCGGCACGGTGATGACGGTGGTGCCGTCGCTCAGCGTGAAGGTCAGGGCCGAGTGGTTATTGATCGGCAAGCCGTCTTTGTTGGTCAGTGTCACGGTATAGGTGATCTGCCCACCTTCGCTGACAGACTCAGTCGCAGTCAGTTTTGCTACAACCTCGTCGATTGTGTCGGTAACCTTGACCGAAGCTTGCTCGCCGAGTTGCAGGTTTTCGAAGGTACGACCGTCAATATCCGCCGCCGACTTGATGCCTAGGGAAATTTCGCCGCCGTCCAGGTAGACATCGTCGCCCTGCGCCGCGTGGACATAAGGTTCGCTCGAAGTTTGACCGGCTTTGATAGTGACCTGTGCATCGTTGCTCAGGGTCACGACAAGGTCATGATCCAGTGCAGTGTTTATATGCACGGTGAAGCTCGGTTTGACATCCTCGGCGACCGAAGCCTGGTCGGCCGTGATGGTGACCTTGACCACATCGCCTTGGTTGTCGGTACCTGGAGTACCCGAACCAGGTTCATCGGTGACCTCGGTACTGACCTTGGTTTGATCCAGCGTAAGCTGCTCGAATTTCCACGCATCAGCGCCACTGACGTATTTCAGGCTCTGCTCGACCGGTGCATTCACACCGGTATATACATTGTCGGGAGCAGCCACGGTGACCGAGCCTGTGATGCCATTGGCAGGCACGGTGATTGAGGTCTTGCCGTCGCTCAGCGTGAAGGTCAGGGCCGAGTGGTTACTGATCGGCAGGCCATCTTTGCTGGTCAGTGTCACGGTGTAGGTGATCTGGCCACCTTCGGTTACGGTCTCGGTTGCCGTCAGTGTGGCTACAACTTCACTGATGGTGTCAGTAACTTGAACCGTGGCGTTGCCGCCCAGTTGCAGGTTCTCGAAAGTCGCACCGGTAGCGTCAACAGCCGAGCTGATGCCCAGGCTGATCTGGCCGGCGTCGTTGTAGACGTCGTCGCCCTGCGCCGCATGGGTGTACGGGGCGCTGGTGTCACCCGCCTTGATGGTGACCTGCGCGTTGTTGCTCAGGGTCACGACCAGGTCGTGGTCCAGTGCCTGGTTGAGGTGCACGGTGAAGGTCGGTTTGACGTTCTCGGCCACCGATGCCTGGTCGGCGGTGATGGTGACCTGTACCAGGTCGCCTTCGTTGCCCGGGGTGCCAGGCTCATCGGTGACGGTGGTGCTGACCTTGGTTTCATCCAGAGTCAGCTGCTCGAATTTCCACGCATCAGCGCCACTGACGTATTTCAGGCTATTCTCGACCGGAGTGTTCGCACCGCTATAGACATTATCCGGAGCGGTCACAGTGACCGAACCAGTGGTGCTATTGGCCGGCACGGTGATGACGGTGGTGCCGTCGCTCAGCGTGAAGGTCAGGGCCGAGTGGTTATTGATCGGCAAGCCGTCTTTGTTGGTCAGTGTCACGGTATAGGTGATCTGCCCACCTTCGCTGACAGACTCAGTCGCAGTCAGTTTTGCTACAACCTCGTCGATTGTGTCGGTAACCTTGACCGAAGCTTGCTCGCCGAGTTGCAGGTTTTCGAAGGTACGACCGTCAATATCCGCCGCCGACTTGATGCCTAGGGAAATTTCGCCGCCGTCCAGGTAGACATCGTCGCCCTGCGCCGCGTGGACATAAGGTTCGCTCGAAGTTTGACCGGCTTTGATAGTGACCTGTGCATCGTTGCTCAGGGTCACGACAAGGTCATGATCCAGTGCAGTGTTTATATGCACGGTGAAGCTCGGTTTGACATCCTCGGCGACCGAAGCCTGGTCGGCCGTGATGGTGACCTTGACCACATCGCCTTGGTTGTCGGTACCTGGAGTACCCGAACCAGGTTCATCGGTGACCTCGGTACTGACCTTGGTTTGATCCAGCGTAAGCTGCTCGAATTTCCACGCATCAGCGCCACTGACGTATTTCAGGCTCTGCTCGACCGGTGCATTCACACCGGTATATACATTGTCGGGAGCAGCCACGGTGACCGAGCCTGTGATGCCATTGGCAGGCACGGTGATTGAGGTCTTGCCGTCGCTCAGCGTGAAGGTCAGGGCCGAGTGGTTGCTGATCGGCAGGCCATCTTTGCTGGTCAGTGTCACGGTGTAGGTGATCTGGCCACCTTCGGTTACGGTCTCGGTTGCCGTCAGTGTGGCTACAACTTCACTGATGGTGTCAGTAACTTGAACCGTGGCATTGCCGCCCAGTTGCAGGTTCTCGAAGGTACGACCATCAACGTCTACAGCCGAGCTGATGCCCAGGCTGATCTGGCCGGCGTCGTTATAGACGTCGTCGCCCTGCGCCGCATGGGTGTACGGGGCGCTGGTGTCACCCGCCTTGATGGTGACCTGCGCGTTGTTGCTCAGGGTCACGACCAGGTCGTGGTCCAGTGCCTGGTTGAGGTGCACGGTGAAGGTCGGTTTGACGTTCTCGGCCACCGATGCCTGGTCGGCGGTGATGGTGACCTGTACCAGGTCGCCTTCGTTGCCCGGGGTGCCAGGCTCATCGGTGACGGTGGTGCTGACCGGGGTCTTGTCCAGGGTCAGCTGTTCGAACTTGCCGACGTCTGCACCATCAACGGTCGCGATGGCCTTCACGACCGGATCGTTAGCACCCACATACACGTTGTCCGGAGCGGTCACAGTGACCGAGCCGGTGGTGCCATTGGCCGGTACGGTGATGACGGTGGTACCGTCGCTCAGCGTGAAGGTCAGGGCCGAGTGGTTATTGATCGGCAGACCATCTTTGTTGGTCAAGGTCACGGTGTAGGTGATCTCGCCGCCTTCGGTCACCGAAGGGGTCGCGGTCAGCTTGGCCACCACTTCGTCGGTGGTGTCGGTCACCTGGACCGTGGCGTTGCCGCCCAGTTGCAGGTTCTCGAAAGTCGCACCGGTAGCGTCAACAGCCGAGCTGATGCCCAGGCTGATCTGGCCGGCGTCGTTGTAGACGTCGTCGCCCTGCGCCGCATGGGTGTACGGGGCGCTGGTTTCACCCGCCTTGATGGTGACCTGGGCGTTGTTGCTCAGGGTCACGACCAGGTCGTGGTCCAGTGCCTGGTTGAGGTGCACGGTGAACGTCGGTTTGACGTTCTCCGCCACCGATGCCTGGTCGGCGGTGATGGTGACCTGTACCAGGTCGCCTTCATTGCCCGGGGTGCCAGGCTCATCGGTGACGCTGGTGCTGACCGGAGTCTTGTCCAGGGTCAGTTGCTCGAACTTGCCGACATCAGCGCCGGTGACCGAAGCGATCGATTTGACCACCGCGTCGTTGGTGCCGGTGTAGACGTTGTCCGGGGCAGTGACGGTGACCGAACCGGTGGTGCCGTTGGCCGGCACGGTGATGACGGTGGTGCCGTCGCTCAGCGTGAAGGTCAGTGCACCGTGATTGTTGATCGGCAGACCGTCTTTGTTGGTCAGCGTGATGGTGTAAGTGATCTCGCCGCCTTCGGTCACCGAAGGGGTCGCGGTCAGCTTGGCCACAACCTCGCTGATGGTATCCGAGATTTCAACGGTAGCCGGCTCACCCAAGGTGAGCTTCTCAAAGGTGGCGCCTGAAACAGCCGCGTCGGTTACGCCAAGGGTGATAGAGCCGCCGTCCTTGAAGACATCGTCGCCCTGGGCCGAGGTCTTGTACTCGACTTCGGTTTTACCGGCCTCAATGGTCACGGTGTCACCGTTTGACAGGGTTACGGTAAGTGGCCGGTCCAGCGCTTGGCTTACCTTCACAGTGAAGGAAGGCTGCTGATCTTCAGTCACACTGCCATTGCCGACGATGCTAACAGTGATGGTATCGATGCTGTCGTTAATGACGGTCGAGGCCGGGGTCGGATTCGGCGTCAGCTGTTCGAAGTTGCCGCCGGTGGCGCTCTCGATGGTCACGCTAACGGTCGAGCCGTTGTTATAGACGTCGTTCGCCGGGGTCTCGAAGTCGACGCTGCCCTGGGTCTTGCCAGCTTCAACGGTGATGGTCTGGCCGTTGGACAGGGTCACGGTCACCGGGGTCTGGGCAGGGTTGCTCAGGGTCACGGTGTAGGTGATCACCCCGCCTTCGGTCACCGAAGGGGTCGCGGTCAGGGTCGCGGTGGTGGTGTCGACCGAGTCGCTGATCGTGGTCTGCGCCGGGGTCGGATTCGGCGTCAGCTGTTCGAAGTTACCGCCAGTGGCGCTCTCGATGGTCACGCTAACGGTCGAGCCGTTGTTGTAGACGTCGTTGGCCGGGGTCTCGAAGTCGACGCTGCCCTGGGTCTTGCCGGCTTCGACGGTGATGGTCTGGCCGTTGGACAGGGTCACGGTCACCGGAGTCTGAGCCGGGTTGCTCAGGGTCACGGTGTAGGTGATCACCCCACCTTCGGTCACCGACGGAGTCGCCGTCAGGGTCGCAGTGGTGGTGTCGACCGAGTCGTTGATCGTGGTCTGGGCCGGGGTCGGGTTCGGCGTCAGCTGTTCGAAGTTGCCGCCGGTGGCGCTTTCGATAGTCACGCTAACGGTCGAGCCGTTGTTGTAGACGTCGTTGGCCGGGGTCTCAAAGTCGACACTGCCCTGGGTCTTGCCAGCTTCGACGGTGATGGTCTGGCCGTTGGACAAGGTCACGGTCACCGGAGTCTGGGCCGGGTTGCTCAGGGTCACGGTGTAGGTGATCACGCCGCCTTCGGTCACCGACGGAGTGGCCGTCAGGGTCGCAGTGGTGGTGTCGACCGAGTCGTTGATCGTGGTCTGGGCCGGGGTCGGATTCGGCGTCAGTTGCTCGAAGTTGCCGCCGGTGGCGCTTTCGATAGTCACGCTAACGGTCGAGCCGTTGTTGTAGACGTCGTTGGCCGGGGTCTCGAAGTCGACGCTGCCCTGGGTCTTGCCGGCTTCGACAGTGATGGTCTGGCCGTTGGACAGGGTCACGGTTACCGGGGTCTGGGCAGGGTTGCTCAGGGTCACGGTGTAGGTGATCACGCCGCCTTCAGTGACGCTTGGCGAAGCGGTCAGCGTTGCGGTGGTGGTATCGACCGAGTCGTTGATCGTGGTCTGGGCCGGGGTCGGGTTCGGCGTCAGTTGCTCGAAGTTGCCGCCGGTGGCGCTCTCGATGGTTACGCTAACGGTCGAGCCGTTGTTATAGACGTCGTTCGCCGGGGTCTCGAAGTCGACGCTGCCCTGGGTCTTGCCGGCTTCGACGGTGATGGTCTGGCCGTTGGACAGGGTCACGGTCACCGGGGTCTGGGCAGGGTTGCTCAGGGTCACGGTGTAGGTGATCACGCCGCCTTCGGTCACCGACGGAGTGGCCGTCAGGGTCGCGGTGGTGGTATCGACCGAGTCGTTGATCGTGGTCTGGGCCGGGGTCGGGTTCGGCGTCAGTTGCTCGAAGTTGCCGCCGGTCGCACCGGTAATCGTGGTGCTGACAGTCGAGCCGTTGTTATAGACGTCGTTCGCCGGGGTCTCGAAGTCGACGCTGCCCTGGGTCTTGCCAGCTTCAACGGTGATGGTCTGGCCGTTGGACAGGGTCACGGTCACCGGAGTCTGGGCCGGGTTGCTCAGGGTCACGGTGTAGGTGATCACGCCGCCTTCGGTCACCGACGGAGTGGCCGTCAGGGTCGCAGTGGTGGTGTCGACCGAGTCGTTGATCGTGGTCTGGGCCGGGGTCGGATTCGGCGTCAGTTGCTCGAAGTTGCCGCCGGTGGCGCTCTCGATGGTCACGCTAACGGTCGAGCCGTTGTTATAGACGTCGTTCGCCGGGGTCTCGAAGTCGACGCTGCCCTGGGTCTTGCCGGCTTCGACAATGATGGTCTGGCCGTTGGACAGGGTCACGGTCACCGGGGTCTGGGCCGGGTTGCTCAGGGTCACGGTGTAGGTGATCACGCCGCCTTCGGTGACGCTTGGCGAAGCGGTCAGCGTTGCGGTGGTGGTATCGACCGAGTCGTTGATCGTGGTCTGGGCCGGGGTCGGATTCGGCGTCAGCTGTTCGAAGTTGCCGCCGGTGGCACCGGTAATCGTGGTGCTGACAGTCGAGCCGTTGTTATAGACGTCGTTCGCCGGGGTCTCGAAGTCGACGCTGCCCTGGGTCTTGCCAGCTTCAACGGTGATGGTCTGGCCGTTGGACAGGGTCACGGTCACCGGAGTCTGGGCCGGGTTGCTCAGGGTCACGGTGTAGGTGATCACGCCGCCTTCGGTCACCGACGGAGTGGCCGTCAGGGTCGCGGTGGTGGTGTCGACCGAGTCGTTGATCGTGGTCTGGGCCGGGGTCGGGTTCGGCGTCAGCTGTTCGAAGTTGCCGCCGGTGGCACCGGTAATCGTGGTGCTGACAGTCGAGCCGTTGTTATAGACGTCGTTCGCCGGGGTCTCGAAGTCGACGCTGCCCTGGGTCTTGCCAGCTTCAACGGTGATGGTCTGGCCGTTGGACAGGGTCACGGTTACCGGGGTCTGGGCAGGGTTGCTCAGGGTCACGGTGTAGGTGATCACGCCGCCTTCGGTCACCGACGGAGTGGCCGTCAGGGTCGCAGTGGTGGTGTCGACCGAGTCGTTGATCGTGGTCTGGGCCGGGGTCGGGTTCGGCGTCAGCTGTTCGAAGTTGCCGCCGGTGGCACCGGTAATCGTGGTGCTGACAGTCGAGCCGTTGTTATAGACGTCGTTCGCCGGGGTCTCGAAGTCGACGCTGCCCTGGGTCTTGCCAGCTTCAACGGTGATGGTCTGGCCGTTGGACAGGGTCACGGTCACCGGAGTCTGGGCCGGGTTGCTCAGGGTCACGGTGTAGGTGATCACGCCGCCTTCGGTCACCGACGGAGTGGCCGTCAGGGTCGCGGTGGTGGTATCGACCGAGTCGTTGATCGTGGTCTGCGCCGGGGTCGGATTCGGCGTCAGCTGTTCGAAGTTGCCGCCGGTGGCACCGGTAATCGTGGTGCTGACAGTCGAGCCGTTGTTATAGACGTCGTTCGCCGGGGTCTCGAAGTCGACGCTGCCCTGGGTCTTGCCAGCTTCAACGGTGATGGTCTGGCCGTTGGACAGGGTCACGGTTACCGGGGTCTGGGCAGGGTTGCTCAGGGTCACGGTGTAGGTGATCACGCCGCCTTCGGTCACCGACGGAGTGGCCGTCAGGGTCGCGGTGGTGGTATCGACCGAGTCGTTGATCGTGGTCTGCGCCGGGGTCGGATTCGGCGTCAGCTGTTCGAAGTTGCCGCCGGTGGCACCGGTAATCGTGGTGCTGACAGTCGAGCCGTTGTTATAGACGTCGTTCGCCGGGGTCTCGAAGTCGACGCTGCCCTGGGTCTTGCCGGCTTCGACGGTGATGGTCTGGCCGTTGGACAGGGTCACGGTCACCGGAGTCTGGGCCGGGTTGCTCAGGGTCACGGTGTAGGTGATCACGCCGCCTTCGGTCACCGACGGAGTGGCCGTCAGGGTCGCAGTGGTGGTGTCGACCGAGTCGTTGATCGTGGTCTGGGCCGGGGTCGGGTTCGGCGTCAGCTGTTCGAAGTTGCCGCCGGTGGCACCGGTAATCGTGGTGCTGACAGTCGAGCCGTTGTTATAGACGTCGTTCGCCGGGGTCTCGAAGTCGACGCTGCCCTGGGTCTTGCCAGCTTCAACGGTGATGGTCTGGCCGTTGGACAGGGTCACGGTCACCGGAGTCTGGGCCGGGTTGCTCAGGGTCACGGTGTAGGTGATCACGCCGCCTTCGGTCACCGACGGAGTGGCCGTCAGGGTCGCGGTGGTGGTATCGACCGAGTCGTTGATCGTGGTCTGCGCCGGGGTCGGATTCGGCGTCAGCTGTTCGAAGTTGCCGCCGGTGGCACCGGTAATCGTGGTGCTGACAGTCGAGCCGTTGTTATAGACGTCGTTCGCCGGGGTCTCGAAGTCGACGCTGCCCTGGGTCTTGCCAGCTTCAACGGTGATGGTCTGGCCGTTGGACAGGGTCACGGTTACCGGGGTCTGGGCAGGGTTGCTCAGGGTCACGGTGTAGGTGATCACGCCGCCTTCGGTCACCGACGGAGTGGCCGTCAGGGTCGCAGTGGTGGTGTCGACCGAGTCGTTGATCGTGGTCTGGGCCGGGGTCGGGTTCGGCGTCAGCTGTTCGAAGTTGCCGCCGGTGGCACCGGTAATCGTGGTGCTGACAGTCGAGCCGTTGTTATAGACGTCGTTCGCCGGGGTCTCGAAGTCGACGCTGCCCTGGGTCTTGCCAGCTTCAACGGTGATGGTCTGGCCGTTGGACAGGGTCACGGTCACCGGGGTCTGGGCCGGGTTGCTCAGGGTCACGGTGTAGGTGATCACGCCGCCTTCGGTCACCGACGGAGTGGCCGTCAGGGTCGCAGTGGTGGTGTCGACCGAGTCGTTGATCGTGGTCTGGGCCGGGGTCGGGTTCGGCGTCAGTTGCTCGAAGTTGCCGCCGGTCGCACCGGTAATCGTGGTGCTGACAGTCGAGCCGTTGTTATAGACGTCGTTCGCCGGGGTCTCGAAGTCAACGCTGCCCTGGGTCTTGCCGGCTTCGACAGTGATGGTCTGGCCGTTGGACAGGGTCACGGTTACCGGGGTCTGGGCAGGGTTGCTCAGGGTCACGGTGTAGGTGATCACGCCGCCTTCGGTCACCGACGGAGTGGCCGTCAGGGTCGCGGTGGTGGTATCGACCGAGTCGTTGATCGTGGTCTGCGCCGGGGTCGGATTCGGCGTCAGCTGTTCGAAGTTGCCGCCGGTGGCACCGGTAATCGTGGTGCTGACAGTCGAGCCGTTGTTATAGACGTCGTTCGCCGGGGTCTCGAAGTCGACGCTGCCCTGGGTCTTGCCGGCTTCGACAGTGATGGTCTGGCCGTTGGACAGGGTCACGGTTACCGGGGTCTGGGCAGGGTTGCTCAGGGTCACGGTGTAGGTGATCACGCCGCCTTCAGTGACGCTTGGCGAAGCGGTCAGCGTTGCGGTGGTGGTATCGACCGAGTCGTTGATCGTGGTCTGGGCCGGGGTCGGATTCGGCGTCAGCTGTTCGAAGTTGCCGCCGGTGGCGCTTTCGATGGTCACGCTAACGGTCGAGCCGTTGTTGTAGACGTCGTTCGCCGGGGTCTCGAAGTCAACGCTGCCCTGGGTCTTGCCAGCTTCGACGGTGATGGTCTGGCCGTTGGACAGGGTCACGGTCACCGGGGTCTGGGCAGGGTTGCTCAGGGTCACGGTGTAGGTGATCACCCCGCCTTCGGTCACCGACGGAGTGGCCGTCAGGGTCGCAGTGGTGGTGTCGACGGTATCGGTAACCTGAGTAACCGCTGGTGTTTGCGGCACAATCACTGTCAGCCCGCTGCCCCCGGTGGTGCCCGTTACGGTCGCCGAAATCTGGCCACCGTCGATATATGGGGTATCGTTCGCGGGGACCACGACGTTTACGCTACCAGTGGTCTGCCCGGCCGGAATCACAATCACGGCACCGTTGGACAGGGTGACCAACAGGTTTGTGGCCGGCGCCTGGCCAACTGTAGCGGTATAAACGATTACGCCACCCGCCTCGCTGATGGAAGAGGTAGCGTCAAGAACCAGGTCAGTAGAAACGTTGGTGTCGGTCGTCGGTGTAGTCACCTGGTTGTTGCTGGTGGTATCCAGCACGCCAACCTCTTCGCCATCGAGCACGGCAGCAAAGCCCAGCCCATCAGTCGGAAAGCCGACGGTAGGGTCGACCCGGCCTGCGGTTTCTTCGAGCATGACAAAGCTGTGGCCACCGCCAAGTGCGCCACCACCGCCCGACGACGACGGGCCAGCCGCAGTCGCCTCAAGTTCGGTAGTCGGGTCGACACCGGCAGCGATCGCCTGTTGCAGCTCTTCCACCGACGGCGCGGCCTGCGCGGTAGCCTGACTCAGGTCGGTGCTGCTGTCCGGCGCATCAGCGCTCCACTGGCTGTCTCGACCCAGATCCAGCAAACGGCCATCGGCCAGTTCCAAAGTAATTGCACCGCCTGGGCCAGTGAGCACTTCCTCACCGACCAGCAGGCGGTCTCCTTCGATCAGAACACGCCGAATGCCCTCAGGGGATACCGCAATAACCTGGCCAACAATACTTTTGACGATGGCTACAACGCTGCTCATTGGACTCTCCGTGTGACCCGATAGGTACTTCCCTGCCAGAGCGGCACTCGCAGACCACTTCAGGCGGAACTATGTTGATGATCTTTCGACGCTTACCGGCGTCAATATTCCGTCTACGACTTATTAGGCTCGACTGAATGCCAAACTATTGACCCGCATTCTGCCATCCTAAACAATCGGCAATGTAATGTCACATTGATATTCGCATATTAACCATGTGCTTATTAGGGACAAGTGCCATACATCACCTAAAGCGCGCTCAGCGCGACATTTAGAGCATCTTTCTCGGCGCTTAGGTGATGGTATCGGATGGGTCAGGACACCCTTTCATCGGCAATTGTCAAAATTCGAGCGTCAATTTACAAATCACCTTCCGCTCGCTCAAATAATAGCTTTTTCAGAAGCATAAACCTTGCCTAAAGGGGGCCAGACGGTGTCTGGAGGCCACGCAGAACCTGGGCCTTGTGACAGTTCGCGGCCGTCGGCAGCCAGTACAGTTGCATAATAAGGGTGTCAATTTGCCGCAGATCAAAGAGATAGCGAACCACAGCGTAAATACTGCCAGCCCAAATATGAGAAAGCGTTACCGTTGTATAGACCAGGCTTGCCAGAGAACGCTTTGCTAATAGATGAATTTTGCCTAATTAGTCGCGCAAGTTCGTCAACAAATCAGCGCCTGTTTCTTGACAATGGTGCAGAGCGATACCGCAACACCTCTGTCGCCAGCTGGATGGCAGGCTATGCTGAAAACTGATTCGACCTGGATGCTGACTGGATCAAAAATGAAACATCCACCACCCAGCACCGTCTGCCAGGAATGAAGACCGCAGAACTGTTTACTCAATACCGATTCAAGGCGACCATTAGCCCGTTGCCCAAGCGCCAGGGTGCCGTAGCCTCATGACCACTGCCTGGCAGCACGGGTGAGCCAGCCTGAACGGCGGCACACCCACCCCACCCACCACAAGGATGAAGAGAGCGCCGCGTGGAATCCGAAGTCAGTCGAGTCCAACTCAGCCACGATCCACGCAGTCAGCATGACGATCCCCTGCTGGATAGTCTGTTGAGCCTGTGTGTCCTGCACCAGAAACCTGCAAGCCGGGTCATGCTGACCACCGGCCTGCCGTTGCCGGCCCAGCGCCTGAGCCCCGAGTTGCTGCCCCGCGCTGCCGCCAGGGCCGGGCTGCAGGGGCGCCTGCTGCAGCGTAAGCTGGAGCAGATCCCGAGCATCGCCATGCCAGCCATGTTGCTGCTCAAGGAAGGCCGCAGCGCCGTCCTGCTGGGCTGGGAGAACGAAGACACCGCACGCCTGTTGCTTAGCGAGAGCGATGGCGGCGAGGTGCATGTCAGCCGCGAAGCCCTGCAGAGCGATTACAGTGGCCGGGTATTCTTTGCCCAGCCGCAGCACAAGTTCGACGTCAACCACGGCAACCTCATCCCGCGGGCGAAGTCGTGGTTCCGCGATACCTTGCTGCGCAGCAAATGGCTGTATATCGACGCCATCGCCGCCAGCCTGGTGATCAACCTGATCGCCCTGGCCGCGCCACTGTTCGTGATGAACGTATATGACCGGGTGGTACCCAACCAGGCCACCTCGACCCTCTGGGTACTGGCCGTCGGCATCGCCGGCGCCTACATCTTCGACCTGATCCTCAAGGGCCTGCGCGGCTTGTGCCTGGACCTGGCCGGCAAGAAGACCGACCTGATCATTTCGGCAACGCTGTTCGAACGTATCGTCGGCATGTCGATGAAGTACCGCCCTGCCAGGGTCGGCAGCTTTGCCCAGAACATTCATGAGTTCCAGGGCCTGCGGGACTTCCTCGCCTCGCTGACCCTGACCAGCCTGATCGACCTGCCCTTCACCGTGCTTATCCTGATCGTCATCGCCATCATTGGCGGGCATCTGGTGTGGATACCGATCATCGCCTTCCCGCTGGCCCTGGGCATCGGTTATGCACTGCAACGGCCACTGATGGCGACGATGGAACGGACCATGGCCCTGGCTTCGGAGCGCCAGTCCAGCCTGATCGAGACCCTTGCCGGCCTGGATGCGGTAAAGGTCAACAACGCCGAAAGCGAACGCCAGTACATGTGGGAGCAGACCCTCGGTACCCTCAGCCGCCTCGAACTGCGGGTGAAAGTGCTGTCTAGCCTGGCGATGAACATCACCCTGCTGATCCAGCAACTCGCAGGCGTGGCAATGATCTGTGTCGGCGTATACCTGATCATCGACGGCAACCTGAGCATGGGCGGCCTGGTAGCCTGCTACATGCTCAGCGGCCGCGCCCTCGGGCCGCTGGGCCAGCTCAACGGCCTGCTCGCCCGCTACCAGCAAGCCAAGGTGACCATGGTCTCCACCGACCACATGATGGAACTACCGCAAGAGCGCAACTTCGAAGAACGCCCACTGAGCCGCAAGGTGCTGCAGGGCAGCGTCGAGTTCCGCGGGGTCGATTTCACCTATCCGAACCAACAGAACCAGGCCCTGAAGAACATCAACCTCACCATCCGCCCCGGCGAGAAGGTGGGTATCATCGGCCGCAGTGGCTCGGGCAAGAGCTCGTTGGCCAAGCTCATCGTCGGCCTGTACGAGGCCGACGGCGGCTCGCTGCTGGTCGACGGCGTGGACATTCGCCAGATCGACGTCAGCGAACTGCGCCACAACATCGGCTACGTGCCGCAGGACATTCAGCTGCTGGCCGGTACCCTGCGCGATAACCTGGTCAGCGGGGCCCGCTACATCGAGGATGAGTTGATCCTGCAGGCTGCTGAACTGGCAGGCGTACATGAATTCGCCCGGTTGCACCCGGACGGCTACGAGCTGCAGGTGGGTGAGCGCGGGCAGAACCTGTCCGGCGGCCAGCGACAGAACGTCGCCCTGGGCCGCGCGCTGTTGCTCAACCCGCAGATCCTGCTGCTGGACGAACCGACCAGCGCCATGGACAACACCGGCGAAGAACGCCTCAAGCAGCGGCTGCAGGCGGTAGTGGAAGGCAAGACGGTGCTGCTGGTCACTCACCGTGCCTCGCTGCTGTCACTGGTGGACCGACTGATCGTGATCGATCGCGGGCAGATTGTCGCCGACGGCCCGAAAGCCGCGGTCATGGATGCGCTGAAGAAGGGGCAGATCAGTGTTGCATAAGCTGGATGTAGGGCAATTCAAGGAAGGCCTGCGGCGCTATTTCAAAGGGTCCGATTCACTGGGCGGGCAGCCGCTGCCAGAGGTCAACAAGGCCCTGATCGAGGATGCGCCGCGAGTCGTGCGGCTGACCATCTGGGGCGTAATCCTGTTCTTCGTGTTCCTGATCGTGTGGGCCAGCGTCGCGCCCATCGACGAAGTTACGCGGGGTGAAGGCAAGGCCATTCCGTCGTCCAAGGTGCAGAAGATTCAGAACCTGGAGGGGGGCATAGTCGCCGAGATCTTCGCCAAGGAAGGGCAGATTGTCGAAGTGGGCCAGCCATTGCTGCGCCTGGATGAAACCCGATTCGCCTCCAACGTGGGTGAAACCGAGGCCGACCGCCTGGCCATGGCTTTGCGCGTCGAGCGCCTGAGTGCCGAAGTGGGCGACACCCCGTTGAAGATCGATGAGGAACTGCGCAAGGCCGCGCCAAGCCAGGCAGCAAGCGAAGAGTCGCTGTACCAGAGCCGGCGCCAGCAACTGCAGGACGAGATTGGTGGCTTGCAGCAACAACTGGTCCAGCGCCAGCAGGAGCTGCGCGAGTTCAGTTCAAAGCGCGCCCAGTACGCCAACAGCCTGGAACTGTTGCGTAAAGAGATCAGCATGTCCGAGCCACTGGTGGCAACCGGCGCAATCTCGCAGGTTGAGGTGCTGCGCCTGCGTCGTGCCGAGGTGGAGAACCGCGGTCAGCTGGACTCCACAGCGCTGGCTATCCCGCGTGCCGAGGCGGCCATTCGCGAGGTGCAAAGCAAGATCGAAGAGACCCGTGGCAAATTCCGTAGCGAAGCGCTGACCCAGCTGAACGAAGCGCGCACAGAGCTGAACAAAGCCACGGCGACCAGCAAGGCGCTGGATGATCGCGTGCACCGCACCATGGTTACTTCGCCGGTACGCGGTATCGTCAAGCAACTGCTGGTGAATACCATTGGCGGGGTGATCCAGCCGGGCAGCGATATCATAGAAATCGTGCCGCTGGACGACTCACTGGTTATCGAGGCGAAGATCCTGCCCAAGGACATCGCCTTCCTGCACCCTGGTCAGGAAGCGACGGTCAAGTTCACGGCCTATGACTACACCATCTACGGTGGGCTGAAGGCCAAGCTGGAGCAGATCGGTGCCGACACCATCACCGATGAAGACAAGAAGACCACCTATTACCTGATCAAGCTGCGCACCGACCGCAGCCACCTGGGCACTGACGAGAAGCCGCTGCTGATTATTCCGGGGATGGTGGCGACGGTCGATATCATGACCGGCAAGAAGACCATCATGAGCTACCTGCTCAAGCCGATCATGAAGGCGCGTTCGGAGGCGTTGCGCGAGCGTTGACCGCCATTCCTACCGTGTTCGTTGTAGGAGCGGCCTTGTGTCGCGAAAGGGCTGCACAGCAGCCCCAGCGATTTTTGCGTCTTTGCTGAAATCCTGGGGCCGCTGTGCAGCCCTTTCGCGACACAAGGCCGCTCCTACAAGGGACCGCATACCCTCAGCGCCAGGGGGCAGGCTCACCAACCAACTGCCCCTGAATCCCGCCTACACCCATCTCCCGCAACACCAACCGCTCACCTTCCGTCTCGACCCGCTCGGCAATCAGCGGCAGGTCGATACTGTGTGCGGCACGCTGGACCGCCTCGATGAACAGCCGCTTGTGCTGCTCTTGGTCAATGTTGCGGATGTAGCTGCCATCGATCTTCAGGTATGCCAGGCCCAGGTGCGCCAGGTTGCCGATCATGCTGAAACGCCCACCAAAGCGTTGCAGCGCCAAGCCGAAGCCAAGCGCGTGCAGGCGCCGGGTGAGTTGTTCCAGAACCGCCTGCTCAGGCAACTGTTCCTCGCCAATTTCGAAAACCAGCCGCGGGCCAAGCGCCGTGTTCTGGCCCAGAAGCTCGAAGACACGCTGGAGGGCCTTGGGGTCGGCCAGGGTGGCGGCGGACAGGTTCAGCGCCAACACCTGTTCATGCCCTCGAAGGTGCGCCAGCACCTTCTCCAACACCAGCACATCAAGCCGCGGCATCCAGCCGAAGCGCTCCAGCCAGGGCAGGAAGCGACCTGCCGGCAGCGCCTCGCCATGGCCATCCTGCAAACGCGAAATCACCTTGTGGTGCAATACCCGTTGCACAGAAGCGCAATCTACCACTGGCTGGAAGAACAGTTCGAAATGCCCATTGTTGAACGCCTGGTCCAGCCGCTCATGCCAGACATGCTGGCTATCCGCAGCAACTGCAGCCACACCTTGCTCAAGGCATACCCAACCCGGTGTTGGCTGGTTCTCGGCGCGCGCCAGCGCCTCGTCGGCAAGCTTCAGCAATGCCTGTGGTGAATCACCGGGGCTGAACGGCGCCAGGCCGATACAAGCCACCGGGTCGATATCACTGGCGCCTGTTTCGTGCAGACTGTGCAGCGTTGCTTCCAAGGCCTGGGCAAGCTGTACCGCCTCTTCATGCACCATGCCCGGCGCCAACACGGCAAACTCGCCCCCGCGGCTACGGGAAATCAGATCGTTGGTTTCCGGATAGCTGGCACAGGTGCGACGCAACTGCTCACCCACAGCCTGTAGCAACTGGTCGGTACGCTGGCCGCCAAGACGGGCGTTCAACCCCGCCAGCCCCTGGACCCGCAGCAACAGCAGGTAACCGGCGCGCGCTTCTTCCAGGTTGCTCACACGCATGTTCAACTGCATCTCGAAATAACGGCGGTTGGAGAGCCCGGTCAGGCTGTCCTGGTAAGACTCGGCACGCAGCCGCTCGCTGCGCTCGGCCTGCTCGGTGAACAGTGCCTTGAGCTTCTCGACCATCTGGTTCATCGCCTGCACTACCCGACGCAGCTCCGGTGTGCGCGGCAACTCGGGCAGGCTGAGGAATTCGCGGCGGGCAATGGCGTGGGACTGCTCAACCATGTAGTCCAGCGGCCGCAACTGGCGACGCAGGAGCAAGGCGCCGAGTACCGCACTGGCCGCACCACACAGCAGCAGCCAACCCAGGCTGCCCAGGGCGCTTTGCCAGAGCTTGGCAATGGCGAACATCGGGTGGCTGATCACCTCAACGCGCGCAGCCTGCTGCCAGCCACGGCTGACGATGGCATCGCCGCCGGCAGCTTCCAGGCCGATCAGGCCCACGAACCAGCGCGGTACACCGCCGGGGTCCGGCTCGTCGTGGCGCTCTACCAGCACAGCATTGGAGCCTAGGTCGACAACCTTGATACTTGAGTAGTAACCACTGTCGAAGATCGAACTGACCATCAGCTCGACCATCGCCGGATCATCGATATTCGGCGTCAGCGACAGCGCCAGCGCTGTCGCCGCATCCTGGGCGTGCGAGCGCAACTGGTTGACGTACTGGCTGCGCGAGCTTTCCAGGCTGACCATGAAACTGCCACTGAAGGCGACCACCAGGAACAGGCAAATGGCCAACAGCAATTGTTTGAACAGTGACATCTGTGCTCCTTCAGTAAACCGGCTCGGCCGGGAACCCTTCGGCCTGCATTTTCTTCAGCAAATCCTGCCAGCGTGACAGCCGCTTGGTATCGCCGACCTTCTTGTTGCCTGCGGCGCCCGTCAGCCACAATCCCTCACCATTGAAGGCGTACACCGGCAGCAAGTCGGTACGCTGGCTCGCCGGCTTGATGGCATCCATCAGGCTGTCGAGCACCAATGGTTGTGCCTGTGGGCTTGAATAATAGGTCAGGACCATGTGCGCCCGGTTCTGCCGCAGCGCCTTTACGTAGGTGATGCGCAGCTTTTCACTGGGAATACCCATGCGCCGCAGGCTGAAATACTTGGCGATGGCGTAGTCCTCGCAGTCCCCTGCACCCTTGATCAGCGCCTGCACCGGTGTGGCCCAATAGTCGACCTCATGCCACAGGTCGATGTCCTCTACATAGCGCAATTGCTGGTTGAAGAAGCGGTTGACCACCTGCAATCGCTCAAGCTCCGTACCCTGCTTCTGCGTAGCCATCAGGCTCTGCCAGGCATCGATACGGCCCTGCCCGGCGCCCAAGGGGCCATACAGGGCCTGCGACTTGCGGCTGATCTGGGAAAAGTCCCAATCCGCGTGCAAGCCGCCCAGCAGCAGGCTGCCCAGCAGCGCAGCAAAGCCGACACGTTGCACAACGGTTTTGAGCATCCAGGATATCGCCACTGCGAAGCCCTGTTCAGGCCAGTCGAAAGCAGCGATGGTGCGGCTTGCCACGGCAAAAGACAATGGCACCCTGCAATCATGCACCCGCCGGTCACTCGACCTACACTTTCTGGTTATAACCTTTTATAGGCCGCTTCCTTTGACAGGCGACTTCATCCACCATAGCCGCGCTTTTGGGGCGCCGGTTCCATTACCGGTAAAGGTTTGACACCCCCAAGAGCTGTTACTAGTGTCATTGGATCCAACTTTAGTCATCGTTGAGGCAGACGTCGCGTGGCCGAGAAAATCAAATTGAGCAATGTGCTGGCCAGCGAGCAGCTGTTGCCGCACCAGGCCCGTGGCGTGATCGAAGAACGCCTGCGCAGTGCCATTCTTGATGGCCGCTTGCCTCCAGGTACTGCCGTAAGACAACAAGAGCTCGCCACCTTGTTCGGTGTCAGCCGCATGCCCGTGCGCGAGGCCCTGCGCCAGCTCGAGGCGCAATCGCTGCTGAAAGTGGAAATGCACAAGGGTGCGGTGGTTGCGCCGTTGATCGGCGAGGACGCGGTGGACACCTATGCCCTGCGCGTGCTGCTCGAGACCGAGGCGCTGCGCCAGTCCATTCCGCTGCTCGATGCCAGCGACATCGCCAGCGCCCGCGGGTATATCCAGCAACTGGAAAACGAAACCCGTCACGCTGAAATCGGCCGCCTCAATCGCCTGTTCCACATGTCGTTGTACAACAAGGCGCCGAACAAGAAACTGCTGCGCCTGATCGAGGACGAACTGAACGAGGAAGAACGCTTCCTGCGGTTTCATCTTTCGTCCATGGGCCTGGGCAAGCTCACCCAGGACGATCACAACGCACTGGCGGATGCGGCTGGCGACAAGCTGGTGGACGAAGCGGTAGCGGTGCTGGAACGGCACCTGAATAACGCATCGCGGGTAATCCGCAAGTATCTGGATACGCAACTGGGGCGCTAGCGAGTAGTGACTGCACGCATGGTGCAGTCGGCTGGGTTGCAAATTGATCGGCTACCGCCAACAATGAGACTAATTATCATTCATGTCCATTGATAGCAGCGCCCTCACCCATGCCCAGCAACGATTCCGTGCAAACGCTCTACAGTGACCACCACGGCTGGTTGCATGCCTGGCTACGCAGCAAGCTGGGCAACGCCGCCGATGCCGCAGACCTGGCCCAGGACACCTTCGTACGCCTGTTGCAACGTCGCGAACATCTGCAACTGAACACACCCCGGGCTTTCCTGAGAACGGTTGCGCGTGGGCTCGTGATCGACCACTGGCGGCGCGAGGAACTGCACAGGGCCTATCTCGAGGCGCTGGCACAGTTGCCGGAAGCGCAGGCCCCTTCGGCCGAAACCCGTGAGCTGCTGCTGGAATTGCTGGAGCGCATCGCGCGCATGCTCGAAGGCCTCAAACCCAAAGTATGTCGTGCATTCCTGCTTGCCCAATGCGAGGGGCTGAAGCACCAGGCGATCGCCGACCAGATGGGGATCTCGGTGCGTACCGTGGAGCGCTATATCGCCGACGCGCTCTACCATTGCTACTTGCTGCGCTACGCCGACGAGTGTTGACGCAATGACCGCTTCACAGCCCGGCGCAACAGCAGTCAAGCAGGCCATCCAGTTGATGCTGAGGCTGCGCGAGAGCGGGCATGCCCCTGCCCTGCAACAAGAGTGCAGGCAATGGCGCACTGCCCACCACGAACACGAGCAGGCTTGGCAACGAGTAATTCACCTGCATCAGGACCTCGACCTGCGTGCCATACCCGGTGCCGGGCTGGCTTTGCAAACCCTGGAGACCAGCCAGCGCCGCCTGCATCGTCGGCAGGCGCTGAAACTGCTTGGCGGCGTTGCCATGGTAGGGACGGCGGCATGGCTGGGAAAAGACCTCGATGCGGTCAACGACTGGACATCAGACTACGCCACCGGCACGGGCGAACGACGCAGCTTTGCGCTTCCCGATGGCTCGCAGATGCAACTCAACACCCGCAGTACCGTCGACCTGGCCTTCAATGACCAGCAGCGCCTGGTCCGCCTGAAGCAGGGGGAATTGATGATTGCCTGCAACCCGCAGCGTTCCTTGCTTGTAGAAACTCGTGACGCGTTACTGGAAGGGTTCGAAGGACGCTTTGTGGCGCGTCAGGACAGCGACTGCACGCAGGTCAGTGTCAGCCATGGCAGGGTGGCGATACACCGGCCTGACAATGGCCAGCTGCAATGGATCGAAAGCGGCCAGAACTGGCGTCTGGATGCGTTAGGCACACACCGGCTCGAGCAGGTGGACATGGATGCGATGGCCTGGACAGAAGGCCTGATCGTCACCCGGAACATGCGCCTGTTCGACTTCCTTGCGCAGGTCAGCCGTTATCGCCATGGTTATCTGGGCTGCAACGACGACATTGCCGATTTGCGCCTGTCGGGTGTATTCCGCCTCGAAGACCCGGAGCAACTGCTACAGCTGCTACCACGGACGCTACCCGTACGGCTTCGCCAACGTACACGCTGGTGGGTGCGCGTGGAGGGGCTGGCCTGAGCTGACGGCGGCTTTTGCGTTCAGGGCTGCTATGCAGCCCATCGCCGGCAAGCCAGCTCCCACAGAGATCGCACAAGGCCTGAGGGCTATGCAATACCTGTGGGAGCTGGCTTGCCGGCGATGGGGCGCGTAGCGGCCCCAATATCTTTTTGACGGGTTTTGAATGTCGGTCCGGCTAGGACAGTAAGCGACACCTCCTGCCCTCTCACTTCAACGGACCCCACATGCCTACCGCTCCCGTGCATATGCGCACATTAAATGCGAATGATTTTCGACCTGTCTTGCACTCAGTGCTTTTACGCAAAGCAGTCCGGGCTGCCCTGTTTGGCACCGTCTTGGGCCTGACAGCCGTAACACAACTTTCCATAGCAGCTGAAACGGCCCAGGTGAGCCACCGCTATGCGATCCCGGCAGGTCAGTTGGATGATGTGCTCAACGAGTTCGCCCGCCAGGCTGGCATCACCCTGTCGAGCACACCCCAACTCACCCAAGGCTTGCAGTCGAACGGCCTGCAGGGGCAGTACTCTACCGATCAGGCACTGCGCCAGTTGCTAAATGGCAGCGGCCTGGAAGCCGTCAACCAGAACGGCCGCAGCTACGTGCTGCAGGTACAACCCCAAGGCGCTGCATTGTCATTGCCAGACACCGATGTCCGTAGCTTCACCCTTGGCAATGCATTGGGCAGCATGGAGGGTTACAACGCTACCCACAGCCAGGTGGCGACCAAGACCAGCATGCCGCTGGTAGAGACATCACAATCGGTCTCGGTGGTTACCCGTCAGCAGATGGACGACCAAGGCTCACAAACCGTTGCCCAAGCCATGCGCTACACACCTGGGGTACTGACCAACCCCTATGGGGCGACCCACCGTTATGATTATGTAGCCATGCGAGGCTTCAACGACGGCTCGGTAGACAACATCTACGTGGACGGGCTCAAGTCGATGGGAGACAACGGGACCTACAGCACCATGCAGGTGGACCCATACTTCCTTGAGCGCATCGATATTCTCAAGGGACCGTCTTCAGTACTGTATGGCCGTAGCTCGCCAGGAGGCCTGGTGGCACTGACCACCAAGAAGCCGCTGTTCACCCCCTACCATCAAGTCCATGCCACCCTCGGTACCCAAGGCCAGCGTGGCATGGGTTTCGATTTCAGCGGCCCCGTGGATGACCACAAGCGTATCGCTTATCGCCTGACAGGCCTGGCGGATGCTTCCGATACGCAGTTCGACCACAACAAGGAAGAACGCTACGCCATCGCGCCGGCCGTCAGCATCGACTTCAGCGAAGACACTTCGCTCACCCTGCAGGCCTACCTGCAACACGACCCCAACGGCGGCTATCACGGCGGCAACCCCGCAGATGGCATGCTGCACAAGCGCAACGGATTGCGCCTGTCTGACCACTTCTTCGAAGGCGAGCCGGGTATCGACAACTACGAGCGTACCCAACAGTCCTTCAGCTACCAGTTCGAGCATCGCTTCAACGATGTGTTCACAGCACGCCAGAACTTCCGTTACCAGGATACCGACGTGTCGATGGATCAGGTGTATTCCGCCGGTTGGGCGGATGCCGACAGCAATATCCTCAACCGCGCCTATACCGGCGGCGACGAACGCCTGCATTCGTACATCATCGATAACATGCTGCAGGCGGAATTCTTTACCGGGGCCGCCAAACACACCCTGCTGCTGGGCGCCGACTACCAGCGACGCAAGGCCGACGTAGCCTGGCGTTATGGCACAGTCGATCCGCTGGACGCCGGCAACCCGCAGTACGGCAACGGCAACCTTCAGGTGCTGGGCGAGAACCGTTACCAGCGGCGCCTGCAACAAACGGGCGTTTACCTGCAGGACCTGGTGGAGCTGGACCAATGGCGCTTCTCATTGGGACTGCGCCAGGACTGGGTAAAGGTGTCCGAGGAGAATCGCGACAGCAACACCAAAGTCAGTGACCAGCGCTCCAGATTCACTACTCGCGCAGGGGTGCTCTACCTGTTCGAGAATGGCATTGCGCCCTATGTCAGCTACTCGGAGTCGTTCAACCCCAATACCGTGTCCGATCAGCAAGGCCGCCCTCTGGCACCGACCGAGGGCACTCAATGGGAGGCTGGTATCAAGTATCAGCCGCCGGGTAGCGACAATCTGTTCACCGCATCGGTGTTCCGCATCGAGCAAGAGAACCTGGCCTCGAAGCAGCCTGACGAGGACTTCTATCGCCCTGTAGGGCAAGTTCGCTCACAAGGGCTTGAACTGGAGGCCCATGTGCAACTGACCGACAGCTTGAAGCTGCTGGGCGGCTATACCTTTACCGATATCGAGTACGCAAAGTCGATGCCCAGCCTGGTGTCCGGCAACCTGGATAACAAGGGCAATTCGCCAACCCAGGCACCGAAACAGATGTTCTCGCTTTGGGCTGACTACAACTTCCACCAGGGGGCCCTGGATGGCCTGCGCTTGGGTGGTGGGGTGCGGTATGTGGGGTACAGCTGGGTGGATGCGGAAAACAGTATGAAGGTGCCCTCCTATACCCTGTTCGACGCCTCAATCGGCTATGACCTGGGCAAGGTCGGGCTGCGGGGGATGGATGTGCGCTTGAACGCCAACAACCTTACCAATGAAAGCTACATCACTTCGTGTGCCAGCTTGAACTACTGCTACATGGGTGAAGAGCGCAATGTCAGTGCCACGGTCAGCTATCAGTTCTGACCTGATTGCGACGCACACAAGCCCTGGGTTTTTTGGGCCTGAAAGACAAAGCCCCTGTCTGCATCGCAGACAGGGGCTTTGGATTTGAATCTTGACGATGACCTACTCTCACATGGGGAAGCCCCACACTACCATCGGCGATGCATCGTTTCACTGCTGAGTTCGGGATGGGATCAGGTGGTTCCAATGCTCTATGGTCGTCAAGAAATTCTGTGTGCTGGCCCGTCCCTCGGACGTACCTGCGAATCTCTGTAGTTCCTACTTAAAGACAAAACCCCTACCTGCATGTGCAGATAGGGGTTTTGCGAAATGAATCTTGACGATGACCTACTCTCACATGGGGAAACCCCACACTACCATCGGCGATGCATCGTTTCACTACTGAGTTCGGGATGGGATCAGGTGGTTCCAATGCTCTATGGTCGTCAAGAAATTCTGTTGCCAGAATGTCCAGATGGACAGCCCAGCGAATTCGGATATGCGATATTTGTGATGTTGCGAACTTTCGGTCGTTTCGTCTTCACCACCGCAATCTGCGCTAGCAAATTGCTTGGGTGTTATATGGTCAAGCCTCACGGGCAATTAGTATTGGTTAGCTCAACGCCTCACAGCGCTTACACACCCAACCTATCAACGTCGTAGTCTTCGACGGCCCTTCAGGGGATTCAAGATCCCAGTGAGATCTCATCTTGAGGCAAGTTTCCCGCTTAGATGCTTTCAGCGGTTATCTCTTCCGAACATAGCTACCCGGCAATGCCACTGGCGTGACAACCGGAACACCAGAGGTTCGTCCACTCCGGTCCTCTCGTACTAGGAGCAGCCCCTCTCAAATCTCAAACGTCCACGGCAGATAGGGACCGAACTGTCTCACGACGTTCTAAACCCAGCTCGCGTACCACTTTAAATGGCGAACAGCCATACCCTTGGGACCGGCTTCAGCCCCAGGATGTGATGAGCCGACATCGAGGTGCCAAACACCGCCGTCGATATGAACTCTTGGGCGGTATCAGCCTGTTATCCCCGGAGTACCTTTTATCCGTTGAGCGATGGCCCTTCCATACAGAACCACCGGATCACTAAGACCTACTTTCGTACCTGCTCGACGTGTTTGTCTCGCAGTCAAGCGCGCTTTTGCCTTTATACTCTACGACCGATTTCCGACCGGTCTGAGCGCACCTTCGTACTCCTCCGTTACTCTTTGGGAGGAGACCGCCCCAGTCAAACTACCCACCATACACTGTCCTCGATCCGGATAACGGACCTGAGTTAGAACCTCAAAGTTGCCAGGGTGGTATTTCAAGGATGGCTCCATGAGAACTGGCGTCCCCACTTCAAAGCCTCCCACCTATCCTACACAAGCAAATTCAAAGTCCAGTGCAAAGCTATAGTAAAGGTTCACGGGGTCTTTCCGTCTAGCCGCGGATACACTGCATCTTCACAGCGATTTCAATTTCACTGAGTCTCGGGTGGAGACAGCGCCGCCATCGTTACGCCATTCGTGCAGGTCGGAACTTACCCGACAAGGAATTTCGCTACCTTAGGACCGTTATAGTTACGGCCGCCGTTTACCGGGGCTTCGATCAAGAGCTTCGCTTGCGCTAACCCCATCAATTAACCTTCCGGCACCGGGCAGGCGTCACACCCTATACGTCCACTTTCGTGTTTGCAGAGTGCTGTGTTTTTAATAAACAGTCGCAGCGGCCTGGTATCTTCGACCGGCATGGGCTTACGGAGCAAGTCCTTCACCCTCGCCGGCGCACCTTCTCCCGAAGTTACGGTGCCATTTTGCCTAGTTCCTTCACCCGAGTTCTCTCAAGCGCCTTGGTATTCTCTACCTAACCACCTGTGTCGGTTTGGGGTACGGTTCCCAGTTATCTGAAGCTTAGGAGCTTTTCTTGGAAGCATGGTATCAACCACTTCGTCGCCTAAAGGCAACTCGTCATCAGCTCTCGGCCTTGAAATCCCGGATTTGCCTAAGATTCCAGCCTACCACCTTAAACCTGGACAACCAACGCCAGGCTGGCCTAACCTTCTCCGTCCCTCCATCGCAATAACTGGAAGTACAGGAATATTAACCTGTTTTCCATCGACTACGCTTTTCAGCCTCGCCTTAGGGACCGACTAACCCTGCGTCGATTAACGTTGCGCAGGAAACCTTGGTCTTTCGGCGTGCGAGTTTTTCACTCGCATTGTCGTTACTCATGTCAGCATTCGCACTTCTGATACCTCCAGCAAGCTTCTCAACTCACCTTCACAGGCTTACAGAACGCTCCTCTACCGCGTCATCAAAGATGACACCCGTAGCTTCGGTGCATGGTTTGAGCCCCGTTACATCTTCCGCGCAGGCCGACTCGACTAGTGAGCTATTACGCTTTCTTTAAAGGGTGGCTGCTTCTAAGCCAACCTCCTAGCTGTCTAAGCCTTCCCACATCGTTTCCCACTTAACCATGACTTTGGGACCTTAGCTGACGGTCTGGGTTGTTTCCCTTTTCACGACGGACGTTAGCACCCGCCGTGTGTCTCCCATGCTCGGCACTTCCAGGTATTCGGAGTTTGCATCGGTTTGGTAAGTCGGGATGACCCCCTAGCCGAAACAGTGCTCTACCCCCTGGAGTGATACATGAGGCGCTACCTAAATAGCTTTCGAGGAGAACCAGCTATCTCCGAGCTTGATTAGCCTTTCACTCCGATCCACAGGTCATCCGCTAACTTTTCAACGGTAGTCGGTTCGGTCCTCCAGTCAGTGTTACCTAACCTTCAACCTGCCCATGGATAGATCGCCCGGTTTCGGGTCTATACCCAGCGACTAAACGCCCTATTAAGACTCGCTTTCGCTACGCCTCCCCTATTCGGTTAAGCTCGCCACTGAATATAAGTCGCTGACCCATTATACAAAAGGTACGCAGTCACCTAACAAAGTAGGCTCCCACTGCTTGTACGCATACGGTTTCAGGTTCTATTTCACTCCCCTCTCCGGGGTTCTTTTCGCCTTTCCCTCACGGTACTGGTTCACTATCGGTCAGTCAGTAGTATTTAGCCTTGGAGGATGGTCCCCCCATATTCAGACAAAGTTTCTCGTGCTCCGTCCTACTCGATTTCATTGACAAGAGATTTTCGTGTACGGGGCTATCACCCACTATGGCCGCACTTTCCAGAGCGTTCCACTAATCTCAAATCAACTTAAGGGCTGGTCCCCGTTCGCTCGCCACTACTAAGGGAATCTCGGTTGATTTCTTTTCCTCAGGGTACTTAGATGTTTCAGTTCCCCTGGTTCGCCTCTTGCACCTATGTATTCAGTACAAGATACTCAGCTTGTGCTGAGTGGGTTCCCCCATTCAGAGATCTCTGGATCACAGTCTGTTTGCCGACTCCCCAAAGCTTATCGCAGGCTACCACGTCTTTCATCGCCTCTGACTGCCAAGGCATCCACCGTATGCGCTTCTTCACTTGACCATATAACCCCAAGCAATCTGGTTATACTGTGAAGACGACATTCGCCGAAAATTCGCATGTTGCTCTTTCGAGCAGAACTCACAAATTTTACCTTAGCCTGATTAACCAGCAGTGAAACTGGCCATCAGTCTATATCTATCACATATCCGAATTTTTAAAGAACGATCTGACAAAAGTCAGAAATCAACATTCGATGCGAATGCTCATTTCCAAGTTCTGACCAGGAACAACACAAGACCCATACAGGATCTTGATCGTCTTCAACCATGAATCAAGCAATTCGTGTGGGAGCTCATCAGTAGGCTGATGTCGTCGATTAAGGAGGTGATCCAGCCGCAGGTTCCCCTACGGCTACCTTGTTACGACTTCACCCCAGTCATGAATCACACCGTGGTAACCGTCCTCCCGAAGGTTAGACTAGCTACTTCTGGTGCAACCCACTCCCATGGTGTGACGGGCGGTGTGTACAAGGCCCGGGAACGTATTCACCGCGACATTCTGATTCGCGATTACTAGCGATTCCGACTTCACGCAGTCGAGTTGCAGACTGCGATCCGGACTACGATCGGTTTTGTGAGATTAGCTCCACCTCGCGGCTTGGCAACCCTCTGTACCGACCATTGTAGCACGTGTGTAGCCCAGGCCGTAAGGGCCATGATGACTTGACGTCATCCCCACCTTCCTCCGGTTTGTCACCGGCAGTCTCCTTAGAGTGCCCACCATAACGTGCTGGTAACTAAGGACAAGGGTTGCGCTCGTTACGGGACTTAACCCAACATCTCACGACACGAGCTGACGACAGCCATGCAGCACCTGTGTCAGAGTTCCCGAAGGCACCAATCCATCTCTGGAAAGTTCTCTGCATGTCAAGGCCTGGTAAGGTTCTTCGCGTTGCTTCGAATTAAACCACATGCTCCACCGCTTGTGCGGGCCCCCGTCAATTCATTTGAGTTTTAACCTTGCGGCCGTACTCCCCAGGCGGTCAACTTAATGCGTTAGCTGCGCCACTAAAATCTCAAGGATTCCAACGGCTAGTTGACATCGTTTACGGCGTGGACTACCAGGGTATCTAATCCTGTTTGCTCCCCACGCTTTCGCACCTCAGTGTCAGTATCAGTCCAGGTGGTCGCCTTCGCCACTGGTGTTCCTTCCTATATCTACGCATTTCACCGCTACACAGGAAATTCCACCACCCTCTACCGTACTCTAGCTCGCCAGTTTTGGATGCAGTTCCCAGGTTGAGCCCGGGGCTTTCACATCCAACTTAACGAACCACCTACGCGCGCTTTACGCCCAGTAATTCCGATTAACGCTTGCACCCTCTGTATTACCGCGGCTGCTGGCACAGAGTTAGCCGGTGCTTATTCTGTCGGTAACGTCAAAACAGCAAGGTATTAACTTACTGCCCTTCCTCCCAACTTAAAGTGCTTTACAATCCGAAGACCTTCTTCACACACGCGGCATGGCTGGATCAGGCTTTCGCCCATTGTCCAATATTCCCCACTGCTGCCTCCCGTAGGAGTCTGGACCGTGTCTCAGTTCCAGTGTGACTGATCATCCTCTCAGACCAGTTACGGATCGTCGCCTTGGTGAGCCATTACCTCACCAACTAGCTAATCCGACCTAGGCTCATCTGATAGCGCAAGGCCCGAAGGTCCCCTGCTTTCTCCCGTAGGACGTATGCGGTATTAGCGTTCCTTTCGAAACGTTGTCCCCCACTACCAGGCAGATTCCTAGGCATTACTCACCCGTCCGCCGCTGAATCAAGGAGCAAGCTCCCGTCATCCGCTCGACTTGCATGTGTTAGGCCTGCCGCCAGCGTTCAATCTGAGCCATGATCAAACTCTTCAGTTCAATACTGCTTGGGTTTTTAAGAAACCCTAAACTTGGCTCAGCAATCTCAAATGACTATGTGATTTCTCGCATGGCCACTTGTGATGCTGATAATCTTTGTGACTATCAGTCCGTACTCACAAGCACCCACACGAATTGCTTGATTCGATTTGTTAAAGAGCGTTTGGTTAAGAGCGTTTCGTCTCAACCGAGGCGCGCATTCTACGCTTTCCTCATTTGCTGTCAAGCGTTTATTTTGAAGTTTTTTGCGAGAAACTCGTTTAGCTTCAAACACTTGGCTCGCTTCGATCTCTCGTCGCGGGAGGTGAATAATACAGCATTCGAAAACGCTGTCAACCACCTTTTTCATCCCCAGCTGGCCGTTCAGCCTACCAGGAGAAGCGATAGCTTCTACTTAAAGACAAAACCCCTACCTGCATGCGCAGATAGGGGTTTTGCGAAATGAATCTTGACGATGACCTACTCTCACATGGGGAAACCCCACACTACCATCGGCGATGCATCGTTTCACTGCTGAGTTCGGGATGGGATCAGGTGGTTCCAATGCTCTATGGTCGTCAAGAAATTCTGTTGCCAGAATGTCCAGATGGACAGCCCAGCGAATTCGGATATGCGATATTTGTGATGTTGCGAACTTTCGGTTGTTTCGTCTTCACCACCGCAATCTGCGCTAGCAAATTGCTTGGGTGTTATATGGTCAAGCCTCACGGGCAATTAGTATTGGTTAGCTCAACGCCTCACAGCGCTTACACACCCAACCTATCAACGTCGTAGTCTTCGACGGCCCTTCAGGGGATTCAAGATCCCAGTGAGATCTCATCTTGAGGCAAGTTTCCCGCTTAGATGCTTTCAGCGGTTATCTCTTCCGAACATAGCTACCCGGCAATGCCACTGGCGTGACAACCGGAACACCAGAGGTTCGTCCACTCCGGTCCTCTCGTACTAGGAGCAGCCCCTCTCAAATCTCAAACGTCCACGGCAGATAGGGACCGAACTGTCTCACGACGTTCTAAACCCAGCTCGCGTACCACTTTAAATGGCGAACAGCCATACCCTTGGGACCGGCTTCAGCCCCAGGATGTGATGAGCCGACATCGAGGTGCCAAACACCGCCGTCGATATGAACTCTTGGGCGGTATCAGCCTGTTATCCCCGGAGTACCTTTTATCCGTTGAGCGATGGCCCTTCCATACAGAACCACCGGATCACTAAGACCTACTTTCGTACCTGCTCGACGTGTTTGTCTCGCAGTCAAGCGCGCTTTTGCCTTTATACTCTACGACCGATTTCCGACCGGTCTGAGCGCACCTTCGTACTCCTCCGTTACTCTTTGGGAGGAGACCGCCCCAGTCAAACTACCCACCATACACTGTCCTCGATCCGGATAACGGACCTGAGTTAGAACCTCAAAGTTGCCAGGGTGGTATTTCAAGGATGGCTCCATGAGAACTGGCGTCCCCACTTCAAAGCCTCCCACCTATCCTACACAAGCAAATTCAAAGTCCAGTGCAAAGCTATAGTAAAGGTTCACGGGGTCTTTCCGTCTAGCCGCGGATACACTGCATCTTCACAGCGATTTCAATTTCACTGAGTCTCGGGTGGAGACAGCGCCGCCATCGTTACGCCATTCGTGCAGGTCGGAACTTACCCGACAAGGAATTTCGCTACCTTAGGACCGTTATAGTTACGGCCGCCGTTTACCGGGGCTTCGATCAAGAGCTTCGCTTGCGCTAACCCCATCAATTAACCTTCCGGCACCGGGCAGGCGTCACACCCTATACGTCCACTTTCGTGTTTGCAGAGTGCTGTGTTTTTAATAAACAGTCGCAGCGGCCTGGTATCTTCGACCGGCATGGGCTTACGGAGCAAGTCCTTCACCCTCGCCGGCGCACCTTCTCCCGAAGTTACGGTGCCATTTTGCCTAGTTCCTTCACCCGAGTTCTCTCAAGCGCCTTGGTATTCTCTACCTAACCACCTGTGTCGGTTTGGGGTACGGTTCCCAGTTATCTGAAGCTTAGGAGCTTTTCTTGGAAGCATGGTATCAACCACTTCGTCGCCTAAAGGCAACTCGTCATCAGCTCTCGGCCTTGAAATCCCGGATTTGCCTAAGATTCCAGCCTACCACCTTAAACCTGGACAACCAACGCCAGGCTGGCCTAACCTTCTCCGTCCCTCCATCGCAATAACTGGAAGTACAGGAATATTAACCTGTTTTCCATCGACTACGCTTTTCAGCCTCGCCTTAGGGACCGACTAACCCTGCGTCGATTAACGTTGCGCAGGAAACCTTGGTCTTTCGGCGTGCGAGTTTTTCACTCGCATTGTCGTTACTCATGTCAGCATTCGCACTTCTGATACCTCCAGCAAGCTTCTCAACTCACCTTCACAGGCTTACAGAACGCTCCTCTACCGCGTCATCAAAGATGACACCCGTAGCTTCGGTGCATGGTTTGAGCCCCGTTACATCTTCCGCGCAGGCCGACTCGACTAGTGAGCTATTACGCTTTCTTTAAAGGGTGGCTGCTTCTAAGCCAACCTCCTAGCTGTCTAAGCCTTCCCACATCGTTTCCCACTTAACCATGACTTTGGGACCTTAGCTGACGGTCTGGGTTGTTTCCCTTTTCACGACGGACGTTAGCACCCGCCGTGTGTCTCCCATGCTCGGCACTTCCAGGTATTCGGAGTTTGCATCGGTTTGGTAAGTCGGGATGACCCCCTAGCCGAAACAGTGCTCTACCCCCTGGAGTGATACATGAGGCGCTACCTAAATAGCTTTCGAGGAGAACCAGCTATCTCCGAGCTTGATTAGCCTTTCACTCCGATCCACAGGTCATCCGCTAACTTTTCAACGGTAGTCGGTTCGGTCCTCCAGTCAGTGTTACCTAACCTTCAACCTGCCCATGGATAGATCGCCCGGTTTCGGGTCTATACCCAGCGACTAAACGCCCTATTAAGACTCGCTTTCGCTACGCCTCCCCTATTCGGTTAAGCTCGCCACTGAATATAAGTCGCTGACCCATTATACAAAAGGTACGCAGTCACCTAACAAAGTAGGCTCCCACTGCTTGTACGCATACGGTTTCAGGTTCTATTTCACTCCCCTCTCCGGGGTTCTTTTCGCCTTTCCCTCACGGTACTGGTTCACTATCGGTCAGTCAGTAGTATTTAGCCTTGGAGGATGGTCCCCCCATATTCAGACAAAGTTTCTCGTGCTCCGTCCTACTCGATTTCATTGACAAGAGATTTTCGTGTACGGGGCTATCACCCACTATGGCCGCACTTTCCAGAGCGTTCCACTAATCTCAAATCAACTTAAGGGCTGGTCCCCGTTCGCTCGCCACTACTAAGGGAATCTCGGTTGATTTCTTTTCCTCAGGGTACTTAGATGTTTCAGTTCCCCTGGTTCGCCTCTTGCACCTATGTATTCAGTACAAGATACTCAGCTTGTGCTGAGTGGGTTCCCCCATTCAGAGATCTCTGGATCACAGTCTGTTTGCCGACTCCCCAAAGCTTATCGCAGGCTACCACGTCTTTCATCGCCTCTGACTGCCAAGGCATCCACCGTATGCGCTTCTTCACTTGACCATATAACCCCAAGCAATCTGGTTATACTGTGAAGACGACATTCGCCGAAAATTCGCATGTTGCTCTTTCGAGCAGAACTCACAAATTTTACCTTAGCCTGATTAACCAGCAGTGAAACTGGCCATCAGTCTATATCTATCACATATCCGAATTTTTAAAGAACGATCTGACAAAAGTCAGAAATCAACATTCGAGCTGAATGTTCATTTCTAAGTTCTGACAAGCTACTGCGTACGGCGAAAGTGGTGGAGCCAAGCGGGATCGAACCGCTGACCTCCTGCGTGCAAGGCAGGCGCTCTCCCAGCTGAGCTATGGCCCCGTATTCTACGGCTGAACCATGTAATGGTAGGTCTGGGCAGATTTGAACTGCCGACCTCACCCTTATCAGGGGTGCGCTCTAACCAACTGAGCTACAGACCTATAACAGGGTCGCGTTACAGCATCGTCTTTTACAATGAATCAAGCAATTCGTGTGGGAGCTCATCAGCAGGCTGATGTCGTCGATTAAGGAGGTGATCCAGCCGCAGGTTCCCCTACGGCTACCTTGTTACGACTTCACCCCAGTCATGAATCACACCGTGGTAACCGTCCTCCCGAAGGTTAGACTAGCTACTTCTGGTGCAACCCACTCCCATGGTGTGACGGGCGGTGTGTACAAGGCCCGGGAACGTATTCACCGCGACATTCTGATTCGCGATTACTAGCGATTCCGACTTCACGCAGTCGAGTTGCAGACTGCGATCCGGACTACGATCGGTTTTGTGAGATTAGCTCCACCTCGCGGCTTGGCAACCCTCTGTACCGACCATTGTAGCACGTGTGTAGCCCAGGCCGTAAGGGCCATGATGACTTGACGTCATCCCCACCTTCCTCCGGTTTGTCACCGGCAGTCTCCTTAGAGTGCCCACCATAACGTGCTGGTAACTAAGGACAAGGGTTGCGCTCGTTACGGGACTTAACCCAACATCTCACGACACGAGCTGACGACAGCCATGCAGCACCTGTGTCAGAGTTCCCGAAGGCACCAATCCATCTCTGGAAAGTTCTCTGCATGTCAAGGCCTGGTAAGGTTCTTCGCGTTGCTTCGAATTAAACCACATGCTCCACCGCTTGTGCGGGCCCCCGTCAATTCATTTGAGTTTTAACCTTGCGGCCGTACTCCCCAGGCGGTCAACTTAATGCGTTAGCTGCGCCACTAAAATCTCAAGGATTCCAACGGCTAGTTGACATCGTTTACGGCGTGGACTACCAGGGTATCTAATCCTGTTTGCTCCCCACGCTTTCGCACCTCAGTGTCAGTATCAGTCCAGGTGGTCGCCTTCGCCACTGGTGTTCCTTCCTATATCTACGCATTTCACCGCTACACAGGAAATTCCACCACCCTCTACCGTACTCTAGCTCGCCAGTTTTGGATGCAGTTCCCAGGTTGAGCCCGGGGCTTTCACATCCAACTTAACGAACCACCTACGCGCGCTTTACGCCCAGTAATTCCGATTAACGCTTGCACCCTCTGTATTACCGCGGCTGCTGGCACAGAGTTAGCCGGTGCTTATTCTGTCGGTAACGTCAAAACAGCAAGGTATTAACTTACTGCCCTTCCTCCCAACTTAAAGTGCTTTACAATCCGAAGACCTTCTTCACACACGCGGCATGGCTGGATCAGGCTTTCGCCCATTGTCCAATATTCCCCACTGCTGCCTCCCGTAGGAGTCTGGACCGTGTCTCAGTTCCAGTGTGACTGATCATCCTCTCAGACCAGTTACGGATCGTCGCCTTGGTGAGCCATTACCTCACCAACTAGCTAATCCGACCTAGGCTCATCTGATAGCGCAAGGCCCGAAGGTCCCCTGCTTTCTCCCGTAGGACGTATGCGGTATTAGCGTTCCTTTCGAAACGTTGTCCCCCACTACCAGGCAGATTCCTAGGCATTACTCACCCGTCCGCCGCTGAATCAAGGAGCAAGCTCCCGTCATCCGCTCGACTTGCATGTGTTAGGCCTGCCGCCAGCGTTCAATCTGAGCCATGATCAAACTCTTCAGTTCAATACTGCTTGGGTTTTTAAGAAACCCTAAACTTGGCTCAGCATTCTCAAATGACTATGTGATTTCTCGCATGGCCACTTGTGATGCTGATAATCTTTGTGACTATCAGTCCGTACTCACAAGCACCCACACGAATTGCTTGATTCGATTTGTTAAAGAGCGTTTGGTTAAGAGCCTTTCGTCTCAACCGAGGCGCGCATTCTACGCTTTCCTCATTTGCTGTCAAGCGTTTATTTTGAAGTTTTTTTGCGAGAAACTCGTTTAGCTTCAAACACTTGACTCGCTGCGATCTCTCGTAGCGGGAGGCGAATCATACAGCGTTTAGAAGCGCTGTCAACCATCATCTCAACCGCTGCCGATCATTCGATCGAAGCGCTCCTGACACTACCTGAATCGCCTAACTAATTGATTTGCAAGAAGTTTTGCGCTTCGACTACGTCAGAAGTGGGGCGCATTATAAGGGGATTCGAAACCGCGTCAACCCTTAATTTCAAGAAACTTTGATATCGCTGAAAAGCAAAGCGGGAAGGCCTGACGGCCTCCCCGCTTTCACCTAGGCCACAGGCCCTTAAAGGACGCCAGCACTGCGTAGCCGTTGCACCTCACCGGCACCCAGCCCCAATACATCCTCCAGCACCACCTCGGTATGCTCACCCAGCAGCGGCGGCGCCCGACGGTACTCCACCGGCGTCTCCGACAGCCGTATCGGGCTCGCCACCTGCGGCACGCTTCCCGCCAACGGATGCGGAATGCTTACCGCCAATCCGCGCGCCAGCACCTGCGGGTCCTGGAACATCTGCGCCAGGTCATTGATAGGCCCGCACGGCACACCTGCAGCCTCCAGTTGGCTCACCCATTCCGCCGTGGTCTTGAACACCGTGGCCTGGCGAATCAGAGGAATCAGCTCAGCCCGGTTGGCAACCCGCAGCTTGTTGGTAGCGAAACGCGGGTCGTCCGCCCACTGCGGCTGCCCGGCCACCTCGGCGAACTTGCGGAACTGGCTATCGTTGCCCACGGTAAGGATGAAGTCGCCATCCGCCGTCGGAAAATCCTGATAAGGCACGATATTGGGGTGCGCATTACCCAGGCGACGAGGCGGGTTGCCCGTGGTCAGGTAGTTCATCGCCTGATTCGCCAGGCAGGCCACCTGCACATCGAGCAACGCCATGTCGACATGCTGGCCCACCCCGGTCTGCTCGCGATGGGCGAGGGCAGCGAGGATCGCCACCGTGGAATACAACCCGGTAAGGATGTCGGTCAGCGCCACCCCTACCTTGACCGGCCCCGCACCTTCCTCACCTTCCGGGCGGCCGGTCAGGCTCATCAGCCCGCCCAACCCCTGGATCATGAAGTCATAACCCGCGCGCCTTGCATAAGGCCCGGTCTGCCCGAACCCGGTGATGGAACAATAGATAAGCCGCGGGTTGATCGCCTTCAGGCTCTGGTAGTCCAGACCGTAGGCAGCCAACCCACCAACCTTGAAGTTCTCGATGACGATATCGGACTTCTCCGCCAACTCACGCACCAGGCGCTGCCCCTCGGCCTGTGTGAAGTCGATGGTAACCGAGCGCTTGTTGCGGTTGGCCGACAGGTAATAGGCCGCCTCACTGGTGTTCTCACCCTCGGCATCCTTGAGGAAGGGCGGCCCCCATGAGCGTGTATCGTCACCACTGCCAGGGCGCTCGACCTTGATCACATCGGCACCAAGGTCAGCGAGAATCTGGCCAGACCATGGGCCGGCCAACACGCGAGAAAGGTCCAGCACCCGCAGATGTGATAGCGCGCCCATGGGCTGGCTCCTTATCAATAGAAGGCCTGGATGCCGGTCTGCGCACGCCCCAGGATCAGTGCATGCACATCGTGAGTACCTTCATAGGTGTTGACCACCTCCAGGTTGACCAGGTGACGAGCCACGCCGAACTCATCGGAAATGCCATTGCCACCCAGCATGTCACGCGCCATGCGGGCAATATCCAGCGCCTTGCCGCAGGAGTTACGCTTCATGATCGACGTGATCTCCACTGCAGCCGTGCCTTCGTCCTTCATCCGCCCCAGACGCAGGCAGCCCTGCAGTGCCAAGGTGATTTCGGTCTGCATGTCGGCCAGCTTCTTCTGGATCAACTGGTTGGCAGCCAACGGGCGACCGAATTGCTGACGGTCCAGGGTGTACTGACGCGCGGTGTGCCAACAGGCTTCCGCAGCGCCCAGCGCACCCCACGAGATGCCATAGCGGGCGGAGTTCAGGCAGGTGAACGGGCCTTTGAGGCCGCGTACATCCGGGAAGATGTTTTCCTCCGGCACGAATACGTTATCCATGACGATTTCGCCAGTGATGGAGGCGCGCAGGCCGACCTTGCCGTGAATCGCCGGCGCGCTGAGACCTTGCCAACCCTTTTCCAGAACAAAGCCGCGGATATCACCCGCATCGTCCTTGGCCCAGACCACGAATACATCGGCGATCGGGCTGTTGGTGATCCACATCTTGCTGCCAGTCAGGCGGTAGCCGCCGTCGACCTTCCGGGCACGAGTGATCATCGAACCCGGGTCGGAGCCGTGGTTGGGCTCGGTCAGGCCGAAGCAACCGATCCACTCGCCGCTGGCCAGCTTGGGTAGGTACTTCTGCTTTTGTGCCTCGGTACCGAACTCGTTGATTGGCACCATCACCAGCGACGACTGCACGCTCATCATCGAGCGATAACCCGAGTCGATGCGTTCTACCTCGCGAGCAATCAGGCCATAGCACACGTAGTTCAGGCCACTGCCACCGTACTGCTCGGGAATCGTGGCGCCCAGCAACCCGACCTCACCCATTTCACGGAAGATCGCCGGGTCGGTCTGTTCATGACGGAAGGCCTCGAGCACACGCGGGGCCAGCTTGTCCTGGGCGAACTGATAAGCGCTGTCACGCACCATGCGCTCTTCTTCAGTGAGCTGCTGATCGAGCAGCAGCGGGTCGATCCAGTTGAAGCTTGCTTTACCGGCCATGAGCGAAATCCTCGAAATAGGGGGCAGTTTCTTGTGCCTTTGAGCCTAGGCCTGATCGGCCGCCGGGACAAACGAGGATTGCGCACCAATTAGTGATAATTTGTCACTTCGTAAATCGGCAAAACGCCATATTGACAGCCTTACGAGTGAGGTTGACGTACATGCGCCGCAAGATCCCCAGTACCGCCGCCCTGGTTTGCTTCGAGGCGGCGGCCCGCAACGAGAGCTTTACCAAGGCCGCCCAGGAACTTGCACTGACCCAGGGCGCCGTCTGTCGGCAGATAGGCGGCCTGGAAGCCTTCCTCAATGTGGAACTGTTCCGCCGCTCGCGCCGCGGCGTGAAGCTGACCGAAGCAGGCCTTTCCTATAGCCGCCAAGTGGCCGCCCAACTGGACGCGGTAGAGCGCGACACCTTATCAGTCATGCGCCAGCAGGGCGCCAACGTGATCGAGCTGGCCGTCGTGCCCACCTTCGGTACCCAATGGCTGCTACCACGGCTAAAGGACTTCCAGCAGCGCCACCCGGAGGTCACGGTAAACCTCACCAACCGCACCCGGCCTTTCCTGTTTGCCGACACCACCTTCGATGCCGCTATCTACTTCGGCGATGCCGACTGGTCCGGCACCCAGTCGCACCGGCTGATGGGGGAAAACCCGGTACCGGTGTGCAGCCCGGCGCTGCTGGGCGGGCAGGGCACACTCGACGCTCAGCGTATTGCCCGACTGCCACTGCTGCAGCAGAGCACGCGCCCCTATGCCTGGCGGCAATGGTTCGGCAGCGTCGGCATGAATGTGGAACGCGACATGACAGGCCCGCGCTATGAACTATTCTCGATGCTCGCTCAGGCGGCCATGCATGAGATGGGCATCGCCCTGATTCCACCGTTCCTGATCCAGCGCGAGCTGGAGGAGGGTAGGTTGGTGGTCGCTAACAGGCATGCCCTGAGTAGTGACAAGGCCTACTATCTGATGATTCCGGAGCGCAAAGTGGAGTCGGCTTCGCTGCGCGCCTTCCGTGACTGGCTGGTAAGCCAGGCCCAGGCGTACACGGCCAAGACGTGAGCAGGCACGATAAATTGACTCCGTAGTCAATTATTTTTAACACCTACAGATATATGTATTTGTCGCATATACATAAACTGTTATGCAGGAGCAAAAATCCGCTTTAACCCTGCTTACGGCGCGGCTTCGCGGGTTATTTTGCGACATTCACCAAGCCGTAAGCGAATCAACCGCAAATTTTTTGTTTTTTTCTCCTAATCTGCCAATAGCCTATGTTTGACAGGCTGCAGCCAGACCGTTGCGACATACGGTCACAGGGTGACTTGTAGTTTTGACTTCGTTTCGCTCCAGAACCGGTTGAAGGCCTCTGGCTTCGTCTGCAAAATGCTTCGCCCGCCCGGGATTCGGCGGGTCGGCGCTCCACAGCCGCCCCAGCGCACCATCCGAAGTGCGCTGGCTTTTAAAAAGACAAAAGGTCACCGCAGGAGAAATAGTCGTGCACATTGGTGTTCCTCTCGAGACGCAGACCGGTGAGACAAGGGTCGCTGCGACCCCGGAAACCATCAAGAAACTGATTGGCCAGGGCCATCAGGTCACCGTCCAACGGGGGGCAGGGCTCAATGCCAGCATTCCGGACAGTGCCTATGAGGCCGTGGGTGCTTCCCTGGGGAGTGCAGCCGATGCCTACGGCGCCCAATTGGTGCTCAAAGTGGTCGCCCCCAACGACCAGGAACTTGCCCTGATCAACAGTGGCAGCCTCCTGGTGGGCATGCTCAACCCCTTCAACAGCGAGCTGATCGGCAAGATGGCCGAGCGCGGCATTACCGCGTTCGCCCTGGAAGCCGCGCCGCGCACCTCGCGGGCGCAGAGCCTGGACGTGCTGTCGTCGCAGGCCAACATCGCCGGTTACAAGGCGGTGTTGCTGGCTGCCCATCACTACCCACGCTTCATGCCCATGCTCATGACCGCCGCCGGTACCGTCAAGGCCGCGCGCGTGCTGATCCTGGGCGCGGGCGTTGCCGGCCTGCAGGCCATTGCCACGGCCAAGCGCCTGGGCGCGGTGATCGAGGCATCCGACGTACGCCCGGCCGTGAAGGAGCAGATCGAGTCGCTGGGCGCCAAGTTCATCGACGTACCCTACGAAACCGATGAAGAGCGCGAGTGCGCCGAAGGTGTCGGCGGTTACGCCCGGCCTATGCCGGCCAGCTGGATGCAACGCCAGGCCCAGGCCGTGCACGAGCGCGCCAAGCAGGCGGATATCGTCATTACCACTGCGCTTATCCCGGGGCGCAAGGCGCCGACCCTGCTCAGCGCCGAAACCGTCGCGCAGATGAAGCCCGGCTCGGTGGTCATCGACCTAGCAGCAGCCCAAGGCGGCAACTGCCCACTGACCGTCGCCGACCAGGTGGTACAGGAGAACGGCGTGATCATCGTCGGCCCGACCAACCTGCCGGCCCAGGTGGGCGCCGATGCCTCGGCACTGTATGCACGCAACCTGCTGGACTTCATGAAGCTGCTGTTCGACAAGGACGGCGCGCTGGTCATCAACCTCGAAGACGACATCGTCGCGGCCTGCCTGATGTGCCGTGATGGTCAGGTCGTCCGCAAGAACGGCTAAGGAGCACGACAATGGAAGACATGCTGATTTCCCATGGCATCTACAACCTGATCATCTTCGTGCTGGCCATCTATGTGGGCTACCACGTGGTGTGGAACGTCACCCCGGCGCTGCACACGCCGCTGATGGCCGTGACCAACGCCATCTCCGCGATCGTCATCGTCGGCGCCATGCTGGCCGCCGCCTTGACGGTGACCCCGGCCGGCAAGCTGATGGGCACCCTGGCAGTGGCCCTGGCCGCAGTCAACGTGTTCGGTGGCTTCCTGGTCACCCGTCGCATGCTTGAGATGTTCAAGAAGAAAACCAAGAACGAGGCGCAGAAGTAAGCATGAGCATGAATCTGGTAACGCTCCTCTACCTCGTCGCCTCGGTGTGCTTCATCCAGGCGCTCAAGGGCCTGTCGCACCCGACCACCTCGCGCCGCGGCAACCTGTTCGGCATGATCGGCATGGGTATCGCCATCGTCACTACGGTCGGCCTCATTTATAAGCTCGGGGCCGAGCTTGCCACCGCCGGCATCGGCTACGTCCTCGTTGGCTTGCTGGTCGGCGGCACCGCCGGTTCGATCATGGCCAAGCGCGTCGAGATGACCAAAATGCCGGAACTGGTCGCCTTCATGCACAGCATGATCGGCCTGGCAGCGGTGTTCATCGCCATCGCCGCGGTACTGGAACCGCAATCGATGGGCATCGTTGCCGCCATGAGCGACCCGATCCCCACCGGCAACCGCCTGGAGCTGTTCCTCGGCGCAGCCATCGGTGCCATTACCTTCTCCGGCTCGGTGATCGCCTTCGGCAAGCTGTCGGGCAAGTACAAGTTCCGCCTGTTCCAGGGCGCACCGGTACAGTTCGCCGGCCAGCACAAGCTGAACCTGATCCTCGGCCTGACCACCATTGCCCTGGGCCTGCTGTTCACCTTCACTGGCCACTACAGTGCCTTCACCCTGATGCTGGTCTTGGCCTTCATCATGGGCGTGCTGATCATTATTCCGATCGGGGGCGCCGACATGCCGGTGGTGGTGTCGATGCTCAACAGCTATTCGGGCTGGGCAGCGGCCGGTATCGGCTTCTCGCTGAACAACTCGATGCTGATCATCGCAGGCTCCCTGGTCGGCTCGTCCGGTGCCATCCTCTCGTACATCATGTGCAAGGCGATGAACCGTTCGTTCTTCAACGTCATCCTCGGTGGCTTCGGTGGTGATGTCGATGCCGGCGCGGCGCAAGGCTCCAAAGAGCAGCGCCCGGTGAAGTCCGGCTCTGCCGACGATGCCACCTTCCTGCTCAGCAACGCCGACAGCGTGATCATCGTCCCGGGTTACGGCCTGGCGGTGGCTCGCGCCCAGCACGCGCTCAAGGAACTGACCGAGAAGCTCAGCCACAACGGCGTGACCGTGAAGTACGCGATCCACCCGGTGGCGGGCCGTATGCCCGGGCACATGAACGTGCTGTTGGCCGAGGCCGAAGTGCCATACGACCAGGTGTTCGAGATGGAAGACATCAACGCCGAGTTCGGCCAGGCCGATGTGGTGCTGGTGCTGGGCGCCAACGACGTGGTCAACCCGGCGGCGAAGAACGATCCCAAGTCGCCGATCGCTGGCATGCCGATCCTCGAAGCGTTCAAGGCCAAGACCATCATCGTCAACAAGCGCTCCATGGCCAGCGGCTATGCCGGCCTGGACAACGAACTGTTCTATCTCGACAAGACCATGATGGTGTTCGGCGACGCCAAGAAGGTCATCGAAGACATGGTCAAGGCGGTGGAGTGACAACGGCCGCTGCAAACCAGCTGATATAAAGGAAGCCCCGGTCAGAATCTGCCGGGGCTTTTCTTTTATTGATCCGGATCAACGGCTCTATTCCAAGGCTTCTCATACGACCATGGTCGTGGGACGGCAAGGGGCGAAGTCTCTAGACTGCGCTGCAGTAGTTTCAGTAGCCCGAGATAACAATCCATGTACCGTGATCGTATCCGCTTGTCCTCCCTGCACAGCAAGGTAATGAGTGCGGCTGATGCCGCTGGTCTGATCGAGGACGGCATGACCGTCGGCATGAGCGGTTTCACCCGCGCCGGCGAGGCCAAGGCCGTACCACATGCACTGGCCGAACGTGCCAAGCAGTCGCCACTGAAAATCAGCCTGATGACCGGCGCCAGCCTGGGCAACGACCTGGACAAGCAACTGACCGAGGCCGGCGTGCTGGCTCGCCGCATGCCGTTCCAGGTCGACAGCACCCTGCGCAAGGCCATCAACGACGGCCAGGTGATGTTCATCGACCAGCACCTGTCGGAAACCGTCGAGCAGCTGCGCAACCAGCAGCTGAAGCTGCCAGACATCGCGGTCATCGAAGCCGTGGCCATCACCGAGCAAGGCCATATCGTGCCAACCACCTCGGTGGGCAACTCGGCCAGCTTCGCGATCTTCGCCAAGCAGGTGATTGTCGAGATCAACCTCTCGCACAACACCAACCTCGAAGGCCTGCACGACATCTATATCCCGACCTACCGCCCGACCCGCACGCCAATCCCGCTGGTCAAGGTCGACGACCGTATCGGCAGCACCGCCATCCCGATCGACCCGGCCAAAATCGTCGGCATCGTCATCAGCGACCAGCCGGACTCGCCGTCCACCGTATTGCCGCCGGATGACGAAACCCAGGGCATCGCCGACCACCTGATCAACTTCCTCAAGAAAGAAGTCGAAGCTGGCCGCATGACCAACAAGCTTGGCCCGCTGCAGGCCGGTATCGGCAGCATTGCCAACGCAGTGATGTGCGGCCTGATCGAGTCGCCGTTCGAAGACCTGACCATGTACTCCGAAGTACTGCAGGACTCCACCTTCGACCTGATCGACGCCGGCAAGCTGAGCTTCGCCTCGGGCAGCTCGATCACCTTGTCGACCCGCCGCAACGCCGACGTGTTCGGCAACCTGGAGCGTTACAAGGACAAGCTGGTACTGCGCCCGCAAGAAATCTCCAACCACCCGGAGGTGGTCCGTCGCCTGGGCATCATCGGTATCAACACCGCGCTTGAGTTCGATATCTACGGCAACGTCAATTCCACACACGTGTGCGGTACCAAGATGATGAACGGCATCGGCGGCTCGGGTGACTTCGCCCGTAATGCCCACCTGGCCGTGTTCGTCACCAAGTCGATTGCCAAGGGTGGCGCGATTTCCAGCGTGGTGCCGATGGTCAGCCATGTCGACCACACCGAGCACGATGTGGACATCCTGGTCACCGAGCAAGGCTTGGCCGACCTGCGCGGCCTGGCGCCACGCGAGCGCGCCCGGGCGATCATCGACAACTGTGTGCACCCGGACTACCGCGCAGCACTGAGCGACTACTTCGATCGCGCCTGCCAGCGTGGCGGCCATACCCCGCACATCCTGCGTGAAGCCCTGAGTTGGCACGAGAACCTGGAAGAAACCGGGCGCATGCTGGCTAGCTGATACAAATGAGGAATGGAACGGCGGCCCTGCTTCCGCTGTTCCGGCCTCTTCGCGGGCTTGCCCGCTCCCACAGGTCATGTGCAACCCTCAAGGGCAGCACTTTACCTTGTAGGAGCGGGCAAGCCCGCGAAGGGGCCATAACAGTCAAACCCTTTCATCGATACACTCCCGCCGCAATCTGCAACAGAATCTGTACTACTGTACTGGTGTTTTTGCGCCTTCCCGGCTGAGAAATCCTCTTCATCAAATCAAAACGCACCAAATAAGTGCGCACCAGTACAGTTACGCCAGTTTCGAGTGCAACAGTAGGGTTACACAGTTAACTGGACCATCGTCTTTCAACTGAACTGTATCTACTGTTATGGACGACAGAGGAGGATCATTGGCATCAGTTAAATCACTACCTAATCCCGCCATAAGCGGAAGGATGAAACATCATGGAACGTACCCTCAGTTCCGGTCTGGTTTTTGAAAGCAACGCCCAACAATCCAACGCTTCGCTGCCGCTGCGCGCTCTGTCCACCTTGCTGCTGTGGCAGCGCCGCATGGCCAGCCGCCGTCAACTGGCTCGCCTGGACGCCCGCCTGCTGGCCGACGCAGGTATCAGCGAGTCGCAGCGTTACGAAGAGCTGAGCAAGCCATTCTGGCGCTAAGCTCCGGCTTGCCGGCTTCGGCCGGCACCGCGAATTCCCGAAACCCGTTGCAGGTGACTGCGACGGGTTTTTTGTTTGCAGGCGGCATGCCAGAGCCTTTCACAAGCGAACCTGTACAGTTTTGAAAATCATAAAACAGACCAGAACAGTTTATTGGTGCGCTGTTCATTAACATCCAGAAACACCGGCGCATGATACGCTTGGCGTAACAGTCTGGTAGAACGCACTGTTGAAAAGTACCGCGACGAGCTGTGCGAGCGTCCGATAAAGCAGAACCACCCGACCCTAGTCCAGGAGTCCACGATCATGTCCCGTAAATACCTGATTGGCGCCGCCCTGATGCTGAGCCTGGCCGGCACCGCAAACGCCACCAGCTTCGTTGTCACCACCGACGCCGTCGTTGGCGCAGTGGCCGCGTCCACCGATGCCACTTCCGATATTTCCTCCTCGTTCCGTGACGACAAGATCGTCCAGGCCGCCCGTGACGACGCCGCCAGCTTCGTTGGCAGCCAGGGCGACATTCGCGGTGCCAAGCTGGAAAGCGCTTTCCTGCACATCCGCTCGCAGATGCCAACCCTGCAGGCCAGCGACGCGCAACTGGCCCAGGCCATTCTGGCGCTCTGACCCCGCCTGAGCCGTTCAGCTGTGCTGGTCACCACCAGCACAGCCGTACTCACCATTGCCGCCCCCGTTTCCAGCTGTTGTAGAGCCCATGCGTTATCTGTTGCCGTTGCTGTTCTCCGTTATTGGCATGGCCAGCGCCCATGCCATGGATACCACTACGCAAAGCCTGGTCATCACCGGCTATGTCACCAGCCAGGTCACCAGCGCACCGTTCGACCGCAAACTGGTCCGCCAGGCCCAGGACGATGCCGCTGCCTTCGTCGCCAGCGACGGCCAGATCCGCGGTGCACGGCTGGAGGCAGCACTGGAATCATTACGCCACAATTGCGCACGGCATACCGTCGGCGATCTGGAACTGGCGCAAGCAATTCTCGTCCAATAATTAAATCTGACTCCCTGTATTTTTCGGAGATGCTCCATGCGTAAACCGCTGATTGCCGCTACCCTCGGCATGCTGCTGCTGGCCGACCTGGCCCAGGCACAGACCCTGGTGGCCACCAGCAATATCATCGTGCGGGCCTTTGGCCGTTCGATCGATTTCACCTCTGACACCACCACCTCGATCCGCGATTCCAAAGTGGTGCGCGAAGCCCATGACGACGCCGCCAGCTTTGTCGCCAGCAACGGTGACATCCGCGGCGCCCAGCTCGAGGCCGCCTTCAACACCCTGCGCGAGCGCGTGCCGCAAGCGCGTGACGCCAGCGACCAGGTACTGGCTGAAGCCATCCTCGCGCTGTGAACCGCGTGCGCGCCTGGCTGCTCGGCTGCGCCCTGACGCTGCTCGGCACGCCCGCCCTGGCCGACCTGCAGCTCGAGCTGCAGGCGTCCGGCCTTGACTCACAGCAGGCCCTGGCCACTCAGGCTCTGCTCGACGAAGCCATGGGCAAGCTGCCCCCCAGCTTCAAGCAACAGCTGAACCGCCGCGTGCGTGTCAGCTGGAGCGACAACATGCCTGCCGACGCCTATGGCCAGGCATCGCTGGTCTCTACCCTCGAACTCAATCGCCGCCTGCTGCCCAGCCTCACCGATGGCAGTGCGGCCACCGAACGCACCAACCGCCCGCATGGCACGGTGCGAGAAGAACTGCTGGCCACCGTGCTGCACGAACTCACCCATATCTACGACCGTGCCCGGCTGTGGCCCAGCGCCGAGAACGCGCTGATCGCCCGTTGCAAGCGCCAGCAAGGTACGTTGGGCAAGGTCGGCCTGCCCGAAGCATGCCGTGGCCAGGCCGAGCGCCGCTTCACCCTCAGCGACGACCCGCGCCTGCTCGACCTGGCCGGCTGGCAGCAGTACGTGGGCCGACGCGGCGAGCGCGAGCAGCACAACGGCCAGTTCGTGCGCAGCCCCGACAGCTATGAACTGAGCAGCCCCAAGGAGTACATCGCGGTCAACATGGAGTACTTCCTACTCGACCCGAGCTACGGCTGCCGCCGTCCGGCGCTGAACCAGTACCTGCGCGAACACTTCGGCTGGGCACCGCAGCAGGACAGCTGCGCCAAGGGCCTGCCATTCATCAATGCCGGCAGCGACTTCGCCCGCCAACCGCTGGGCGAAATCGACCCCGAGCGGGTCTATGAGGTGGACTACCTGCTGGCCGAAGCCAACCAGAACCTGGTCAGCCGCTGGGGCCACAGCATGCTGCGCCTGGTGATCTGCAAGCCGGGCCGCCCACGCGGGCCGGACTGCCGCCTGGACCTCGACCAGAGCCTGGTGCTGTCGTACCGCGCCTTCGTCAACGATGTGCAGCTTTCCAGCTGGGACGGCCTGGTCGGTGCCTACCCCTCGCGCCTGTTCGTGCTGCCGCTGGGCCAGGTGATCGACGAGTACACCAAGACCGAACTGCGCAGCCTGGCCTCGGTGCCCTTGCGGCTCGACCGCGACGAGATCGAGAACCTGGTGCGTCAGGCCGCCGAAATGCACTGGAGCTACGATGGCAACTACTGGTTCCTGTCCAACAATTGCGCAGTAGAGTCGTTGAAGCTGCTGCGCAGCGGCACCGCCAACCCGCGCCTGAACGACCTCGACAGCATCATGCCCAATGGCTTGCTGGCTGTGCTCAAGGGCAGGGGACTTGCCGACACCAGTGTGCTCGACGACCCCCGCGAAGCGTTGCGCCTGGGTTATCGCTTCGACTCCTACCGTGACCGTTACCAGGCCATGTTCGAGGTGTTGAAGAAGCAGTTGCCAATAAAGCAGGACAAGGTCGAGGACTGGCTGGCCCTGGACGCCGAGCAACGGCGGGCCTGGTTCGCCCAGGCCGACCTGCGTACCAGCGCCGCCTTGCTGCTGCTTGAACAGGCCAGCTTGCGCCGGCAACTGCTGCTGGCCCAGGACGAGGTCAAGCAGCGTTACCTGAACGCCGCCGCGCTGAAGGATGGCAGCGTCAGCAAGGCCGATGCGACCCTCAGGCAGATGCTTGCCAACAGTGGCTTCCTCAGCCGCCCGGCAGAATTGCTCGATAGCAAGGGCTACGGGCTGCCGCAGCCGCAGGAGCGCAAGCACCTGGAACAGGTCAGCAGCGAGCGGCAAGCGCAGTTGCTGCGCTTGAGCACGAGCCTGGACAAAGAGGTGAGGGCGCTGCTGGAGCCGTCGCGGGCCAGGGAGATTGCGGCGGTGGAAGCCAACGTGAAGCAGGTGGGCGAGCATCTGCGGGCATTGCACAAGGCTGCAGGAGGCCTGCAGTTGTAAGTATGGCTGTACCGGCCCTATCACCGGCAAGCCAGCTCCCACAAGATCCCCACAGGTCTGAAGGTGTTGGGGTACCTGTGGGAGCTGGCTTGCCGGCGATAGAGCCAGCAGCACCAACACAATCTCTTACAGGTTCTCCTCCGCCTCCGAAGGCAAATCCTCGTCCAGATGCAACCAAGGCAACCGGCTATCCACCCAGATATGCCGGTTGGCCCTGACCCGTTCCGGGTGGTCCAAGGTCGCCACCGTCACATCCACCGTCTCCGGGCTATGTGTAGTAACCAACGCCACATGCGCCCCGCAATGCCCACAGAAGTACCGGCTGCAACTGGCCGGTGCCACATAGCAGTTCGGCTCGCCCGCCAGCCACTGGAACCCCGAGCGGGGCACGGTGAGCCAGGTCACCACCAGCCCGCCACTGACCCGCCGGCAGATCGAACAATGGCAATGGGCAATGTCCGTCAGGTCGCCCTCCAACCGATAACGCAAGGCGCCACAGTGGCAGCCACCCTCGGTCACATCCTGCATCACCTACCTCTCGTCGCCTTTGCTTCGGCGAAAGCTGGCTGAAAGCTTGCCCTCATAGGATAGCCCCCACTACCGGCACCAGACCGGTCAGCCAGGGCACCCGGTAACTACCGTGCCCGGCCCAATCAACAACAACAATGGTGATTCTGATGTATTCCTGTGCCCGACTTTCCGTAGCCCCCCTCCGCATGCTCCCTGCACAGCGCCAAACGCGCTGATCCGCCCGAATCGACGTTCCTTTCGCCGCGCCACGCCTGGAGTATTGCCATGCTGACCTTCCTCGGCTTTGCCATGGTCATCACCTTCATGTACCTGATCATGACCAAGCGCCTTTCGGCCTTGATCGCGCTGATACTGGTACCGATCCTGTTCGCCCTGTTCGGCGGTTTTTCCGCCAAGATCGGCCCGATGATGCTCGAGGGCATCAGCAAGCTCGCACCTACCGGCGTGATGCTGATGTTCGCCATCCTCTATTTTGCCCTGATGATCGACTCCGGCCTGTTCGACCCGGCCGTGCGCAAGATCCTCAAGCTGGTCAAGGGTGACCCGCTGAAAGTCTCCGTCGGCACCGCAGTACTGGCCCTGGTGGTCTCGCTCGACGGTGACGGCGCCACCACCTACATGATCTGCTGCGCCGCCATGCTGCCGATGTACAGCCGCCTGGGCATGAGCCCGCGGATCATGGCCGGCCTGATCATTCTCGCCGGCGGGGTGATGAACATGACCCCCTGGGGTGGCCCGACCGCCCGTGCCGCCAGCGCCCTGCACGTGGACCCGTCGGACATCTTCGTGCCGATGATCCCGGCCATGCTGTTCGGCGTGCTGGCAATCCTGGCCATCGCCTACATGTACGGCAAGCGCGAACGTGCCCGTCTGGGCGAGTTGCACCTGCCCACCGACGACATCGACCACAGCGAAATCACTGTTTCGCAGTACCCGGACGCGCGCCGGCCAAAACTGCTGTACTTCAACGGCGCCCTGACCGCTGCCCTGATGGTCGCGCTGATTGCCGGCGTGCTGCCGCTGCCAGTGCTGTTCATGATCGCCTTCAGCATCGCCATGATCGTCAACTACCCGTGCCTGCAGCAGCAGAAAGACCGCATCGCCGCCCACGCCGGCAGCGTGCTGGCGGTAACCGGGCTGATCTTTGCCGCCGGCATCTTCACCGGCATCCTGTCGGGCACCGGCATGGTCGACGCCATGTCCAAGAGCCTGCTGTCGGTCATCCCCGAGGCGCTGGGCCCATACCTGGCGGTGATCACCGCGATCGTGAGCATGCCGTTCACCTTCTTCATGTCCAACGACGCGTTCTACTATGGCGTGCTGCCGGTGCTGGCCGAAGCTGCCAGCCACTACGGCATCAGCCCGGTGGAAATGGCCCGTGCGTCGATCGTCGGGCAACCGGTACACCTGCTCAGCCCCTTGGTACCCTCCACCTACCTGCTGGTGGCCCTGGCAGGCATCGAGTTCGGCGATCATCAGCGCTTCACCTTGAAGTGGGCAGTGCTGGTGTGCCTGTGCATAATGCTCGCCGCGCTGCTGATGGGCATTTTCCCGCTGTTCAGTAGTCTTTAATAAACGCGTATTTCCCTAACGCGACGCGCCCTGATCCGGGCGCGTCGCCTTTACCGTTCGAAGGAAAACACATGGAATGGCTGACCAGCCCGGAAATCTGGGTTGCCTTTTTCACCCTTACCGCGCTTGAGATCGTCCTCGGTATCGACAACATCATCATGATCTCGATTCTGGTCAGCCGCATGCCCAAGCACATGCAGCCGCGCACCCGGATCTTCGGCCTGGCCCTGGCCATGGTCACCCGTATCATGCTGCTGCTGTCGATCACCTGGGTCATGCGCCTTACCGCCGACCTGTTCGTGGTCCTGGGCCAGGGCATCTCCGGGCGTGACCTGATCCTGTTCTTTGGTGGCCTGTTCCTGCTTTGGAAAAGCTCGCAAGAGATCTACCACGGCCTGGAAGGCGAGGACGAGAACCCGGAAGAGCCGAAAGGCGCGGGTGGCAAGTTCTTCTACACCATCATCCAGATCGCCATCATCGACATCGTGTTCTCGCTGGACTCGGTGATCACTGCGGTGGGCATGGTGTCCCACGTACCGGTGATGATCGCCGCGATCATCGTCGCCGTGCTGGTGATGATGCTGTGCGCCGGCACCATCAGCGACTTCATCGACAAGCACCCGTCGCTGAAGATGCTCGCACTATCGTTCCTGATCGTGGTCGGTACCGTGCTGATCGCCGAAGCTTTCGACGTGCATGTACCAAAGGGCTACGTCTACTTCGCCATGGCGTTCTCGCTGGCGGTGGAAGCCATCAACATCCGCATGCGCACTGCCTTGGCCCGCAAGAACGGCAAAGAGCATGAGCCGGTGAAACTGCGCAAGGACATTCCGGGTCAATAAGATCAGGAAGTGCAGGACACAAAGGGCCCTTCGCTGGGCCCTTTTTCATGCCCGGATTACTGAATTCTGCCATTTGCTGTACTGGCCTCTTCGCGGGCACGCCCGCTCCCACAGGGATATCACAGGCCCTGAGGGTGGTGTGGTATCTGTGGGAGCGGGCGTGCCCGCGAAGAGGCCGGCACAGGCAATCATTCATTTCCAGTGTGTTTCAAATAAATGGCAGCCATGCGAAGCTGGCGACAGCTCCGCAAAACAACTAAAGCTTTGAGTGAGCACTGAAAATTCTTCAAACGCTCACGCTTCGTCTCTTGGCCCTCTGGGCCGATGCAACAGGGGGCCGTCGCCATGCTGACCCTGCTCAACCTGCTCTCGGCCGTTACGCTTCTGGTCTGGGGCACCCACATCGTGCGTACCGGCATACTCCGGGTATTCGGCTCGAGCCTGCGGCGCATCATCAGCCAGAACATGAGCAAACGCCCGCTCGCGTTCGTCGCAGGCATTCTGGTCACAGCCCTGGTGCAAAGCAGCAACGCCACAGCCATGTTGGTCACCTCGTTCGTCGGCCAAGGTCTGATGGCCATGACCCCGGCCTTGGCAATCATGCTCGGCGCCGACGTGGGTACCGCGCTGATGGCCCGGGTGCTGACCCTGGACCTGTCCTGGCTGTCGCCGCTGCTGATCTTCCTGGGTGTTATCTTCTTCCTCTCACGCAAACAGACGAGGGCCGGCCAGCTGGGCAGGGTAGGCATCGGGCTTGGCCTGATCATCCTGGCATTGGAGCTGATCGTGCAGGCAGCTACGCCGATTACCCACGCCCAAGGCGTGAAGGTGCTGTTCGCCTCGCTGACCGGTGACATCATGCTCGACGCCTTGGTCGGCGCTCTGTTCGCCATGATTTCCTATTCCAGCCTGGCGGCCGTGCTGCTCACCGCAACGCTGGCCGGTGCCGAAGTGATCAGCCTGCCGGTGGCCATCGGCCTGGTGGTGGGCGCCAACATCGGTAGCGGGCTGCTGGCCTTCCTCAGCACCAGCATGCAAAACGCCGCCGGGCGCCGAGTGGCTCTGGGCAGCCTGCTGTACAAGCTGATCGGCCTGCTGCTGATCATTCCTGTGCTGCACCCGCTGGTGAGCTGGATGGACTCACTGAGCTTCAGCCCACAGGAGCTGGTCATCGGCTTCCACCTGCTCTACAACACACTGCGTTGCCTGATCATGCTGCCCACGGTCAAACCCATGGGCCGGCTGTGCAACACCCTGCTCCCCGAACGAGAAAACGGCAACGGCCAGATTCGCCCGCGCCATCTCGACACCTCGGCGCTGGAAACACCCAGCCTGGCCCTGGCCAACGCCTCCCGCGAAACCCTGCGCCTGGGCGATATCGTCGACAGCCTGCTCGAAGCCATGCTCGGTGCCCTGCGCGGTACCCAGGCCGCCTTGCCGCAGCAGGTCCGCGCCCTCGGCGAGGACGCCGAAGCCTTGTACAGCGCGATCAAGCTCTACCTGGCGCAGATGTCGCGTGAAGACCTCAGCGAACAGGACAACCGCCGCTGGGCGGAAATCATCGAACTGGCGATCAACCTCAAGCTGGCCTGCGACCTGATCGAGCGCATGCTGCGCAAGGTCCAACAGCAGAAAACCAGCCAGCGCCGGGAGTTTTCCCAGGTGGGCCTGGAAGAGCTGACCGGCTTGCAGGAACAGCTGCTGGCCAACCTGCGCCTGGGCTTGTCGGTGTTCCTCAGTGCCGACCCGGAAAGCGCCCGCTTGCTGCTGCGGGAAAAACGCCGTTTTCGCGCCCAGGAACGGCGCCTTGCCCACGCCCATGTCAGCCGCTTGCAGCGCAAGGTAGTGCAAAGTATCGAGACCAGTTCGCTACACTTGGAGCTGATCGCCGACATGAAACGGTTGAACTCTTTGTTCTGTAGCAGTGCCTATGTGGTACTGGGCGGCTCGGACACGGGCGGGCTGATGCTCGACAGCGTGCCGGACGAAGCCCGTCTGCCGTGATTTCGCCTACCTGAGGACCCAAGCTCGCCCATGCGTTGCCTGATGTTCGTTTGCCTGCTGATCTGCAGCCTGCCCTCATTCGCCCTCGACCGCTCGCGGGTTGAAGGTTACCTGTTGCCCAACGGCCTGCAGGTCATCCTGAAAAACGGTTATGAACGTGACCATGTGGCGATTCGCCTGGTGGTCGGCGTCGGCCTGGATGACTTCAATTGCGAGCAGAAAGAGCTGCCGCACCTGCTCGAGCACCTGCTGTTCAGTGGCATCGACGAAACTGGCGAGGGCGGCCTGGAAGAGCGCCTGCAATCGCTGGGCGGCGAGTGGAACGCCTACACCAGCAGCGCCGACACCACCTTCGTCATCGAAGCCCCGGCGCGCAACCAGCGCAAAATCCTCGACCTGCTGCTGGCGGTGATCCACGACACCCGCATCGATGCCAAGGCCCTGGCCACCGCCAAGCGCATCATCGAGCGCGAGGATGGCGGCCACTATGGCCACCTGCAGCGCTGGCTCGACCGCCAGGACATCGGCCACCCCGCCAGTGACCAGCTGGCCACCGAGCTGGGCCTGAAATGCCCGGAGCGCTCCAACCTCGACGACATGACCCTGGAGCAGGTGAACACCTTGCGTGACCGCTGGTACGCGGCCAACAACATGACCCTGATCGTGGTCGGCGGCCTCGACCGCCTGCTGCCGGCCTACCTGGAGCGCACCTTTGGCGAATTGCCCGCCACCGAGCCGGAGGAGCGCCGCACCCTGGAAAGCATCGGCCAGCAAGCTCAACAGCGCCGCGACCTGACCCGCGGCTGGCTGGGCGACAGCGTCAAGCTGCACTGGCTGTTCGTCGAGCCGGTGCTGGACAACGACCATCAGGCCACCCTCGACCTGCTGTCGCACTACCTGGATTGGGCGCTGTATGACCAGCTGCGCTTGCGCAACGGGTTGTCCTACGGCCCTTCGGCACAACGCGAGAGCTTCGGCGACACCGGCCTACTAAGCCTCAATGCCGACCTGGAGCGCGAGGACATCGACCAGGCGGTCGAGGTGATGCAGAAATTGTTCGATCACCTGCGCAAGGAAGGCCTCGACCCGGACACCTTCGAGCGCATCAAGTACGCCAGCGTCGCCAAGGAAAGCTGGAGCACCCAGGGCAACAGTGCCTTGGCCGACTACTACTGGGGCGCGCTGAACGACTATAGCGACGGACGCTTCGCCAACCCGGTGCGCAAGCTGCGGCAGGTCAGCCTGGCGCAGGCCAACGAGGCGCTGAAGGAACTGCTCAAGGAAGATGGCTATGTGCGTATCGAAAAGCCGTTGCTTGGCTATGATGAACTCTATGGGCTGGTTGCCTTGCTATCGGGGCTGATTCTGGCAGCGGGGCTGTTGCGCTGGCGTCGGCACGGTCCGGAAAAACCGAGCGGTGCTACACGCGAGCAGTGAAACGACGGTATCCTTTTGCCAGTACCGGCCTCTTCGCGGGCACGCCCGCTCCCACAAGGTCAGTGACAACCCGGACCCTGTGGGAGCGGGCGCGCCCGCGAAGAGGCCAGCACAGTCACCTCACCCATTCTGTTGTAGCCCCCAATGCCCCAAATCCCCCACATCGTCCAGCGCATCATCGAACTGCTCAAACGCTACCCCGGCATCATCGCGCTCGGCGGTTTCCTCTCCGGCATCGGCAGTTTCATCCTGGTCGACCGTCAGGCTGGCCTTGCCAGCTGGGTAGCTGTGCTCATGCTGGTCAGCTGGCTCTGGCTGATGCTGGAAAACACCCTCACCGGCCTGTTCGCGCGCACCTTCAACCGCGAAATACCGCAGCCATTGCTGCGCTATGCGACACAGATGATCCACCAGGAATCGCTGTTCTTCGTACTGCCGTTCTTCTTCATCACCACCACCTGGAACAGCGGCCAGTTGGTGTTCACCGGCCTGCTTGGTGCCGCCGGGCTGATTTCGATCATCGATCCGCTGTACTACAAGTGGCTGGCACCGAGGCGCTGGCTGTTCCTGGCGCTGCATACCCTGACCCTGTTCGCCGCCCTGCTGACCGCGCTGCCGATCATCCTGCACCTGACCACCGCGCAAAGCTTCAAGCTGGCCCTGATCGCAGCCATGGCCCTGTCGTTTCCCAGCCTTGCCAGCAGCTTCCCGATCAACAACTGGCGCCGTGCCGTGGCCCTGGTGCTGGTCACCCTGTCGGTTGGCGGCGGGGGCTGGCTTCTGCGCTCCTGGGTGCCACCAGCAACCTTGTGGATGACCGAAGTGGCGGTCAGTACCGAAGTGCTGAACCGCCAGCCGGGCGATTCGCTGCACGAAATTGCCGCCAGCCGCATCCGTAGCAGCGGCCTGTACGCCTACACCGCGATCAACGCGCCACGCGGCCTGAACGAGCGGATCTATCACGTGTGGCAAAAGGACGGCCAGGAAGTTGATCGCATTGCCCTGGACATCCATGGCGGGCGCAAGGAAGGCTACCGGGCCTGGACCCACAAGCAGAACTTCCCGCCGAACCCGGTGGGCAAGTGGCAGGTGAGGGTACTGACAGAGGATGGGCAGGTCATCGGTGTGCTGCGCTTCAAGGTGGTCGATGACGCGCCCGCAGGGTGAGTGTAAGGGGCCCCTTTGCGGCCCATCGCCGGCAAGCCAGCTCCCACCGGGCCAGCGATAACCCGCTCCATGTGGGAGCTGGCTTGCCGGCGATGGGCTGCAAAGCAGCCCCCAAGGTCCGTGAAGACAGCACATAATCACCAAACAGCCCATGCCCGCTGCGCTATGATCAGGCCCTAAGCCTTAGCGCCGAGTCAGTAGCATGGAGCCGATGACCACCCCCAGCGCCACCCTGGACACCAGTAGCCAACCGGCCTGCCTGCGCATTACCGGTGACTGGACCCTGGCGCACTATGCCAGCCTCAAGCGTGAGAGCGAGCGCCTGCGGGCGCAATATGCTGCCGATACCGTCGCCGACCTTAGCCAACTGGGACGCCTGGATACCGCCGGTGCCTCGCTGCTGGCCGAACTGCTCGGCTCCGAACGCCTGTCCCGCTGCACCCATGGCCTGCCCGAAGCCAGCCGCGCCCTGCTCAAGAATGTCTACTGCTCGGTGCAGGACTACTGCATTCCGGTCAAGGAACCCGAGCGTAACGTGCTGCTGTTGCTTCTAGAGCGCATCGGCAGTGCCGTTGGCACCTTGTGGCAAGACACCCTGCAGGTGCTCGGCTTCGTTGGCCTGATCCTCGAAACCCTGCTGCGCCGTGCCCTGCAACCCCATCGCTGGCGCTTTACCCCGGTCGTGGCGCACATCGAACAGACCGGTCTGGACGCCGCGCCCATCGTCGCCCTGCTGACCTTCCTGGTGGGCGCGGTGGTGGCCTTCCTCGGCGCCACGGTGCTGGCCGATTTCGGCGCAACCATCTTCACCGTCGACCTGGTGGCATTCTCGTTCCTGCGAGAGTTCGCCGTGCTGCTGACCGCCATCCTCATGGCCGGCCGCACCGCCAGCGCGTTCACCGCGCAGATCGGCTCGATGAAGGCCAACGAGGAAATCGACGCCATCCGCACCCTGGGCCTGAACCCTATGGAGATGCTGGTGGTGCCGCGCGTACTGGCGCTGTTGATTTCGCTGCCCTTGCTGACCTTCATCGCGATGATCTGCGGCATCGTCGGCGGCGCGGTGGTGTGCGCGCTGTCACTGGACATCTCGCCAGCCATGTTCCTGTCGCTGCTGCAAAGCGACATCGGCGTGCAGCACTTCCTGGTCGGCCTGGCAAAGGCACCGTTCTTCGCCTTCCTGATCGCCGCGATCGGCTGCCTGGAAGGCTTCAAGGTCAGCGGCAGCGCCGAATCGGTGGGCGCACACACCACCTCGGCGGTCGTGCAGTCGATATTCGTGGTCATCGTGCTGGATGCGGTGGCTGCGCTGTTCTTCATGGAGATGGGCTGGTGAATGGCCAGGAACGTGTGATCGAGGCCCGCGGCATCTGTAACCGCTTCGGCCGTCAAAGCGTGCACGAAAACCTCGACCTCGACCTGTATCGCGGCGAGATACTCGCCGTGGTCGGCGGTTCGGGCAGCGGCAAGTCGGTGCTGCTACGCAGCATCATTGGCCTGCGGCGGCCCGACGAAGGGCAGATCAAGGTGTTCGGCCAGGACTTGGCCGGCCTGCGCGAAGAGCAGCGCTCACTGGTCGAACGGCGCTTCGGCGTGCTGTTTCAGAAGGGCGCGCTGTTCTCTTCGCTGACCGTCACCGAAAACGTGGCATTGCCGCTGATCGAGCACGCCGGGCTGTCCCGCGCCGATGCCGAGCACCTGGCCGGAGTGAAACTGGCCCTGGCCGGGCTGCCAATCTCGGCCGCCGACAAATACCCGGCCTCGCTGTCCGGGGGCATGATCAAGCGCGCCGCGCTGGCCCGGGCACTGGCACTGGACCCGGACATCCTGTTTCTCGACGAACCCACCGCCGGCCTGGACCCGATCGGCGCCGCCGCCTTCGACCAGTTGATCCTGACCCTGCGTGACGCCCTGGGCCTGTCGGTATTCCTCATCACCCACGACCTCGACACCTTGTACACCATCACCGACCGCATCGCCGTGCTGTCGCAGAAGAAGGTCCTGGTGGCCGGCCCGCTGGCTGAGGTCGAGCAGACCGACGACGCCTGGATTCAAGAATACTTTCATGGCCCACGCGGGCGCGCAGCCGAGCAGGCCGCCACCCGTGCCGGGCAGGAGCGCTGAGCAATGGAAACCCGAGCCCATCACGTTCTTATCGGCCTGGTCACCGTCCTGGTGGTGGCCGGCGCCATGCTGTTCGGCATGTGGCTGGCCAAGTCGAGTGTCGACGACGCCTTCAAGGACTACGAAGTGGTGTTCAACGAAGCCGTCTCCGGCCTGTCCCGCGGCAGCCCGGTGCAGTACAACGGCATCAAGGTAGGCGATGTGTCCACCCTGCGCCTGGACCCGAAAGACCCGCGCCGGGTACTGGCACGGGTGCGCCTGAGCGCCGACACCCCGGTGAAGGAAGACACCCAGGCCAAGCTGACCCTGGCCGGCGTGACCGGCAACTCGTTCATCCAGCTCAGCGGGGGCACCCCGCAAAGCCCCGAGTTGAAAGGCAAGGACGGCAAGCTGCCGGTGATCATCGCATCGCCCTCGCCAATCTCGCGCCTGCTCAATGACAGCAGCGACCTGGTGACCAACATCAACCTGCTGCTGCATAACGCCAACCAGATGTTTTCCGAGGACAACATCGGCCACCTCAGCAACACCCTGTCCAACCTCGACAAGACCACCGGCGCCTTCGCTGGCCAGCACGGCAGCATCACCCAGGCCATCGAGCAACTGGTGCAGGTGGGCAAGCAGGCCAGCGCCACCCTGGCCGAAACCCAGGCACTGATGCGCAATGCCAACGGCCTGCTGGGCAGCGAAGGCAAGCAGGCAATCGGCAGCGCCGAGCAGGCCATGCAGTCACTGGCCGAGAGCACCGCCACCATCAACCGCCTGCTCGAGGACAACCGCGAAGCCATCGGCGACGGTGCCCAGGGCCTGAACCAGCTGACCCCGGCGATTCGCGAGCTACGCGAAACCCTAAACGCACTCAAAGGCATTTCCCGGCAACTGGAGGCCGACCCTAGCGGCTACCTGCTCGGCCGCGACAACAACAAGGAGTTCCAACCATGAAACCGTCGCTGCGCCTGCTGGCCCTGGCGGCCGCACTGAGCCTGGCCAGTGCCTGCTCGATCCTGCCGCAGAGCGAGCCCGTCGACCTGTACCGTCTGCCGGTGAACCAGCCCGGCCGGACGGCGCCGGCGCTGGACTGGTCATTGCGCCTGAACAAGCCGCTGGCCAGCGAAGTGCTGGCCGGGCCACGGATTGCAGTGATTCCCCAGGGCGATGTGGTCAGCAGCTACAAGGGCGCGCGCTGGAGCGACGCAGTGCCGGTGCTGCTGCGCAACCGGCTGCTAGACGGTTTCCAGCGTGACGGCCAGGTAGAACGCCTTAGCGCCGACGACAGCAACCTGCAGGCCGACTACGAGTTGGCTGGCGAGCTTCAGGCGTTCCAGACCGAATACCGCGCGGGCGGGGCGGTGGAGGTGGTGATCCGCTATGACGCACGCCTGGTCCAAGGCCGCAACCAGCGCATTCTGGCCAGCAAACGCTTCGAAATCCGCCAGCCGCTGGCCGACAAGCAGGTGTCAGCGGTGGTTGCCGGCTTCGGGAAAGCCTGCGACCAGCTGACCGGGCAGGTGGTGAGTTGGACCATTGCACAGGCGGGTAGTACACAACCACCATCAGTCCGTTGAGTCAGGCCCGGCTCTATCTCCTGTCAGGGCCTCATCGCCGGCAAGCCAGCTCCCACAGGTACTTCGCATGCCTTGAAGTCTGTGAGGTCAAGGTGGGAGCTGGCTTGCCGGCGATGGGCCGCAAAGCGGCCCCAAAAAGGTCAGGCGAAGAACCAATAGCAGACGAATATCGCCGCGATCACACCGGAAAACTCCGCCAGCAAGGCGCAGCCGACGGCATGGCGCACGCGCTGGATACCCACCGCACCAAAGTAAACCGCCAGCACGTAGAAGGTGGTTTCGGTACTCCCCTGAATCGTCGCCGCCACCAGCGCCGGGAAGCTGTCCACACCGTGGGTCTGCATGGTCTCGATCAGCATCGCCCGCGCCGCACTGCCGGAGAACGGTTTGACCAGCGCCGTGGGCAAGCCCTCGACGAAGCGGGTGTCCAGGCCCAGCCCAGTCACCGCATGACGAATACCGTCCAAGGCCAGCTCCAGGGCGCCTGAGGCCCGCAATACACCCACCGCCACCAGCATCGCCACCAGGTAAGGCAACAGGCCCTTGGCCACATCGAAACCTTCCTTGGCGCCTTCGACAAAGGCTTCATACACCTTGACCCGCTTCAAGGCGCCGATCACCAGGAACAGGGTGATCACGCCAAACAACGTGAGGTTGCCCAGGATCGACGACAGGCTGGCCAGCGCGGCCGCCGAAAGGGTGCCGAGAAAGGCCATGAAGCCGCCCAGCAGCAAGGCACCGGGAATCAGGTAGGCAAGCACTACCGGGTCCCACAGGCGCAGGCGCTGCATCACTGCCACCGACAGCAGGCCGACCAAGGTGGAGACGCTGGTGGCCAGCAGGATTGGCAGGAACACCATGGTCGGGTCCGCCGCACCTTGCTGGGCCCGATACATGAAGATGGTCACAGGCAGCAGGGTCAACGACGATGCGTTGAGCACCAGGAACAGGATCTGCGCGTTGCTCGCCGTGGTGCTACTGGGGTTCAGCTCCTGCAGTGCGCGCATGGCCTTCAGGCCGATCGGCGTGGCGGCGTTGTCCAGGCCCAGGCCGTTGGCGGCGAAGTTCATGGTGATCAGGCCCAGGGCTGGGTGGCCGGGCGGAACTTCCGGCATCAGCCGGGCAAACAGCGGGCCGAGCACCTTGGCCAGCCACTCGACGATGCCAGCCTTCTCGGCGATCTTGAGAAAGCCCAGCCACAGGGTCAGCGTGCCGAACAACAGCACCATCACCTCGACCGACAACTTGGCCATGGCGAATATGCTCTCGACCATCGCCGCGAAGATGCCGGCGTTGCCGCCTATTAGCCATTGGGCCAGGGCGGACACTGCCGCCACCAGGAAAAAGCCAAGCCAAAGGCCGTTGAGCATCCGTGTGTTCCCCCTGAAAAATGCCCGAATGATAGCGTATCGGGGCCGGTGACTGGCGATCGCGATCCTTTGTAGGAGCGGCCTTGTGTCGCGAAAGGGGTGCGCAGCGCCCCCCAAGATTTCAGCTCCGCTGCACAAATTGCCGGGGCCGCTCTGCGGCCCTTTCGCGACACAAGGCCGCTCCTACAAGGGTTCGCAATTGGCTCCCAAGATCTCACAGGCAACAAAAAGCCCCGACAAGTCGGGGCTTTTGGTCAAACAGCAGTCAGGCTCAGCGCTTGGCAGCTTCGCCAACCATGGCCGCTTCCTGCTTGCCGGCCATCAGCGAGGCGTAGTACTTCTCGCCCTTGGCGGCGTCGTACATGCCTTCCCAGCGCGCGATGACCAGGGCTGCCAGGGCGTTGCCCACAACGTTCAAGGCGGTACGGGCCATGTCCATGATGCGGTCGACACCGGCGATGAAGGCCAGGCCTTCCAGCGGGATACCCACGCTGCCCAGGGTGGCCAGCAGCACCACGAAAGAAACACCCGGTACGCCAGCGATACCCTTGGAGGTGACCATCAGGGTCAGCACCAGCAGCAGCTGCTGGCTCCACGACAGATCGATACCGTACAGCTGGGCAATGAAGATGGCCGCGATGCTCTGGTACAGGGTCGAGCCGTCGAGGTTGAACGAGTAGCCGGTCGGTACCACGAACGAGCAGATCGACTTCGGCGCACCGTACTTCTCCATCTTCTCGATCACGCGCGGCAGCACGGTTTCCGAGCTGGAGGTGGAGTAAGCGAGAATCAGCTCATCTTTCATGATGCGCATGATCTTGATCACCGAGAAGCCGAACAGGCGGGCAACCAGGCCCAGCACCATGAAGGCGAAGAAGGCGATGGCGAAGTACACCAGTACCACCAGCTTGGCCAGCGGCAGCAGCGAGCTGAACCCGAAGTTGGCCACGGTCACGGCGATCAGGGCGAACACGCCGATAGGGGCGTAGTTCATGATCATGTGGGTGACCTTGAACATGGTCTCGGAAACCGCCTGGAAAGTACGCACCAGCGGGTCGCGCAGCTCTGCCTGCAGGCTCGACAGACCCAGGCCGAACATCACCGAGAAGAAGATGATCGGCAGCATTTCGCCACGCATCAGCGCTGCGAAGATGTTCGACGGGATCAGGTTCAGCAGGGTTTCGATGAACGCATGCTCATGCTGCACCTCGGCCGCGGTAGCCTGGTACTTGGAGATGTCCACTGTACCCAGGGTGCTCATGTCGATGCCGGCGCCCGGGTGGAACAGGTTGGCCAACACCAGGCCGACGACGATGGCGATGGTGGTCACCACTTCGAAGTAGATGATGGTCTTCAGGCCGATGCTGCCCAGTTTCTTCGCGTCGCCAACCCCGGCGATACCCACGATCAGCGACGAAATCACGATCGGGACGACGATCATCTTGATCAGGCGAATGAAGATGTCACCAGCGGGCTGGAGGACGTTGCTGATCCACCATGCCTTTTCTGCACTGAAATGATTCAGTAGAGCGCCGATTGCAACACCCAGGACCAGACCGATGACGATCTGCCAGGCGAGGCTCAGTTTTGCCTTCTTCATGTCTTTACCCTTTGTTCTAGTGGTCATGGGCACCCAACGGAAACGCGCGTAACAGAGCCGTTGGCTAGGTCACGGGCAGCAGCTGCTTCCGTCCGGCGACTTCATGTAAGGACACCGCAGGCGAGCGATAGGGCGCTCGGCCGGCGAAAAAGGCGGCAACTATTGCGATGGCAAAGGGGGAAATCTAATGCCTGAAGCGCATGGCCCATGCCGTTTATGCATAACGTTTCTGACCAGAACGAGAGGTTCGCAAGTGCTTGATTTACAACGTTCGGAATCCCGAACAAGACCAAACCGCCATATTTAGGCAGATTTGGCAGGGTAAAAAGGACAGGGGCGATGGCTTGTTCGACAATCCGAATGGCCGAAATGCCACTTGAACAAGCGCCGAGCTGATCGAAAAAAATTGATGTGCGGTCGAGACAAAATGTGTCTCGAAGAGGAAATCGCGCAGGGAAGAGACGTTTCCTACATGGCTCCTCGGAAGTCAGGTCTGGTCAGATGCCCCTATGGCACCGCCGACCTGAAACTTCCGATTCCGCCTTTCCTGACCCGGCCCATTGCTGGAGGCACTCCCTGTACCCCTAGGCCACTCCGATCCTGCAACAATCAGAACAGCCCGGCCCCTTGGTCATGTGCAGCCCCTCCTCGGGGCGGCGCATCATAGAAGGCTGAAATATAGACAGGTTCAGCTTCTATTACGTGACAGTGCATGACCTTTCATCCGTACCGGCTACAAACGCTCAGTACCAGTTCGGGTCACGCTTGAGCTGCTCCTGCAGCATTGCCTTCATGCCGTCATCCGGCTCACCCAGCCAGCGGTACTGCGCGTGGCGGGTAGGCGACTTGTCGTTCGGCAGACCTTCGGGCACCTCCACGAGCATCCCGTAGGCATCATCCTTGTCCCAGCTGAACGCCACGATCAGGCGCTTGTAGGTGCAGTTGTCCTGGCCTTCGCACAACGGGCCGACCAGGTACTTGTCGCCGTCTTCGGTGACGGCAGACATCTGCTGCTGGGAACTGCCGGTCAGATTGACCACCCAGTCAGGCAGGCGTTCCTCGCCTTTGATCGTGTCCTGCCAGGTTTCCCTGTACTCCGGGTCCGAGCCGAGCAACTGGTCGACCCGGACCTGGCCGTCATTGGCCGCCATCGCCGCCGCACTGCCACCCAGTAACAGGGCGGCAGCCAGGGCTGTCCAACGCTTCCTGCCCATCTTCAACCTCGTCCACGTCCAAAGAAGAAGGAGGCTACGAACAGCACCAGGAAGACAATGAACAGAATCTTCGCGATACCCGTGGCAGCGCCCGCGATACCACCGAAGCCCAGTACGGCGGCGACAATGGCGATGATGAGGAAAGTGATAGCCCAACTCAGCATGGTGGTTCTCCTTTCTTTTTCGGAATCGGTTCAACCGGCGGTCAGAACACCCAGCGGTCCTGGGGTACGACATTTTCCAAGGTGCCCGGTGACGCACTGGCCTGGCCGGTTGGCAGCGGGTCGGCGGCCTTGACCAGGGTGTTGGCACGGGTTGCCTGAATGTGCGTCAACAGGGCGGTCTGCGCCGCCACTTGCTCGGCCAGGCGCGCGGTCTGCCAGCTGTAATAGAAGAGGCCAGCGGCCAAAGTCAGTACCAGCGCCAGGCCGAGTGACAACACCTGGCGCAGGGGCAGTGCGGCGCTCTGCAAGCGGTTGACGGATTGGCAGTTCATGCCGGCTCCTCCTGCTGTAATTCTTGTTCAAACCTGAATAAGTAATTGCAGCCTGCATGCCAGCCTTTTGATTCAAATAAAATCCTTTAAAATCAAGTATTTACACATGAAGGCGATAATCGACAGGGACGTATCCTGCACGATGCCTTCCGTGGGGTCGTGCGAATTGCACGATCAACCTTCGACCTTGGTCGCTACCTTGAGCAGGTCGGCATCCACCCCGCGCACGCCGATGATCTGCCTAGCGATTTCCACGGCGATGGTTTTCTGCTCGCTGCTGACCACCTCGCCTGAAAGCCGAACCAGCCCCTCTTCGCTGGCCACTTTCAGGTTCAGGCCATCGAGGTTGCGGCTGAAGCGGTAGCTGTTCTGGATCTTGTCGATGATCCAGCTGTCACTCGGCTGCGGCCCGGTCGGCAGCCCAACCGGAGCTTCCCGGGCCTTCGCCATGGCGGCGGTATCGAGGCTGACCAGGTTGTTGACCAGGTGTACGCCCTCGGTGGTGCGCGCCACCACGCCGGCCAGCTCCTTGGCCTCGGCACTGTCGACCTTGCCGCGCAGGGTCACCACACCTTCGCTGCTCTGTACATCTATAGGTGCCTTCTCGGTTATGCGGCTCCATAGCAGCCGAGCACGGATCACGGCGGCCAGGGTGGCATCCTCCAGGCGCTGGGCGTAGGCACGCAACGCCAGCGGGCGCTCCACCAGCTGGGCATTGACCCGCAGTTGGTTGTCAACCTGCTCGATGCCACGGGTAGCCAGAGCCACATGCTCTGCCAGCTGGCGCTCGACGTCGTTCTCCACCTCACCGGAAAGCCGCGCCTGCTTGCCATCCACCTCGACCTGAATACGGAACGGGTCGAGCATGCGGTTCAGCGACAGGGCAGTTTGCAGGGCCCCCTCCAGGCGGGCGTCTTGCACCGGATCGGCGAATACCGGCGTGAACACCGGTAGCAATGTGGCTGCCAACATGGCGGCTCGGATGGAAAAGGGCATGGCAGTGCCTCCTTTTGTAGGCAAAAACTGAAAATCCTCGCAACCAATGTGCCACCGTGCGCCTCTAAGAAAATCATCTGGATAGCGCGGCCTCCACGCGCTGATTGGCCAGTGGCTAGCATGCAAAGGACAGGTTCCTTCACAATGGACCATGCAACTTGCCCGATTTTTCCCACACTAAATGAAGATCTTTCCTAAAGGAGCGCAGCACATGGAGTCAGCCCAGGACAACCAAGGCCGCATTCTGCTGGTGGATGACGAGTCCGCGATCCTGCGCACCTTCCGCTACTGCCTGGAGGACGAGGGCTACAATGTGGCAACGGCCAACAGCGCCGCCCAGGCCGAAGCCTTGCTGCAGCGCCAAGTATTCGACCTGTGCTTCCTCGATTTGCGCCTGGGCGAGGACAACGGCCTCGATGTGCTGGCGCAGATGCGTATCCAGGCCCCCTGGATGCGGGTGGTGATCGTCACCGCGCACTCAGCGATCGATACGGCGGTAGACGCGATCCAGGCCGGCGCCGCCGATTACCTGGTAAAGCCGTGCAGCCCCGACCAGCTGCGCCTGGCTACCGCCAAACAGTTGGAAGTGCGCCAGCTTTCCGCGCGACTGGAGGCCCTGGAAGGTGAAGTGCGCAAACCCAAGGACGGCCTCGACTCGCACAGCCCGGCCATGATGGCGGTACTGGAAACCGCCCGCCAGGTCGCTACCACCGACGCCAACATCCTCATCCTTGGCGAGTCGGGCACAGGTAAAGGTGAACTGGCCCGGGCCATCCACGGCTGGAGCAAGCGCGCGCGCAAATCCTGCGTGACCATCAACTGCCCGTCACTGAACGCCGAGCTGATGGAAAGCGAGTTGTTCGGCCACACCCGCGGCGCCTTCACCGGCGCCAGCGAAAGCACCCTGGGGCGAGTCAACCAGGCAGATGGGGGCACGCTATTCCTCGACGAGATCGGCGATTTCCCGCTGACCTTGCAGCCCAAACTGCTGCGTTTCATCCAGGACAAGGAATACGAGCGCGTCGGCGACCCGGTCACCCGTCGCGCCGATGTGCGTATCCTCGCCGCCACCAACCTCAACCTCGAAGAGATGGTGCGTGAGAGCCGTTTCCGCGAAGACCTGTTGTATCGCCTGAACGTCATCACTTTGCACCTGCCGCCGCTGCGCGAGCGCAGTGAAGACATCCTGACCTTGGCCGACCGCTTTCTCGCCCGCTTCGTCAAGGAATACTCTCGGCCTGCGCGCGGCTTCAGTGACGAAGCCCGCACAGCCCTGCTCAACTACCGCTGGCCCGGCAACATTCGCGAACTGCGTAACGTGGTGGAGCGGGCCAGTATCATCTGCCCGCAGGAACGCGTGGAAATCAGCCACCTGGGCATGGGCGAGCAGCCTGCTGGTAACGCCCCTCGCATAGGCGCCGCGCTGAGCCTTGATGAGCTTGAGCGCGCCCACATTGGCGCGGTGCTGGCCGCCAGTGACACCCTTGACCAGGCCGCCAAGACCCTGGGGATCGATGCATCCACCCTGTACCGCAAGCGCAAGCAGTACAACCTATGAAATGGCCGCCCATGAAGCTGCGCACGCGGCTTTTCCTCAGCATTTCGGCGCTGGTCACCGTGGCCCTGCTCGGGTTGCTGCTGGGCCTGGTCAGCGTGCTGCAGATGGCCACGGTGCAGCAGCGACTGGTGCGCGATACCACCCACACCTTGGAAATAGGGCTGAAGTTGCGCCAGAACCTTGGCGAACAGTTGACCCTGATCCTCGATGACGAGACCGCCCCGGAAAACCTGCGGCTGCTGCAAGACAACTTCCAGACCCTGCTCAACCAAGGGCTGGACCAAGGTGGCGAGCGCACCGGCTTCAGCAAGGCCAGCAGCAACTACCAGGCCTTCCTCCAGGCCTACCGCGACAGCCCGGCGCCCTCCCGCAGCATGGGCGTTGACCAACCACTCGGGGCCGCGTTCAACCAGGTCCGCACCGATCTGATCGATTCCCACAAGCAGGCCTTGGAGCACATCACCCGCAGCGAGGAACACACCCGCGCCCACGCCCTCCTGGTCAGCGGCGTACTCGGCCTGATGGGTTTGGTGGTACTGGTACTGGGCTTCATCACCGCGCACAACATCGCCCGGCGCTTCGGCCAGCCGATCGAAGCATTGGCTAAAGCGGCCGACCAACTCGGCAAGGGCGATTTCGACGTCACCCTGCCGGTCACACAGGCCACCGAACTGAACCAGCTCACCCGCCGCTTCGGCCTGATGGCCGATGCCTTGCGCAAGCACCAGGCCACCAACGTCGATGAACTGCTGGCTGGCCAGCAACGCTTGCAGGCCGTGCTGGACAGCATCGACGATGGCCTGCTGATCATTGATCGCCAGGGCCGCCTGGAACACCTCAACCCGGTGGCGCAGCGCCAGCTGGGCTGGACCGACAGCCGCGCCGGCAGCAGCCTGGCCGAAGCCCTGCAGCGCCCGGAACTGGAACAGCAGCTACGGCAGGTACTGCGCGGCGGCAACCTCGACCGCCAGCCAGACGACCTGAACATGGAGGTCGATGACGAAACGCGCCTGCTCGCCTACAGCCTGACCCCGGTCAGCCACCCGCAAGGGCCGATACTTGGCGCAGTGATGGTGCTGCATGATGTAACCGAGCAGCGCGCCTTCGAACGCGTGCGCAGCGAGTTCGTGCTGCGCGCTTCTCACGAGTTGCGCACCCCGGTGACTGGCATGCACATGGCCTTCGGCCTGTTGCGCGAGCGGCTCAAGTTCCCGCCAGAGGCGCGCGAGCATGACCTGCTGGAGACCATCGGCGAGGAAATGCAGCGCCTGACCCAGTTGATCAACGACCTGCTCAACTTCAGCCGCTACCAGAGCGGGATGCAGAAGCTCGAGCTGGCTCCCTGCGCCATAGACGAACTGCTGGAACGTGCACAACATCGCTTTGCCGAGCCAGCGGCGAACAAGCAGATCGAGTTGATCACGGAGCTGGAGCCGCCGCTACCGCGTATCCAGGCCGATGTCACCCAACTCGACCGGGTGCTGGACAACCTGTTGCACAATGCCATCCGCCATACCGCCAGCGGCGGTCGTATCCGCCTGCATGCACGACGGCATGCGGAGCGGGTCATCATCAGTGTCGAGGACAACGGCGAAGGCATTGCCTATGGGCAACAGGGGCGCATCTTCGAGCCCTTCGTGCAGGTAGGGCGCAAGAAAGGCGGCGCGGGGCTGGGGTTGGCGCTGTGCAAAGAGATCGTGCAACTGCATGGCGGGCGCATGGGCGTGTTTTCCCGACCGGGGCAGGGGACCCAGTTCTACATGGCACTACCGGTCTGAATGTACCCTGCCCCCAGCCCCATCTTCGGTGCCGGATCAGTCAATGCTCAACCCGCCGCGGCAGCCGACCTCGAGTCACCAGTTCGGCAAACTGCCGGGCATTCAGTGGCCGGGCAAAAAGCCAGCCCTGGCCATAATTGACCCCTTCGCTGTTCAGCAGCACCGCTTGGTCTTCACACTCGATTCCTTCGGCAATCACCCGCAGGTGCAGGTCGTGAGCCATGCGAATGATATGCGGGGCAACACCGCTACTGGCGGCGTCGTGCCCCAAGGCATCGATAAACGCCTTGTCGATCTTCAGGCAGTCCACTGGCAGGGTTTGCAGGTACGCCAGGCTGCAATAGCCAGTCCCAAAATCGTCGATCAGCACTTGATGCCCCACTGCGCGCAGCGCCTGGAGGTTGTCGCGGGCCACAACCACATCGATCAGGCCGCGCTCGGTCACCTCGAAGGCGATCTGGCTGGCCGACACACGGTGCAAGGCCAGCAAGCGTGCCGCCACCCGCCCGATGCGCGGCACCATCACATCACAGGCCGCCAGATTCACCGAAATGTACAAGTTGGGATGCGAGCGCAGCAGTTGCCCTAGCTGTTCCAGCACACGCTGCAGGACAAAGTCCGTGATCTGGCGAATCTGCCCGGTGTTTTCCGCCAAAGGGATGAACAGGTCCGGGCTGGTCAGGGTACCGTCCGGGCGGCGCCAGCGCACCAGAGCCTCGGCCCCGACACAGCGTCGGCTGTCGAGCTCGAAGATCGGCTGGTAGAGCACCTGCAGTTCGCCGCGACGCAAGGCATTCTGCAATTCCGAGCTCATCGACCGCCGCTGCAGGATCAGTTGCAGTACCAGCCAGCCGATGCAACAGGCCGCCAGTACACTGCCGGGGAACAGAAGCCAGAGCATGCCGTTCATCCTCAACGGCAGGCTCGCCCGCGGGGCGATCAGCACCAACTGGTAGTCCGGTGACTTGGTCGGCATTCGGTAGATCAGTCGATCGCTGAGTTCAAGCAGCGACTTGTGGCTGGTTGACCAGGCCGAAGGAGGCGGCCATACCTGCGGTGGCCCCAGCACGGGGATGGCCCGGGCACCGTTGTCCAACACCACCACAAGGCTGCCGCCCGGGGGCAGGTCGACCACATCGGTCAGGTGCCCACGAGAGGTGGATACCACGAACTTGCCCCTCCCAAGCATCAGCGCGGCCAGGTTCTCGTTCGGCTCGGTCGTGGTGTTCAGCCAGTAGCTGTAGGTCGGCCCTTGGATGTCGGGGGCGCGCAAGGGTTCGAACGCCCGCTCGTCACCGCGGTTTGAGCAGGCCACATCTCCATCCACGTACGCCGCTTCATAAATGAAGCGGGAACTCAGACCTACCTGCTGCAATGCCGTCAGCATCGCCGGGCTGCAGCCGCGCAAGGGTTGCGCCTGCAGCAGGTCGACCCCTTCGCGCAACTGGCCGAACACCTGCTCGAGGCGCTCCAGAAAGCGTTCGCCCTGGGCGTTCATCTGTGCACTCTCGCTTTGCTTCATCTGTTGCAGGGCAATGCCGATGCTTGCAGAAAGCAACAGTGCCGCGCTGGCCAGTGCTGCCAACGTGGCCAGCATCCAGGGACGGTAAAAAATTTGGCGCAGCAAGGCGATGAGGGCTGACATCGAGGGCATCCAGTTGATTACTAGGTTATAGCAACTGAATCAGGAATCACCTTTGCCGTTTGGCGCTTCGCTACAAGCGCCGAAGGCCGCTTCTAAACAAGAGCCCGTCTCACCTTGGCAGATCAACGCATCCGGTTGAGCACCTGCAGCATCGCCGCCGTCTGCGCATCCGGCATGCCATCGAAGCGCTGCGGGCGGAAACGCATCTGGAACGCGGCGATCACATGGCGGGTGGCAACATCCAGTACCCCAGTCTGCTCGATCGCATAGCCAAACCGCGCCAGCTCCTGCTGGTACCAGCCAACGCTCGGCGGGTTGACGCTGAAATAGGCTTGCTGCCGTGCCACGGCAGTTGCATCCGGCCAGACCCCCAGCCCGGCGTCGGCCAGGCGTTTCCACGGAAATAGCGGCCCCGGGTCAAGCTTGCGCAGCGGCGCGATATCGCTGTGGCCAATGATGTGCCGTGGCTCGATGTTGTTACGCTTGACGATGTCCTTGAGCAGCGCGATCAGCGACTGGACCTGCGCTTCGCTGTAAGGGTGCCAGACCCGCCCATTCGGCGTGTCGGTGAAGCCCGGGTTGACGATTTCGATACCGATGGACGAGGAGTTCAGCCAGGTCCGCCCCTGCCACTGGCTATCACCGGCATGCCAGGCGCGGCGGCTTTCATCCACCAGCTGGTACACCGTTGCCGGGCCGTCACCAATCAGGTAATGGCTGCTGACTTCGCCATGGGTCAGCAACGCCAGGGAACGCTCCAGCGAAGCATTGGTGTAGTGCAGGACAACGAACTGGATGCGGTTGTCCTGGTTGACCGAAGGGTGGCTACGGTCGATGCGCAGGCCCGTCGAGCAACCGGCGACAGACAACAGCAGGAAGGAAATCAGGGTTTTTTTAAGCGTGGAAAGCACGTCAGTGGCCTCAGCGTATGAGCGCTACAGTATAACGTGCTCCCCAAGGGCCGTGCTTGCCGCGAGTCAGCAGCTACCGGCTATGCCAGCTCGACACGGTTGCGTCCCGATTCCTTGGCCCGGTAAAGCGCCGCATCGGCGCGCTTGAGCACCTGATCGCCGCGCTCGCCGGGACGGAATGCACCCAGGCCGATGGACGTGGTGATCACCACCCGTTCGCCCTTGAAGTGGAACGGGCACGCCTCGACCGTGGCCCTCAGCATCTCGGCTATCTGGGCAGCGGCAGCCGGCGAGGTCTGCGGCAGCAGCAGGACAAACTCCTCGCCGCCAAACCGGGCGATGAAGTCATGGCTGCGCAGGCGCTTGCGCAACTGGTCGGCGACGATCTTCAAGACCTTGTCCCCAGCCAGGTGCCCATAGCTATCGTTAATACGCTTGAAATGGTCCAGGTCGAGGATCGCCATCGCCAGATGGCCGCCGTGTGCCTGCCATTCGAGCATTTCGCGCTCAACCCGCTCGCTCCAGGCCGCACGGTTGGGCAGGCCGGTTAGGGGATCGAGCAAGGCCTTCTGGCGCTGCTCTTCCAAGTGCTCACGGTAGCCGAGCGCCTCTTGCTCCATGTTCGCCACCCGCTCCGACAGCCCTTGCAGGCGTCCAGCCAGCTCCTGTTCGCGGCGATCACGCTCATGCTTGTGCTCATCCATGGTCACCAATAGGCCTTCCAGGCGGTTTTCCAGAATGTGCTTGAGGCTGTCGACGTCGGCGGCACCTTGCACACTGCTCTGCAACCCATCGACGTGCTCACGCAGCTGGGTATCCAGCTCGCGAGCGGCCGAGCTGTTGTCGGCATGGCCGGCGCTAGCCTCGTGCAGGTGGCTCTGGAAACCTTCCAGGCGTTCGTTGAGCTGCTGCAGGTAGGTTTCGAATTCGTGCTGGCCGCTGTCGGTGATCGCCAGCATGAGTACAGCCAGGTCATCCAGCACCGGTATCAGCTCATACCAGTTCAAGCCGCGGGCAACGCGTTCACGCATCTCTAGCGCCTGGGCCTTGTGTCGCTCCGGCAGGTTGAGGTCATCGAGCAAGCCGATCAGAGTGTGCTCGATATGCTCGGCAACCTGGCTGTAGGGCGGCTCCACCGCGTAGGGCAGGGCGTAGGGGCCATCTTCGCCAAAGGTTTCTTCGAGTGTTTGCGCCGGTCCTGCTTCAACCGGCGGCTCGCTGGCGATAGCTACCGGTGCCGATACATCGTCCGGGAACGGCTGCGGCAGCGGGGCTGGTGACAGTTCGGCCGTTTCGATAAGCGCCGGGCCTGGTGCCTCCAGCTCGGGCTCCGATATTACGAGTGCTTCGACAACAGAAGCTGAGGAGGCTGGCAGCGGCTGTAGCGCGTCCATGTCGCCGGGCTGCGGGGCATCGGCACCGGCAGGTGCCGCCAAGGGCTGCGCCTCGGCAACCGGCAGCGCCAGTGGCACAAGCGCTGGCTCGCCTTGCACGCCATCCTCGCGGCTGCCGAACAAGCGCTGCAAGAAGCCGGGGCGGGCCTCCTCCGCCGATTTGCCCAAGGCTGACAGCGCGCGGCCCTGCAAGCCGCTCAACTCGCCCAGCAACGGTGGCAGGTCGCGTGACTGGGCCACTCCGCCATTGAGTTTCTTCGCCAGCTTTTTCAACGGACGCGACACATCGTTCGGCAATGGCAGACCTTGCAGCTGGTCGACCAGCGCTGTCAGCGCATCGCTGACCTGGTTCATGCGGGCTTCCCGACGCTGTTCGGAGTCCAACACCGCCTTCTCAAGACGAGGAATCAACCCGGCAAGGCCGGCGTCCATGTTGTCGCTGCGGATGACCTCGCGCATTTCCTTCATGCACTGGTCCACCACCTTGTCGCTGCCTTCGGCAGCCAGGGTGCTGCGTACCAAGCCACGACGCAGCAGGTCGAGACGGGCGTCCCAACGGCGTTCGAGCTTTTCCTGCTGCTCGATGCTTTTCAGGTATTTTTCTTTCCAGCGCTCAGCGTCTTCAGTCATGCCCGGGTCCGCAAACGGTGATGGCAATTAGCTCAGGACCGGCAGCGTATCCACAGTCAATGCATCAGGCAATCGAATCTCGACAGCAACGGGAAGGTGGTCGGAAATTGGCTGCGCCAGCACCTCGACACGCTCCAGCGTGAGGCTTGGGCTGAGCAGGATATGGTCCAGGCAACGCTGTGGACGCCAGCTGGGGAAAGTGGCCTCGACTTGCGGGGCAATCAGGCCCAGGTCGCGCAACGGCGAGTGCTCCAGCAGGTCGGTGGCATGGGTATTCATGTCGCCCATCAGCACCTGATGGCGGTAGCCGCCAATCAGCTCGCGGATGTAACCCAGTTGCAGGGCGCGGGTCTTGGCGCCGAGGGCCAGGTGCATCATCACCACGATCAGCGCATCTTCGCCCTCACCAAAGCGCACCAGAATCGCACCCCGCCCAGCCGGGCCGGGCAATGGGTGATCCTCGAGCAGTTGTGGCTTCAAGCGGCTGAGCACGCCATTGCTGTGCTGGGCAAAACGCCCAAGGTTGCGGTTGAGTTGCTGGTACCAGTAGGGGAAGGCACCCAGGTGGGCAAGGTGCTCGACCTGGTTGACGTAGCCCGAGCGCAGGCTGCCGCCATCGGCCTCCTGCAAGGCTACCAGGTCGAAGTCGCCCAGCAGTTGGCCAATCTTCTGCAGGTTGCCGGCACGCCCGTTGTGCGGCAGCAGGTGCTGCCAGCTGCGGGTCACGTAATGCCGGTAGCGCTCGGTGCTGATGCCCACCTGGATGTTGAAACTGAGCAGCCGCAGGCGACCATCCTCAGGGAGGCCAGGGGCCTGCAGGTGATGCTCGTTGACCTGCGGCTGGTGCAGGCCAATGCCACGCGCGGTTCTGAAGCGGCGCATGGGTTACGCCGCCTACTTAGCGGCGCGCTCCTTGGCGATCAGCTGGTCGGCAACGTTCAGTACGCCTTCCGGCCCGCCGGCGGTACCCAGGTCGAAGCGGTACTTGCCGTTGACCACCATGCTCGGTACGCCGGTGATCTCGTACTTCTTCGCCAGTTCCTTGGCCTGGTTGACCTGGCCCTTGATGGCGAACGAATTGAAGGTGGCGAGGAACTTGTCCTTGTCCACGCCCTGGGTGGCAAGGAAGTCGGCCATGTCCTGCGGGTCGGTCAGACGCTTGCGCTGGTTCTGGATGGCATCGAACACTGCGGCGTGCACCTTCTGCTCGACGCCCATGGCTTCGAGGGTCAGGAACATCTGGCCGTGGGCGTCCCATGCGCCACCGAACATGGCTGGTACGCGCTTGAAGTTGACGTCCTTGGGCAGTTTATCGACCCACGGGTTGATGGTCGGCTCGAAGTGGTAGCAGTGGGGGCAGCCGTACCAGAACAGCTCGACCACTTCGATCTTGCCAGGTACGGAAACCGGAACAGGGTTGCTCAGCTCGAGGTATTCCTTGCCAGCGACAGGCTCGGCGGCCTGGACGGCAGTCATACCGAATACGCTGGCAGCGACCAGCGCGGCGCTGAGAATCAGTTTACGCATGCTTTACTCCTGGGCAGTCATTGGTCGCCACGACGCGACCTGCACTGAGACAGGCCGGGAAGGGGCCGAGTTCTGTAGTGTAACGGCTGCGGACGGAAAAAAGGGCGGTCCGGCCGCCCTTTCATCATTGGCCTACAACATTAACTGAAAGTTAATGCAGCCCCTGGATGTAGCTGGCCAGCGCCTCGATGTCGTGATTGCTCAACTTGCCGGCGATGGTGCGCATGGTCATGGCATCGCCATCATTGGTGCGGTGGCCTTCGCGGAAGTCGGTGAGCTGCTTGGTCACGTACTGCGCGTGCTGCCCGCCCAGGTGCGGGAAACCGGCCAAGGCGATACCCGCGCCGTTCGGCGAGTGGCAGCCGGTGCAGGCAGGCATGCCCTTTTCCAGGTCTCCACCGTTGAACAGCGCCCGGCCACGCTCGACGAGCTTGGGATCGGCAGCACCCACGCTACCTTTCTGGCTGGAGAAGTAGGCGGCTATATCAGCCAGATCCTGGTCGCTGAACGCAGCCAGCATGCCGGTCATCTCCAGCACGGTACGCTTGCCTGACTTGATATCGTGCAATTGTTTTTCAAGGTAGCGCTGGCCTTGGCCGGCCAGTTTCGGGAAGTTCGGTGCCAGGCTGTTGCCGTCGGGGTTGTGGCAGGCGCCACAGACGGCCGTCTTGGCCTGGCCGGCGGCGGCATCGCCTTTGACGGGTTGCGCAGCAGTGGCCGCACCTGCGACACCCAGGGTCAACAGCAGACTCACGACTAGTTTGTTCATCAGCTAATCCAACACGGCTAAGGGTGAAATGTTATGTATCGGGACTGCCACTCATCCAAAGGATGACCAAACGGTAGTCCTCGGCACTGCAGTCCATGCACAATCCACGCGGCGGCATAGCCTTGAAACCCTGGGTCACGTGCTTCACCAGTACATCCATGCCTTGCGCCAGCCTTGGCTCCCATGCTGCCCGGTCACCCTGCCTGGGTGCCTGTGGCAACTGCCCGGTGTGACAGGCCGCGCACGTGCGGTTGTACAACACCTCGGGATCCTGTGTAGCCTGTGCGCTGAAAAACGGCAGGAACATACCGACAGCAAGCAGCCATTTCGCCATGCGGAACGACCTTCAGGGTTGGGGGCCGCGCTGCGTTCTGTTGCGCGAGCTATTGTTCGACACCCCATGCCCGTTCTCCTTCGCCGGGAGAATGAGCACACAAAAACTGGGGCATTATATACTTCCGCCATCCAAACGGAAACGACACCGCTTGCCAGGCTCGGGCCTATTGAGTCAGGCAACACCCACATCGGATATCCCATGCAAGTCAAGAACCCCATCCTCGGCCTCTGCCAGAAAGCCAAATTCGCCCTCAGCGCTGCCAAGGTCGAACAATGCCCGGACGACCAGGGTTACGAGGTGGCTTTCGCCGGCCGCTCCAACGCCGGCAAATCCAGCGCCCTCAACACCCTGACCCATGCCAGCCTGGCACGCACCTCGAAAACCCCCGGGCGCACCCAGCTATTGAATTTCTTCAGTCTGGACGATGAACGGCGTTTGGTCGACCTGCCAGGCTACGGTTATGCAAAAGTCCCGATTCCGCTCAAGCAGCACTGGCAGAAACACCTGGAAGCCTACCTGGGCAGCCGGGAGTGCCTGCGTGGCGTGATTCTGATGATGGACGTGCGCCACCCGATGACCGACTTCGACAAGATGATGCTCGACTGGGCCAAGGCCAGCAGCATGCCGATGCACATCCTGCTGACCAAGGCCGACAAGCTGACCCACGGCGCGGGCAAGAACACCCTGCTCAAGGTGCAGTCGGAAATCCGCAAGGGTTGGGGCGATGGCGTGACCATCCAGCTGTTCTCGGCGCCCAAGCGCCTGGGCGTGGAAGAGGCGTACCGGGTGCTGGCGGACTGGATGGAGCTGGAAGACAAGCCAGTAGCCTGAGGCCTGCACCGTTCCCTCTGGGGGAAATTACTGTGGGAGCGGGCGTGCCCGCGAAGAATCCAGCACGGAGCATGGCCTGGGCTTCGCCCAGGTTCGCGGGCACGCCCGCTCCTACAGCGCTCTTCACCGGACTCAAGGCAAATTCCGGGCAAAAAAAACCCCGGACTTCGTATGGGGAGGGGGAAGTTCGGGGTCCAAGTCCGGACCGCTAGGGCGGGGTCCAGATATCTGCCAACACTTAACACAACATAGGAGCATCGAAAGGCTTCACCAGCCATTCAGTTACTCTGAGTTCCGCTTCACCGGTTTAGTTCCAGAGCCCTGAAAACTATTTGCGATAGTTTCATGAAACCTCAGCACCGCTGGCACTGAGCAGTGCCAGGATCCGCATCCCTACGACACGGATCCTACACAGCTTTCCCCACCCGATCAGTGAGCTTCGTCCCAATTCGCACCAATTCCTGCCTCGACCAGCAGCGGCACGTCCAGTTGCGCGGCCTTGCTCATGTGCTGGCGAATTTCATCTTTCACCAGCTCCACCAGGTCCTCGCGCACTTCCAGCACCAGTTCGTCGTGCACCTGCAGGATCACCCGGGCATCCAGCCCGCTCTCGCTCAGCCAGTTATCCACATTGACCATGGCCCGCTTGATGATGTCGGCCGCAGTGCCCTGCATCGGGGCGTTGATTGCCGTGCGCTCGGCGCCTCTGCGCAGGGCCGGGTTCTTGGCATTGATATCCGGCAGGTACAGGCGGCGGCCGAACAGGGTTTCTACAAAGCCTTGCTCCGCCGCCTGGGCGCGGGTGCGCTCCATGTAAGCCAACACGCCCGGGTAGCGGGCGAAGTAGCGGTCGATGTAATCCTGCGACTGCTTGCGGTCTACGCCGATCTGCTTGGCCAGGCCAAAGGCGCTCATGCCGTAGATCAGGCCGAAGTTGATGGCCTTGGCACTGCGGCGCTGATCGGTGGTGACGTCTTCCAGGGCTACGCCGAATACTTCCGCCGCCGTGGCGCGGTGCACGTCCAGGTTGTTGCGGAAGGCATGCAGCAAGCCTTCGTCCTTGGCCAGGTGGGCCATGATGCGCAACTCGATCTGCGAGTAGTCCGCCGCCAGCAGCTTGTAACCCGGGCTGGCAACGAAAGCCTGGCGGATGCGCCGGCCTTCGGCAGTACGGATCGGGATGTTCTGCAGGTTCGGGTCGCTGGATGACAGTCGACCGGTGGCCGCCACCGCCTGCTGGTATGAGGTGTGGATACGCCCGGTGCGCGGGTTGATCTGCCCCGGCAGCTTGTCGGTGTAGGTGCTCTTGAGCTTGCTCAGGCTGCGGTACTGCATCAGTACCTCCGGCAGCGGGTAGCCTTGCTCGGCCAGTTCGTCGAGCACCGCTTCTGCCGTGGATGGCTGGCCCTTGGTGGTCTTGCTCAGCACCGGCATGCCCAGCTTGTCGTAGAGGATCGCGCCCAGTTGCTTGGGCGAGCCGAGGTTGAACTCCTCACCGGCCAGCTCATAGGCGCGCTGCTCGAGCTCGGCCATCTTTAGCCCCAGCTCACCGCTCTGCACCTGCAGCAACGCGGCATCGACCAGCGCCCCCTGGCGCTCGATCTTGGCCAGCACCGGCACCAGCGGCATCTCGATGTCCATCAACACCGGCTGCACGCTTGGCGTCTGTGCCAGGCGCGCCTGCAGCGCCTGGTGCAGGCGCAGGGTGATGTCGGCATCTTCGGCAGCGTAGGGGCCGGCCTTGTCCAGGTGGATCTGGTTGAAGGTCAGCTGCTTGGCGCCTTTGCCGGCGATATCCTCGAAGGCAATGGTGGTATGGTCGAGGTACTTCTGCGCCAGGCTGTCCATGTCGTGACGGGTGGCGGTGGAGTTCAGCACGTACGACTCGAGCATGGTGTCGTAGGCAACGCCGCGCATTTCGATAGCGGGCGAGCCATTGGCAAGGATGTTGATATCGTACTTGGCGTTCTGCCCGACCTTGGCCTTGGCCGGGTCTTCCAGCAGTGGCTTCAGCGCCTGCAGCACGGCAGTGCGGTCCAACTGGGCCGGCGCGCCTTCATAGTCGTGGGCCAGCGGCACATAGGCCGCTTCGTGCGGTTCAACGGCGAACGACAGGCCGACCAGCTGGGCCTGCTGAGCGTCCAGGCCGGTGGTCTCGGTGTCGAAAGCGAACAATGGCGCCTGGCGCAGCTTCTCCAGCCAGAAGTCGAAACGGGCCTGGTCGAGAATGGTTTCGTACCTGGGCTCGACCTTGGCCACCTGCTCCGCGACCGGCGCGATTTCGTCACCGGCCTTGGCAGCGTCACGCTGCACCTCGGCGATCCAGCTCTTGAATTCCATCTCGGTGTACAGCGCCAGCAACGCGTCGCGATCAGGTTCGCCGCACACCAGGGCATCTACTTCGATATCCAGCGGCACATCGACCTTGATGGTAGCCAGCTCATAGGACAGGAACGCCGCGTCGCGGTGCTCTTCCAGCTTGGCCGGCAGGGTCTTGGCGCCGCGAATGGCCAGCGTCGGGACCTTGTCCAGGTTAGCGTACAGGTCGCTGAGACCGCCGCCGATACCGGTCAGCAGGCCCACCGCGGTTTTTTCGCCCACGCCCGGCACTCCGGGGATGTTGTCGACCTTGTCGCCCATCAGCGCCAGGAAGTCGATGATATGTTCCGGGCCGACGCCAAATTTCTCGTGCACGCCAGCCACGTCCAGCACGCTTCCGGTCATGGTGTTGACCAAGGTAATGTGCCCGTCCACCAGCTGCGCCATGTCCTTGTCACCGGTCGAGATGATCACCGGGCGGTCCAACGCGGCGCTGCTGCGCGCCAGGGTGCCGATCACGTCGTCGGCCTCGACCCCCTCGACGCACAGCAGCGGGTAGCCCAGCGCCTTGACGCTGGCGTGCAACGGCTCGATCTGTACCCGCAGGTCGTCAGGCATGCTCGGGCGGTTTGCCTTGTATTCAGCGAACATGGCATCGCGGAAGGTGCCACCCTTGGCGTCGAACACCACCGCGAACAGGCTGTCGGGGTATTGCTTGCGCAGGCTCTTGAGCATGTTCAGCACCCCCTTCACCGCGCCGGTCGGCATGCCCTTGGAGGTAGTCAACGGCGGCAGCGCGTGGAAGGCGCGGTACAGGTAGGAGGAACCGTCCACCAGGACGAGGGGCGCTTGGCTCATGAGCAGAATCAACCTTTTCGACGGGTCCGGCGCTAGAATAGCCAGAATCATTGACGACAAAGGGACAAGGTTATCATGCGTACACTCAATCGCCTGTTACTGCTCGGTCTGTTGGCCACCATGCCTGTCGTCACCCTGGCGGCGGAAGACGCCCCCTCGGCCGATCCCGAGGTGACCATTCGCACGGAAGGCGACAAAACCATCCAGGAGTACCGGCAGAACGGGTTCCTGTATGCGATCAAGATCACGCCGAAAAACGGCAAGCCTTATTTCCTGGTACGCGCCGATGGCTCTGATGGCAATTTCATTCGTTCCGACCAGCCGGACATGCTGATTCCGTCCTGGAAGATCTTCGAGTGGTAATCTGACGCGCACCGTTCACATCAACCCGGCACTTCCCGGCGGAAGTGCCCGTATGGGCAAATTTTCATCATGTCAGTCTTCACCCCCGTGACCCGGCCTGAGCTGGAAACCTTTCTGGCGCCGTACGCGCTGGGTCGTCTGCTCGATTTCCAGGGCATCGCCGCCGGCACCGAGAACAGCAATTTCTTCGTCAGCCTCGAACAGGGGGAGTTCGTCCTGACGCTGATCGAGCGCGGGCCCAGCGAGGACATGCCGTTCTTCATCGAGCTGCTGGACACTTTGCATGCAGCCGACATGCCGGTGCCCTATGCCATACGCGACCGCGACGGCAATGGCCTGCGCGAGCTGTGCGGCAAGCCGGCGCTGCTGCAGCCACGGCTGTCGGGCAAGCACATCAAGGCACCGAACGCCCAGCACTGCGCCCAGGTCGGCGAGCTGCTGGCCCACATTCACCTGGCTACCCGCGAGCACATCATCGAGCGCCGCACCGACCGCGGCCTGGACTGGATGCTGGCTTCGGGTGCCGAGTTACTGCCGCGCCTTACCGCCGAGCAAGCCGCGCTGTTGCAACCGGCGCTGGATGAAATCAGTGCGCACAAGGCACAGATCCTGGCCCTGCCACGGGCAAACCTGCATGCCGACCTGTTCCGCGACAACGTGATGTTCGAAGGCACCCACCTGACCGGTGTGATCGACTTCTACAACGCTTGTTCCGGGCCGATGCTGTATGACATTGCCATCACCGTGAACGACTGGTGCCTGGATGAACACGGCGCGATCGATGTGCCACGCGCCCAGGCGTTGCTGGCGGCCTATGCGGCGCTGAGGCCGTTCACCGCGGCCGAAGCCGAACTGTGGCCGGAGATGTTGCGGGTAGGCTGCGTGCGCTTCTGGCTGTCGCGCCTGATTGCAGCGGAATCGTTTGCCGGGATGGATGTGATGATCCACGACCCGAGCGAGTTCGAAGTGCGTTTGGCGCAGCGTCAGCAGGTGGCCTTGCACCTGCCGTTTGCCCTCTAGTCCAGCTTCTGCTTCTTCGCGGGCATGCCCGCTCCCACAGGGATAACACAAACCTCAAGGTTGTCGTTGTACCTGTGGGAGCGGGCGTGCCCGCGAAGAGGCCGGTACAGGCTTACAACTGTTCCAGGCACCCAACCAGGTCGCCACCCAGCCTCTCCAGCAAACGCTCATAGCCCTTGCCATCCACCGGGTCGGTACCGCCCAGGGCATCCAGCTCGGCCAGGCGCACCGGCAGCCCGGCGGTCAAGGTCTCGGCTAGCCGCGGCCGCAGCGGCGGTTCGCTGAACACACAGGTCTTGCCCACTTCCTGCAGGCGCTTGCGCATGGCTGCCACGTGCTGCGCACCCGGCTGCACCTCGGACGCTACGCTGAACACCCCGGTGTGCTTCAGGCCATACTCGGCCTCGAAATAGTCGAATGCTTCGTGAAACACGAAGTACGGCTTGCCGGCAATCCCGGCCACCCGCGCCTTGATCCGCTTATCCAATGCGTCCAGGCGTTCGTCGAAGGCCTTGAGGTTGCTCTGGTAGCGCACCGTATTGGCCGGATCGATCTGCGCCAGGTCAGCCGCCATTTTCGCTGCAATCACACGCGCGTTGACCGACGATAGCCACAGGTGCGCGTCCAGGCTGCCCGGGCGGTGGTCGTGGTCATGGTCGTCGTGGTCTTCTTCCTCATGGGAATGGCTGTCCTCGCCAAAATGCCGAAGCTTCATGCCCGGTAGCCCCTGCACGGCCACAGTGGGCTTGCTGCGATTGCCCAGTACCCGCGGCAGAAAGCCTTCCATGTCCGGGCCGATCCAGTAAAGCAGGTCGGCATCGCCTACCCGCCGTACGTCGGACGGGCGCAGCGCGTAGTGGTGTGGCGAAGCCCCCGGAGGCAGCAATACCTCAGGGGTGCCAACACCGTCCTGCACGGCAGCGGCAATCTGCTGCAGGGGTTTGATACTGGTCAGCACGCGCACGTCGGCCTGGGCGGAAAATGCGATGAAAGCGACAAAAAGGACTAGGAATCGGGACACGGTGAATACTCGAGTCGTCAGAAACAGGTAACATAATAACGTCTCCATCCAGAACCGTCGCTGCCCATGTCCATCACGCCGCTGGCCAACCGTCCTCACGATCATTCCCATTGCGTACACAGCGCATTGGCTGAAGCCGACGCCTTGTGCACCCGCCAGGGCCTGCGCCTGACCGCGCTGCGCCGTCGAGTGCTGGAACTGGTGTGGCAAAGCCACAAGCCGCTGGGCGCCTACGATATCCTCGCCGTGCTCAGTGAGCAGGACGGCCGCCGTGCCGCGCCCCCCACGGTGTACCGTGCGCTGGACTTCCTGCTGGAAAACGGCCTGGTGCACCGCATCGCCTCGCTCAACGCCTTTATCGGCTGCAGCCACCCGGAACACCTGCACCAGGGCCAGTTCCTGATCTGCCGGGCCTGCCATGTGGCAATCGAACTGGAACAGGACAGCATCAGCGAAGCCATCATCAGCAGCGCCAAGGGCGTGGGCTTCGCGGTCGAGACCCAGACGGTGGAAGTGGTCGGCCTTTGCAGCAATTGCCGGAGCGCGGCATGAGCGATGCACTGATCCGCCTGGAGCAGGTCGGTGTCACCTTCGGTGGCGAGGCGGTGCTCGACAGCATCGACCTGTCGGTCGCACCTGGCCAGATCGTCACCCTGATCGGCCCGAACGGCGCGGGCAAGACCACCCTCGTGCGCGCCGTGCTCGGCCTGCTCAAGCCGCACCGCGGCAAGGTTTGGCGCAAGCCGAAACTGCGCATTGGCTACATGCCGCAAAAGATCCAGGTCGATGCCACGCTCCCGCTGTCAGTGTTGCGCTTCTTGCGCCTGGTGCCCGGTGTAGACCGCGCGGCAGCCTTGTCGGCGTTGCAGGAAGTAGGCGCCGAGCAGGTCATCGACAGCCCGATCCAGACCATTTCCGGCGGCGAGATGCAGCGCGTGCTGCTGGCCCGCGCCCTGCTGCGCGAACCCCAGCTGCTGGTGCTCGACGAGCCAGTGCAGGGCGTAGACGTGGTTGGCCAGACCGAGCTGTACAACCTCATTACCCGCCTTCGCGACCGTCACGGCTGCGGCGTGCTGATGGTTTCCCACGACCTGCACCTGGTGATGAGCGCCACAGACCAGGTGGTGTGCCTGAACCGCCACGTGTGCTGTTCGGGCCACCCCGAGCAGGTCAGCGGCGACCCAGCATTCGTCGAGCTGTTCGGCCAGACCGCCGCACCCAGCCTGGCCATCTACCACCACCATCACGACCACAGCCACGACCTGCACGGCTCGGTGGTCGCCCCTGGCACCCATGTTCACGGAGCGCACTGCAAGCATGGCTGATTTTCTTCTCTACGCCCTGCTTGCCGGTTTGTCCCTGGCGCTGGTGGCCGGCCCACTGGGCTCCTTCGTGGTGTGGCGGCGCATGGCCTATTTTGGCGACACCCTGTCCCACGCCGCCCTGCTCGGCGTGGCCCTGGGTTTTGCTCTGGACGTCAGCCCGGCGCTGGCGGTAACCGTGGGCTGCCTGTTGCTGGCGATCTTGCTGGTTACCTTGCAGCAACGCCAACCGCTGGCCTCCGATACACTGCTTGGCATCCTCGCCCCCAGCACCTTGTCGCTGGGCCTGGTGGTGCTGAGCTTCATGCATGATGTCCGCATCGACCTGATGGCCTATCTGTTCGGCGATCTGTTGGCCATCAGCACCACCGATCTTGCCTGGATCCTCGGTGGCAGCGCGCTGGTCCTGCTGCTGCTCGCTGCACTGTGGCGGCCGTTGCTTGCAGTCACCGTGCACGAGGAGCTGGCCATGGTCGAGGGCCTGCCGGTGGCCGGGCTGCGCATGGCGCTGATGCTGCTGATCGCGGTGGTGATTGCCGTTGCCATGAAGATCGTCGGGGTGCTGCTGATCACCTCGCTGCTGATCATTCCTGCCGCTGCGGCGCAACGTCACGCCCGTTCTCCCGAACAGATGGCCTTGGGCGCCAGCCTGCTGGGCGTGACCGCGGTATGCGGCGGCCTGGCTCTGTCCTGGTTCAAGGACACCCCTGCCGGCCCATCGATCGTGGTCTGCGCGGCGGTGCTATTCTTGCTGAGCCTGGCCCTGCCAAAACGCTGAAAAACAGGGCGTGTGAAGGCGCGCCCTGCAACCTTTCCGCACGTAAAGGGTCTGTAAGACTTGTTTTCGAGCGTGCGCACCTGGGTGTAGACTTGCTCGCTTTTTGCGCAAATAGAGAGTCGCAGGAATGAAGCCGTTCGCCTCCCGTTATCTGCTTGTTGCCGCGTTTTCCCTGTTCCTGGCTGCGTGTTCAAACGCGCCGGTCGAGCAGGCCACCGCACCTGCCCAAGCAGATGCCTGGCAGCAATTGCAACAGAACATCGCCAGCAACGAGCTGGCCACCGCCGAAGACCAGCTGGCAGCCCTGCAGGCCCAGGCGCCGGATGACGCGCGCCTGGAGCAATACCAGCGCCAGCTTGCCGAAGCCTACCTGCAACGCAGCCAGATCTTCCTGCAAAAGGGTGATGTGAACGCTGCCGCCACAGCCTTGGCCCGTGCCCGCGCGCTGATGCCGCAGGCCCCGGCGGTTACCGGTGGCGACGCCGTGACCCAGGCGCGCAAGGCCGAGCTGGAGAAAGCTGAAGCGGCGTTGAAAGCGGCCGAGGCCAAGCCCAAGGCGCGCATCATCGACCCGGCTGCACCGAGCACCGTGGTGGCCTTGAAGACCACCGACAGCCGCGCCATGCGTCGCCAGCTGGATGACATTGCCGCCGATGTGGTGAGCTATCAATGCGAGGTGGTGTTCCAGGTGCCGCGTACCGAAGATGCGCCTTGGCTGAAGACCTTGCTGGAGAAACGCGTGCGCAAGATCGACAGCGGGTTCGAGCTGAAGCAGAAGCACGAGATTCAGCGGTCATTGCCGGCGCAGGTGGTTCTGGTTCCGCATCAGCGTTAAGAATCTGGGGGCGCTGCGCGCCCCTTTCGCGACACAAGGCCGCTCCTACAAGGGAATGCGATCTCCTGTAGGAGCGGCCTTGTGTCGCGATGGGCTGCAAAGCAGCCCCTTAGGCAGGCACAGCCTCCGCAGCCGCCTCCCGCTCCCACACCCGATGCCCCTCTACCGCTTTGACGAAGGCATCCACGGTCTTCTGCTCGTCCCCCAGCAGCAACCCCTTGTCTTCTTTCAGCCCCAAGCTGCCCAAAAGCTCTTTGGTCACCACCATCGCCTTCAGGTGTTTGTAGCCCTCCAGCAGGAAGTGCTTGGCCAAACCACTGCCTGCCAGCGCATCGGTCGAGGCCTTGCCCGCTGGCACGACAATCCCGTCAAACATGATCGAGGGCATCCCTTCCATGGAGGCATCCACCGGCAGTTGCTTACCGTCCGCGGCAGTCACCGGTGCCGAGGTCGGCCCAAGCAGCATCGGCCGGGCACTGTGCGCCTCCAGAGCCTTGACCAGCTTGTCCACGCTGGCAGCGTCTACGCCATCTGCCACCAGCACGGCAATCTTGCGCCCCTTGATGCCAACCGAGCCCGGGTGGTTCATCTGGCTCAGGGCAGGCGACTGCGCAAGCTGGCTTCCCTTCACTTGCACAGTGCCTGCGCTCGGTGCAGGCAAACCGAGGTTGGCAGCAACCGCAGCCGCCAGCTTCAGGTCGATATTGGCGAGAATCTCATTCACTTCCCGAGCACGGATCGTCTCCCGCTCCACCTTGCCCAGCTCAAAGCTGTAAGCCTTGATGATGTGCTGCTGCTCGGTCGGGCTCATGCTCTGGAAGAACAACCGCGCCTGCGAGAAATGGTCGCTGAACGAATCGCTGCGCTGGCGGATCTTGTGCGCATCGATACGCTCCTGGTAGCTCTCGAAGCCGCCATCCTGCGCGGCTGGTGGCGTTTCCTTCGGCCAGCCACCGTCGATGGAGTTGGGCTCGTAGGATGCGCGACCCTTGTGCACCAGATGCTGATGCAAGGCGTCACGCTGGTTGTTGTGGTTAGGAGCGACGGGGCGGTTGATCGGTATCTGGTGGAAGTTGGGCCCGCCGAGGCGGCTAAGCTGCGTGTCGGTGTAGGAGAACAGCCGTCCCTGCAACAAAGGGTCGTTGGTAAAGTCGATGCCAGGCACGATATGAGCCGGGCAGAACGCCACCTGCTCCACTTCGGCAAAGAAGTTGTCCGGGTTGCGATTCAGGACCATCTTGCCCAAAGGTGTAACCGGCACCAGTTCTTCCGGGATTATCTTGGTCGGGTCCAGCAGGTCGAAATCGAATTTTTGCTCGTCGGCTTCCGGCACGATCTGCACACCCAGTTCCCATTCAGGGTAATCACCCGTCTCGATAGCCTCCCACAGGTCGCGACGCTGGAAATCAGCATCCTTGCCTGCCAGCTTCTGCGCTTCGTCCCATAGCAAGGAGTGCACACCCTGGCGCGGTTTCCAGTGGAATTTGACGAAACTGGCTACGCCCTGGGCGTTGATCAGGCGGAACGTATGCACCCCGAACCCTTCCATCATCCGCAAGCTGCGCGGGATAGCGCGGTCCGACATCGCCCACATGACCATATGGGCCGACTCCGGTACCAGCGAGACGAAATCCCAAAAGGTGTCATGGGCCGAAGCGCCGGTCGGGATCTCGTTGTGCGGCTCCGGCTTTACGGCGTGGACGAAATCCGGGAATTTGATCGCATCCTGGATGAAGAACACCGGCATGTTGTTGCCCACCAGGTCGAAGTTGCCCTCGTCGGTGTAGAACTTCACAGCAAAGCCCCTCACGTCACGCACGGTGTCGGCTGAGCCGCGCGGGCCTTGTACCGTGGAAAATCGCACGAAGACGGGCGTGACTTTCTCCGGGTCCTGCAGGAAGCCGGCTTTGGTCAGCTCGGCGTGGTTGCCATAGCTCTGGAAATAGCCATGCGCCCCTGTTCCTCGCGCATGCACGATGCGCTCAGGAATGCGCTCGTGGTCAAAGTGCGTGATCTTCTCGCGCATGATGAAATCTTCGAGCAACGAGGGGCCTCGATCACCCGCCTTGAGCGTGTTCTGATTGTCAGCGATGCGCACCCCCTGGTTGGTACGCAACGCACTGCCTGTGGCATCGCTTCGGTCAGCCTCCAGGCTCTGCAACTTGGCGTTGGTATTGGCCCGGTCCGGGGTCTGGGTGCCAGCGGCCTCGCTGTGCTTTGGCGCGTCCGTGTTCTTGCTGGGCATGATCGGCTCTCCTCGTCAGTCTTAAGGCATACCCGTTTCGGGCTGTGTGCAAGTAGTGACCGGGAGGCTTTGCCGAGCGTTCAATCAGGATTACCGGTTGTCGCGATATGCCCGAAGGATTGGTGCATTACGAAATAAATGCTAAGAACAGCTATGGGAAAAGGCTAAAATGCGCGACCCCAGCTAACCGCTGACCCAAATTCCATGCGCCCCACAAGGTTCGCTACGTGATCGAGTTCCAACAGGTACACAAGACCTACCGCGTCGCCGGTAGGGAAATCCCCGCACTGAATCCGACCAGCCTGACCATCGAAGATGGCCAGGTGTTCGGCCTGATCGGCCATTCCGGCGCCGGCAAGAGCACCATGCTGCGCCTGATCAACCGCCTGGAAGAGCCTTCCGGCGGCAAGATCATCGTCGACGGCGAAGACGTTACCGCATTCAACGCGAGCCAGCTGCGCGGTTTCCGTCAGCAGGTCGGGATGATTTTCCAGCACTTCAACCTGCTGGCCTCCAAGACTGTCGCCGACAACGTCGCCTTGCCACTGACCCTGGCCGGCGAGCTGTCGCGCAGCGAAATCGACAAGCGCGTGACCGAGCTTCTGGCCCGCGTCGGCCTTTCCGACCATGCCAAAAAGTACCCGGCGCAGTTGTCCGGTGGCCAGAAGCAGCGCGTCGGCATCGCCCGCGCCCTGTCCACCAACCCGAAGATCCTGCTGTGCGACGAGGCCACCAGCGCCCTCGACCCGCAAACCACCGCCTCGGTCCTGCAATTGCTGGCCGAAATCAACCGTGAGCTGAAGCTGACCATCGTGCTGATCACGCACGAAATGGACGTGATCCGCCGGGTCTGCGACCGCGTGGCAGTGATGGACGCCGGCCAGATCGTCGAGCAGGGCTCGGTGGCCGAGGTGTTCCTGCACCCGCAGCACCCCACCACCAAGCGCTTCGTCCAGGAAGACGAGCAGGTTGACGAAGGCGAGCAGCGTGACGACTTCGCCCACGTGCCGGGCCGTATCGTGCGCCTGACCTTCCAGGGCGACGCCACCTACGCGCCGCTGCTGGGCACCGTGGCCCGCGAAACCGGTGTGGACTACAGCATCCTCGCCGGGCGTATCGACCGCATCAAGGATGTCCCCTATGGCCAGCTCACCCTCGCCCTGATCGGCGGTGACATGGAAGCGGCGTTCGCCCGCTTCAAGGCAGCTGACGTACATATGGAGGTACTGCGTTGATGGACGCCCTGAATTTCTTTGCCAACGTCGACTGGGCCGAAATCTGGCTGGCCAGCGTCGACACCATGATCATGCTGTTCGGCTCGCTGTTCTTCACCGTGCTGCTCGGCCTGCCGCTGGGCGTGCTGCTGTTCCTCTGCGGGCCAAAGCAGATGTTCGAGCAGAAGGGTGTGTATGCGCTGCTGTCACTGATCGTCAACATCCTGCGCTCGCTGCCGTTCATCATCCTGCTGATCGTTATGATCCCGATCACAGTGCTGATCACAGGCACTTCCCTGGGCGTCGCCGGCGCCATTCCGCCGCTGGTGGTGGGTGCCACGCCGTTCTTCGCGCGCCTTGTGGAAACCGCCCTGCGTGAAGTGGACCGCGGCATCATCGAAGCCACTCAGTCGATGGGCGCCACTACCCGCCAGATCATCACCAGCGCACTGCTGCCGGAGGCTCGCCCGGGCATCTTCGCCGCCATTACCGTGACCGCCATCACCTTGGTTTCGTACACCGCCATGGCTGGTGTGGTCGGTGCCGGCGGCCTGGGCGACCTGGCCATCCGCTTCGGCTACCAGCGTTTCCAGACCGACGTGATGGTCGTCACAGTGGTGCTGTTGCTGGTACTGGTTCAAGTCCTGCAGAGCGTGGGCGACAAACTGGTCGTGCATTTTTCCCGTAAGTAACCCCAATGGGGTCGGCCCGGCCGACCCGTTCGGGGGCCGTCGCGGCCCTCACAAGGAGTGATCAATGAAGAAGCTGCTTGCTGTTGTCGCCGCTGTCGCGGCCTTCTCGGCCCACGCCGAGTCCCTGACCGTTGCCGCTACCCCGGTTCCGCACGCCGAGATCCTCAACTTCGTCAAACCTGTTCTGGCGAAAGAGGGCGTGGAGCTGAAGGTCAAGGAATTCACCGACTACATCCAGCCGAACGTGCAGGTTGCCGAAAAGCGCCTGGACGCCAACTTCTTCCAGCACCAGCCGTACCTGGATGAGTTCAACAAGGCCAAGGGTACCAAGCTGGTGAGCGTTGCCGGCGTGCACATCGAGCCGCTGGGCGTGTACTCGACCAAGATCAAGAAACTGGACGAGCTGTCCTCCGGCGCCACCGTGGTCATCCCCAACGACGCCACCAACGGCGGCCGCGCGCTGCTGCTGCTGGACAAGGCCGGCGTGATCAAGCTGAAGGACAACAAGAACATCCTGTCCACCGTGAAGGATGTTGCCGAGAACCCGAAAAGCCTGAAGTTCCGTGAGCTGGAAGCAGCCACCATCCCGCGCGTGCTGACCCAGGTCGATGCTGCCCTGATCAACACCAACTACGCGTTGGAAGCCAAGCTGAACCCGGAGAAAGACGCCCTGGTCATCGAAGGCAGCGACTCGCCTTACGTGAACATCCTGGTTGCCCGCCCGGACAACAAGGACTCGGACGCCATGAAAAAGCTGGCTGCTGCGCTGCACTCGCCTGAGGTGAAGCAGTTCATCAACGAGAAGTACAAAGGCGCTGTGGTTCCGGCGTTCTGATCCGAAATCCCCGGGGCCGCTTTGCGGCCCATTCGCCGGCAAGCCAGCTCCCACAGGTACAGCGCCAGCCTCAGGCCCTGTGAGGTCCCTGTGGGAGCCGGCTTGCCGGCGATTTGCCCTGGCAGGCAAACCATGAGGACCGAGGCGTACGCCGTACTTTGTGGGAGCGGCCTTGTGTCGCGATAGGCCTGCGCAGCAGGCCCAAAAATCTCAATCCCGCTTCACGAGCCCGGGCAACTGCGCCACCAGCTTCTGGTTGTTGAACGGCGCCCGAATGAACCCGCGCTGACGCCCATCCGGCCCCACTACCGCCAGGTTGCCGCTGTGATCCACGGTATACCCCGGCTTGCTGGTATCGGCCGGAATGAACGGAATGCTCAAGGCATTGGCCAGCTTCTGGGTATCCTCAATCGACCCCGCCACCCCGACGAAATCCTTGTCGAAATAACCCAGGTACTGCTTCAGCTGGTTCGGCGTGTCGCGGTTCGGGTCAACGCTCACCAGCACCACCTGCAGCCGGTCGACGGCCTCCTTGGGCAGCTCGCTCTTCACCTGGCGCAGCTGGGCCAGGGTGGTCGGGCAGATATCCGGGCAGTAGGTGTAGCCGAAGAACAGCAACGACCATTTGCCCTTCAGGTCATCCAGTTGCACCGGCTGGCCGTCCTGGTTGGTCATGGTCACGTCGGCCACGGTACGGCTCTGCGGCAGCAGGATGATGCCGGCATCGATCAGCTCGGTGGGGTTGGGCTGGTCGCGGCCATTGAGCACCTTGTTGACGGTCAGGCCCAGGATCAACGCGACCAGGGCAACGAGGATGAAGACGGTTTTCTGGGTTCGGGTCATAGGTTCAGCAACAGGTAGTGGTCGAGGAGCAACGCGATGAACAGCGCGAACAGGTAGCCGATAGAGTACTTGAAGGTGCCGATCGCTGCGTGCGGCCGGCTGCCACGGTACAACACCCAGGCCCATTGCAGGAAGCGCAGGCCTAGCACCAGGGCGCAAGCCAGGTACAGCGGGCCGCTCATGTGGATGGCGTACGGCAGCAGGCTTACCGCCAGCAATACCAAGGTGTACAGCAGGATATGCAGCTTGGTGTAGCGCTCGCCGTGGGTCACCGGCAGCATCGGGATATCGGCCTTGGCGTACTCCTCCTTGCGGTGGATGGCCAAGGCCCAGAAGTGTGGTGGGGTCCACGCGAAGATGATCAGCACCAGCAGCAGGGGCTCGGCGCTGACATGCCCACTGACCGCCACCCAGCCCAGCAACGGCGGGGCGGCGCCGGCCAATCCGCCGATGACGATGTTCTGCGGCGTGGCGCGCTTGAGAAAGCCGGTGTAAAGCACCGCATAGCCGAGCAGGGAAGCCAGTGTCAGCCAGGCAGTGAGGGCGTTGGTGAACACCAGCAGCAGGGCCATGCCAAGTAGCGCCAGCGCCAGGGCGAACAGCAGCGCCGGCAGCGGCTCGACCCGGCCCTGGGCCAGCGGCCGCTTGTGGGTACGCGCCATCAGCGCGTCGATGCGTCGGTCCACCACATGGTTGACCACCGCCGCGCCGCCTGCACAAAAGCCGATGCCCAGGTTGCCGAACAGCAGCACGCTCCAGCTGACACCCGCACGGGTGGCAAGGAACATGCCCGCCAGCGAGGTGATCAGCATCAGCACCACCACCTTGGGCTTGGTCAGCTCCAGGTAGTCACGCCAACTGGCCCTCTGTGCGCTCAGAAGCGTCGCCACGAATCATTCCTCATGTGGTGGGAGATGCCCACGCCAGCCACGGGCCGCAGGCGCCAGCCATGGCCGACACCCACGCGAACCTTGTCGACCACGCGGATGCGGTAGTTCACCAGCACCATGCTCAACAGCAACAGCGCCCCACCAGCGTTGTGCGCCACGGCCACGGCCAGCGGCAGGTGCAGCAGCACATTGCTGATGCCCAGGCCAACTTGCACCACCAGCGCCAGCAGCACCAGCCGCGCCAGGCCAGGGAGGCCGCAGCGGTGCAGCTTCCAGCTGAGCATCAGCAGCACGCAGGTCACCAGTAATGCGCCCAGGCGGTGGCTGATGTGGATGGCCGTTCGCGCATCACTGTCCAGCTGCCCGCCCAGGTAATTGGGCCCGACATGCTGGGTCAGGTGGAACCCATTGCTGAAGTCCGCCGCCGGCCACCACTGGCCGTGGCAGGTGGGCAGGTCGATGCAGGCGACGGCCGCGTAATTGGCACTGACCCAGCCGCCCAGGGCGATCTGGCCGATCACCACCAGCAAGGCCAGCGCGGCGATCCGGCGCAGGCTCAATGGCAGCTTTGGCAAGGGCGCAAAGGCCCGCGACAGACGTAGGGACAACAGGAACAACAAACTCAGGGTAGTGAAGCCGCCAAGTAGATGCGCGGTGACCACCTGCGGCCACAGCTTGAGGGTGACCGTCCACATGCCGAAGGCTGCCTGGGCCAGCACCACGCCCAGCAGCAGCAAGGGCAGGCGGTAAGGCTGGCCATCGCGGGCATGCCGGCGCAGCGCCTGCAAGGCGAGCAGGGCGATCACCATTGCCAGGGTGCCGGCGAAGTAGCGGTGGACCATCTCGGCCCAGCCCTTGGCGGCTTCCACCGGGTGTTCGGGGAAATGCAGCTCGGCATGAGCCAGCTGCGCTTCGCTCTTGGGCACGCTGATGAAGCCGTAGCAACCCGGCCAGTCCGGGCAGCCGAGGCCGGCGTGGGTCAGGCGGGTATAGGCACCGAGCAGGACGACCAGCAGTGCCAGCAAGGTGGCGAACACAGCAAGGCGGAATCCGGGTCTGGCCATGGCAGGCTCCTAGCCGATGTTGGACAGCTTGAGCAGGTGGCGCAGGTCGTCCAGCACATGCTTGCCGTTGACCTTGGCGTCGTAGCGCAGCACCAGGTTGCCGTGTGGGTCGACGATCCACAGCTGCGGGCCGGTCTCGCCGACCTTTTGCAGGTAGCGTTGCGCATCCAGCGGGTAACGCTGCAACTGTGGGTATTCGCGGCCGAGCAACGCCTGGTAATCGGCACTTGCCGGCTGGGCGGCCGCCAGGGCATGGCTGGCACGGCTGGCATCACGGCCCAGGCCGACCTGGATCTGCCGGGCCAGGTACACCAGCCGCTGGCAATCCTCGGCACAGGCTGTGGGTGCGCTCACCAGCAGCTGCCAGCGCTCGTCCTGGCCCGCCACGCCGAGATCGGAAAGGCTCTCACCGTTGCCGATCATCACGCCGTGGTAGCTGCGGCCGTCCGGCACCCAGAACTTGAGCTTGTACATGCTGGTGGCCAGAACCATCGGCCCGAGCACCACCAGCAGAATCAACAGCAGCTGCAAACGCCCGCGGGCTCTGGGTTTGCTACGTTCAGGCACGTCCAGTGGAGTGGCGGTGGCCATGGCGTTTCTCCTTGTTGTGGCGCCAGCCGAAGTAGAGGTAGAGCAGTACCAAAGTGGTTGCCAGGGCAAACCACTGCACGGCGTAACCAAAGTGTTTTTCCGGGCCCATGGCAACGACCGGCCAGTCCAGGCGATAGGTCGCCGGGCCGGGTTCCAGGCGCAGCTCTTGGGCGAAGCCTTCGCGATCGAGCTGTTGCCATAACTGCGCGGCATCCACGGCGGTCAGCAGGTGCGGCCACTGGCCTCCTGCAGGGTCGGGATGCAGCTGGAACGTGCTGCCAGGCGCGACATATACCGAAGCGTCCAGCGCCAACGCCTGGGCAGGGGTATCGAAATGCACCGGCACGCGGCGGTCCGGCCAGGGCAGCCAACCGCGGTTGACCAGCAGCCACAGGCCGCTGGCCTGGTCATGGAAGGGTTGCAGCAGCTCGACACCGGCCTGGCCATCACGCATGCGGTTGTCCAGCAGCAAAGTGTGCTCGGCGTCGAAGCGGCCATAGAGATGCACGCGGCGGAAGGCATTGTCCTGGTTCGCTGTCAGCTGGGCCATGGCCACTGGCGCTTCGACCCGCCGCTCGGCATAGGCGGCCAGCAGCACGCGCTTTTCCTCGGCACGGCCGAGTTGCCAGCAGCCAAGCGCGATCAGCCCCGGCAGCAGCGCAAGCACCACCAGGGTTGGTACCCAGCCCGGACGAAACGGCCTCATCGGAGCCTCGTCGGGCCGATCGCTATACTTATCCACATCACCGCATCCCCCCGGAGTATCGCCATGCTCAAGGCCGCGATTGTCCTGATGCTGTTGGCCACGATTGCCAGCCTGTTCAGCGGCCTGGTGTTTCTGGTCAAGGACGATGAAAACTCGACCCGTTTGCTGAAGGCACTGACCGTGCGGGTGACCCTGGCGGCCCTCACCATCGGCCTGGTGGCCTGGGGCTTCATCAGTGGTCAGCTGGTCTCACACGCCCCCTTCTGAAGTTTTCACCTGACCCTGTGGGAGCGGGCATGCCCGCGAATGCGATGTTGAATGTACCGACGCATTCGCGGGCGCGCCCGCTCCCACAGGGTTCTCTATTCACAACACATAGACAAAGATGAACAACCCCACCCACACCACATCGACGAAGTGCCAGTACCAACTGGCCGCCTCGAAACCAAAGTGTTTCTCCGGGTTGAAATGCCCGCGCAAGATGCGCACGAACATCACGATCAGGATGATCGTGCCCAAGGTCACGTGGGCGCCGTGGAAGCCGGTGAGCATGAAGAACGTCGCGCCGTAGATACCCGACCCCAGCGTCAGCCCCAGCTTGGTATAGGCCTCGTGGTACTCGTAGGCCTGCAACGCGATGAAGCTGGCGCCCAGGACGATGGTCAGCGCCATCCAGAATTTCAGCGGGCCACGGTGGCCGCGACGCAGGGCATGGTGGGCGATGGTGATGGTCACGCTGGAGCTGACCAGCAAGATGGTGTTGATCAGCGGCAGGTGCCACGGATCGATCACTTCCTTGGGCGGCGGGAACAGTTTCGGGTCGGGCGTGTGCAGCAGCGGCCAGGTGAATTCGAAGGTCGGCCACAACATGTGCGCAACACCCTTGGCCCCTTCACCGCCCAGCCACGGCCCGGCCAGCACGCGCACGTAGAACAGCGCACCGAAGAAGGCCAGGAAAAACATCACCTCGGAGAAGATGAACCAACTCATGCCCCAGCGGAACGAGCGGTCCAGTTGTGGGCTGTACAGCCCCGCGCGGCTCTCCCGCACCACCGAACCGAACCAGCCGAACAGCATGTAGGCCAGGAACAACGCGCCGATGAAGAACATCAGCGGCCCGTGCGACTCGGGGTGGCCGGCCTTCATGTCGTTGAACCAGGTACCCAGGCCGAACACCGTGATGAACATGCCGATGGTGGCGATGATCGGCCACTTGCTCTGCGCCGGAACGTAATAGTGCTCATGACTTGCCATTGCTGTTCTCCTTCCCTTAACGGGCGCCCTGGACGTCCTGGGCCGCGACATGCGCGACCGGCGGGTGGCGAGCGGTGATGTCGAACAAGGTGTAGGCCAGTGTCAGGTGCTTCACGCTGGCCGGCAGGTCGCGGTCGACAATGAAGCGCACCGGCATCTCGATGCGTTCGCCGGGCTGCAGCACCTGCTGGGTGAAGCAGAAGCACTCGGTCTTGTGGAAGTACGCCGCAGCCTCGGCCGGGGTGATGCTGGGGATGGCTTGCGCACTCATCGGCCGGTCGGTCGGGTTATGGGCGATGAAGATCATCTGGTTCACCGCACCCGGGTTGACCTCCAGCTGGTCGGCGGTGGAGTAGAAGTCCCAGACCATGTCGCTGGCATTGGTCGACATGAACTGCACCCGCACCGAACGCGTCGGGTCGCTGACCTGGCTGCCTTCGTACTGCCCTCCGGTCTTGCCGTTGATGCCGAAGGCCTTGCACATCACGTCATAGATAGGCACCAGGGCGAAGCCGAAGGCGAACATCACCACCGTCAGCATCAACAGGCGCAACACCAGACGTTTCAGCGAAAGGCCGTTCATGGCACGGTTCCTATTTCACTTCCGGTGGCGTCTGGAAGGTGTGGTAGGGCGCAGGCGAAGGGATCGACCACTCCAGGCCCTCGGCGCCATCCCATGGCTTGGCCGGTGCCGGCGCGCCGCCGCGGATGCACTTGATGACGATGAACAGGAAGAAGATCTGCGTGGCGCCGAACATGAACGCGCCGATCGACGACACCATGTTGAAGTCGGCGAACTGCAGGTTGTAGTCGGGGATTCGCCGTGGCATGCCGGCCAGCCCCACGAAGTGCATGGGGAAGAAGGCCATGTTCATGCCGATGAACGATAGCCAGAAGTGCAGCTTGCCGAGGGTTTCGTCATACATGTGGCCGGTCCATTTCGGTAGCCAGTAGTAGGCCGAGGCGAAGATGCCGAAGATAGCCCCAGGCACCAGCACATAATGGAAGTGCGCCACCACGAAGTAGGTGTCGTGGTACTGGAAGTCCGCTGGAGCGATGGCAAGCATCAGCCCGCTGAATCCGCCGATGGTGAACAGGATGACAAAGGCGATGGCGAACAGCATCGGCGTTTCGAAGGTCAGCGAGCCTTCCCACATGGTGCTGACCCAGTTGAACACCTTCACCCCGGTAGGCACGGCGATCAGCATGGTGGCGTACATGAAGAACAGCTCGCCGACCACCGGAATACCGACCACGAACATGTGGTGGGCCCAGACGATGAACGACAGGAAGGCGATGGCGCCGGTGGCGTACACCATCGAGGTGTAGCCGAACAGCGGCTTGCGCGAGAACGCCGGGATGATCGAGCTGACCGCGCCGAAGGCCGGCAGGATCATGATGTACACCTCGGGGTGGCCGAAGAACCAGAACACGTGCTGGAACAGCACCGGGTCACCACCGCCGGCGGCACTGAAGAAGCTGGTACCGAAGTGGATGTCCATCAGCATCATGGTCACGACGCCGGCCAGCACCGGCATCACCGCAATCAGCAGGAATGCGGTAATCAGCCAGGTCCAGACGAACAGTGGCATCTTCATCAGGGTCATGCCTGGGGCGCGCAAGTTGAGGATGGTGGCGATCACGTTGATCGCGCCCATGATCGAGCTGATGCCCATCAGGTGGATGGCAAAGATGAAGAAGGTGACGCTGGCCGGCGCGTAGGTGGTGGACAGCGGGGCGTAGAAGGTCCAGCCGAAGTTGGGCCCGCCGCCCGGGCTGAACAGGGTCGAGACCAACAGCAGGAAAGCCGCCGGCAGCAGCCAGAAGCTGAAGTTGTTCATCCGCGGCAGGGCCATGTCGGGCGCGCCGATCATCAGCGGGATCATCCAGTTGGCCAGGCCGACGAAGGCCGGCATCACCGCACCGAACACCATGATCAGGCCGTGCATGGTGGTCATCTGGTTGAAGAACTCCGGCTGGACGATCTGCAGGCCGGGCTGGAACAGCTCGGCGCGGATCACCATGGCGAACGAGCCGCCGAGCAGGAACATGATGAAGCTGAACCACAGGTACATCGTGCCGATGTCCTTGTGGTTGGTGGTCAGCACCCAGCGCATCAGGCCCTTGGCCGGGCCGTGCGCATGGTCATGGCCGTGGGCGTGGTCGTCGATCACTGCACTCATGTCCTGTCTCCTGCAATCCATTGATTGCCGCGAGTAACCCGGTTCATTGCGCTTCTGCCTGCTTCAGCGCCAGCACGTCCTTCGGCGTGACCATGTCACCCTTGTTGTTGCCCCAGGCGTTGCGCTCGTAGGTGACCACGGCAGCGATGTCGACTTCCGAGAGCTGCTTGCCGAACGCGGCCATGGCAGTGCCGGGCTTGCCGTGGAAGACGATGCCCAGGTGGGCTTCCTTCGGCCCGGTGGCGATCTTCGAGCCCTTGAGCGCCGGGAACATCGGCGGCAGGCCCTGGCCTTCGGCCTGGTGACAGGCCACGCAGGTGGTGTGGTAGACCTTGTCACCACGTTCCACCAGCTCCTCCAGGGTCCATTCCTTGCTGGTCAGTTCCTTGAGCTTGGCAGCTTCAGCCTTGCGCTCGCCCAGCCAGGTGTCGTAGTCGGCCTTTGACTTGACCTCGACCACCACCGGCATGAAACCGTGGTCCTTGCCGCACAGCTCGGTGCACTGGCCGCGGTAGATGCCGGGCTTCTCGATACGGGTCCAGGCTTCGTTGACGAAGCCGGGGATGGCATCACGCTTGACCGCGAAGGCCGGCACCCACCAGGAGTGGATGACATCGGCAGCGGTTACCAGGAAGCGCACCTTGGCGCCAACCGGCAGCACCAGCGGCTGGTCGACTTCGAGCAGGTAGTGCTCGTCCTTGGGTGCCTTGTTGTGGATCTGCTCGGTGGGGGTGGCCAGGTTGCTGAAGAACTCCACGTCCTGGCCAAGGTATTTGTAGTGCCACTTCCACTGGTAGCCGGTAACCTGGATATCAATGTCCGACTCGCTGGCATCGTAGATGTCGATCAGGGTCTTGGTGGCCGGGATGGCCATGGCCACCAGGATCAGGAAGGGGACCACGGTCCAGAGGATTTCCACCCAGGTGTGCTCGTGGAAATGCGCAGCCTGCTGGCCGGTGGAACGGCGGTGGATGACCATGGACCAGAACATCGCGCCAAAGACAACGATGCCGATGATCACGCAGATCCAGAAGATGGTCATGTGCAGGTCGAAGACGGCGTTGGAGACTTCCGTCGCGCCTGGGTGCATGTTCACGGTCCAGGCGGCGTTGGCCTGACCAAAAACCGACCACAACAGGAGGCCCATCCAGACATGTGGATGTCGCATCATTGCGGGTTCCCCTTCTCGTTCTTGTAGTCCCGGAGGCGTGGCCTGCGGCAAGAGGGAACGGTGGTCAAGACTACCTGGCTTCGACGACCGAGCCCCTGCTAAAAGCAGTCGGGCCTCATCAACGAATCACGTTCACCGGGAGTATAGACAGCGACCAACGGCACGCAACGAAGCCCGTGAAATGAACTTCATGAAATGGCTGAATGGCCTGAAAACCGCGCGCTTGACACGGCATGGCACAATAATGGCTTTTCGATATGCCTGAGCATGCACACGTTTGCGCGACTTATAACAAATGCGTCTTAGGTATTCTGTATACCGAGCTAATTTAGTGTCTTCCGTTTGAAACGTAATGTCCCTGGAGTTGTCATGAACATCGCTGCTGTACGCGAGCAGGTAAGCCAAGCCCATCAACACGAAGGCCAGACCGGCCAACTGAAAAAGCGTCTCGAGCTGCAACTGCCCCACCTGCACCCCTCGATCCAACTGCCTGAGCAGGACGCCCAGGGTACTTTGGCGCGCTTCGTCAGCGCCTACATCGACCAGGTTCCGGAACTGCTGGAGGCCGCCCATGAGGTCGCCCGCGAGGCCGGGATCGAATCGCAGATCAAACCTGTACTGAAAATAGCCGAGGCCTACTTCCTGCAGCCGCCCAGCGTGATGCAAGGGCATGTGGGCCTGGACTGCCTGCTGGATGAGGCCTACCTGGCGCACCGCCTGGTGGAAGAGGTGAACGACCTGTACATCCGTCACTTCCAGCAACCGTTGATCCCGGTCGACACCACCGTCGCCAACCTGATCGCCCACCAGCTGATTGGCGAAACGTTTGCCAATCAGCTGGATGAAGTGGTGCACCACTCGGTGGATGAAATGTTGAACGACGAAAGCTTCGCGGTGGAGTCGGTGGAGGCCTACCGCGAGAAATTGAGCAGCCCGGAAACAGGCGCGGCGTGGAAGCGCTGGCCGTGCCTGTCACGGCAGCTGGGGGTGGAGCTGGGCCAGCCGGCCTGAAGTTCCTGTCCCGGCCTCTTCGCGGGCACGCCCGCTCCCACAGGGAAAGCACATGCCTTGATGACTGTGGATTACCTGTGGGAGCGGGCGTGCCCGCGAAAGGGCCGGCTCATGCAGCAAAGATTCCGGCTCTAGGCCCCAACCCCGGCCGTAGTCCGCATCCGCCCCTCGATCCGCCGCTTCAAGCGCCGCTGCTCGATCAGCAACCGCGACCCATTGGCCGAATTACTGCGCCCCCAATCCTCAAGCAGCTCAAGGCACGAGTGGTCGATATAGCTGAGGTTACCCAACGGCACATGCAGGGTGGTCCCCGCCGGCACGCTATCCAGCACCTGGGTCAGCGCCGGCACCTTGAGGAAGGTGGCCGCGCCACTCAACCGCAGCTCCATGTGTCCAGCCTTCTCCAGGCTGACCAGGTTGATCTTCAACCGCGCCGCCTTCAGTGCCAGCTTCAGCAAGGTCAGGGCAAAGCCCAGCAATACACCGGTCAGCAGGTCGGTAAAGATGATCGCCAGCGCCGTCGCCGCGTAGGTGAACATCGGCATGCGGCCATAGCGGCCCAGCCCACGAAACGCCTTGAAATCCACCAGCTTGACCCCGGTAAACACCAGCACACCCGCCAGGCTAGCCACCGGGATCTGCTGCAGCACGCTGCTCAGCGCCACCACGAACGCCAACAGCCACAGGCCATGGAAGATCGCCGAAGCCCGGGTCTGCGCACCCGCCTGCACATTGGCCGAGCTACGCACGATCACCCCGGTCATCGGCAACGCACCGAGCACCCCGCACAGCATATTGCCGATGCCCTGGGCCGACAGCTCACGATCAAAGTCCGAACGCTGGCCGCTGTGCATGCGGTCAACCGCTGCAGCCGACAATAAGGTTTCGGCACTGGCGATGAAGGCCAGGGCAAAAGCGGCGACCAACAAGGTAGGGTCGGCCAGTTGCATCAGGTCACCAGGGCGGATCCAGTCGATGGCCTCGGACAGGTCGGCCGGCACCTGTACGCGGTTCACCGGCAAAGCCAGCCAGATACTGATGGCCGTCATGGCCGACACACCCAGCAGGGCACCCGGGACGAAGCGCAGCCGCTGCGGTCGCAGCCGCTCCCAGCTCCACATGATGGCGATGGTGCCCAGGCCAAGCGCACCGGCCATCCAACCAGAGCCGGCGCTTTCCTGCGGTAGGGCGGCGGCCACGGTCGCCGGGAACTCCAGCAGGTTCTGCATGCCGGATGGCTGCGGCGCGGTGTCGAACATCACATGCACCTGCGAAAGCACGATCAGCACGCCAATCCCCGCCAACATGCCGTACACCACCGCCGGAGCGGTAACCCGGAACCAGCAGCCCAGGCGCAGGCGCCCGGCCAGTAACTGCAGCAAGCCGGCCAGCAGCAGGATCGGCCCGAGCATGGCCATGCCGTGCTGGCGTACAAGCTCGAATACCAATACCGCCAGACCGGCGGCCGGGCCACTGACCTGCAGCGGCGAACCGGCGAGGAAACCAACGACAATACCGCCGATAATGCCGGTAATCAGGCCTTTGGCCGGCGGCATGCCAGAGGCGATCGCAATGCCCATGCACAACGGCAGTGCCACCAGGAAGACCACCACCGACGCCAGCAACTCACGCGGCAGGGCCGCTTTCAACTGTGTAATGTTCACCGTGTTTCTCCTTTCTTTGTCACACAGCCATTCCCCTGGCCGTGGGCACGTTTGCCCCTGACGAGCGCGCAGGCGCGGGCCGCCAGCGGGCGTGCCGGCAAGGCAGTCAGGGAATTCAAGGCAGCCGAAGGCCGTGCCACACCCCTACGGGGTGCAGCCGGCTATCAAGGTTCCAGCGGGTGGATGGGTCGCTTAGTAGCGGCCTCTCGGAGTAGCGCAGGGGACCGGCTCGCCAGCAGCCAAGGGCAGGAAGGTATCGCTGGCAGCGTCGTAGGCTTCGATCTTGCTGGTCTCGATGTCGTAGACCCAGCCATGGATGTACAGCTCACCGGCTGCCAGGCGCGAGGCCACCGAAGGGTGGGTGCGCAGGTGATGCAGCTGGGCGATGACGTTTTCTTTGGTCAGCACCTGCATGGTTTCGTGTTCGCTGCCGCACGAGCAGTTGTTCTCGACCACGGTGCGGGCCACTTCGGCGTGGCGCAACCAGGCGGACACGGTCGGCATCTTGGTCAGCGATTGCGGGTTGAGTACGGCACGCATGGCGCCGCAGTCGGAGTGGCCGCAGACGATGATGTGATGCACTTTCAACGCCAGTACGGCGTATTCGATGGCGCTGGAAACGCCGCCGTTCATCTGGCCATACGGCGGCACCACGTTACCGACGTTACGGGTCACGAACAGGTCGCCAGGTGAACTCTGGGTGATCAGCTCGGGAACGATGCGCGAGTCGGCGCAGGTGATGAACATGGCTCGCGGGGTTTGCGCGGTGGCGAGCTTCTTGAACAGCTCTTGCTGCTCGGGGAAAACGTCATGGTGAAAACGCAGGAAGCCGTCGACGATGTGCTTCAGGGCGGCATCGGCGCTCTCCGCGGGGACCTGCGGTACGACCTTGGATGGGTCCTTGACGGGCATGATTCATCCTCTTGACGGTGTGTAGGTAAATCCATTTTACCGGTGAAAGATTCTGGCTATGCAGGGATTTAGATGACACGCACGGGCCATAGATCACAGTCGGTGAAGACTGATTTCCTACGCTAGCGGGGAAAACTTAACTGAAACTTAATTCGAAGGCTCTAGAACAGGTGTTCCAGATAGGAAAGGCGGGTATTGGATAATAGCAAAAAAACATCAACTGCCAAGAGCCATTACTGCAATTATCAACTTTAATTAGTTGCATTGAGGGCTGGCAATGCGCCACATGCGGGCACCCGGAACCTGCGCAGAACCTGTGGGAGTGGGCGTGCCCGCGAAGGAGGCAGCTCGGTACATGGCACCGGCTGTGCCGGTGTTCGCGGGCGCGCCCGCTCCCACAAAAGCCGTGCTCTGCTCAAGCATCAGAACAACGCCATCTGCCCACCCGGCGGGCAAAACGCCGAACAATCCAGCGCCTGCGCTTCTCGCCCTTCGAACTCCAGCCGATTCATGGCCTTGGCAAAACGCTGCGCCAGCAATTCGGCAAACACGCCTTCACCGCGCATGCGCGCACCAAAGCGGCTGTCATACAGTTCGCCGCCGCGGCTCTGGCGGATCAGGCTCAATACATGCGCCGCCCGCTGCGGGTAATGGTCCTGCAGCCATTGCTCGAACAACGGTGCCACTTCCAGCGGCAGGCGCAACATCATGTAGGCTGCGCTCTGTGCACCTGCCTCCCTCGCCGCCTCCAGCAGCCGTTCCAGTTCACTGTCGTTGATCATCGGAATCATCGGCGAACACAACACGCCCACCGGCACTCCCGCCTCGCGCAACACGCGGATCGCCCGCAAGCGCGCCTTGGGTGACGCCGCACGCGGTTCCAGCACCCGTTTCAAGTCATCGTCCAGCGTGGTCAGGCTGATCATCACCCGCACCAGGCGCTGGCGAGCCATCTCGGCCAGCAGGTCGAGGTCGCGCAGCACCAGCGCCCCCTTGGTGACGATGGTCACCGGGTGGCGAAAACGCAGTAGCACTTCGAGCAGGCGACGGGTCAGCAGTTGTTCACGTTCGATCGGCTGGTACGGGTCGGTATTGGAACCCAGGTTGATCGGCGCGCACACGTAACCCGGTTTGCTCAATTGTTGCGCAAGCACCTCGGCGGCGTTGGTCTTGGCAATCAGTTTTGTCTCGAAATCCAGGCCGGGGGAAAGGTCCCAGTAAGCGTGGGAAGGGCGGGCATAGCAGTAGATGCAACCGTGCTCGCAGCCACGGTATGGGTTGATGGAACGGTCGAAGGGCAGGTCGGGCGAGGTATTGCGACTGATCACCGATTTGGCCGTCTCTACCCGTACCTCGGTGCCCTGGGTTTGCGGCACCTCCTGATACCAGCCGTCATCCTCCACCACCGAATGGCTGGGGGCAAAGCGGTTGTGCGGATTGTGCGCCGTGCCACGGCCCTTTTGCGGTGCTGGAGGAATCATGGCCTACCCCGAATACTGTATTCATGTACAGTATCGCGCATGCCTGATTCTTTCCAGCACCTCCGGTCAGCCCACTCTCACTTCAGGCCATGCCAACGCAGGAAGGGCAGTTGGCTTGACTGCCGGCCGAGAAACGCCTCAATGCCGTCACGTAAAGGTCGCGATGCCCCAGGGGCAAGCAATGTTTCCTGCAGCGCCCGGCCTGTGGCCCGGTCCAGCAGGCCTTGGGCCTCGAAGCGGGTGAACAGGTCGAATGCGTGCACGTCCGACCACAGATAGGCGTAATAACCGGCATCGTAGCCGTTTACCAGATGGTCGAAGGCATGCGCCGGGTGCTCGAAATCGGCCAAGGGCCAGTAGCCACAAAGCTCACGGGCATCGCCCAGGCGCTGCTCGAGGGACCGGCCATCGTTCGGCGTGCCATGCAGGTCCAGATCGAACAGCGCCATGCTCAGATCGCGCGCGGTTTCTTCCACACCTTGCTGCCGCAAGCGGCGCAGGCATTCATCGACCCGGGCCTGGGAAAGCTTGCTGCCATCCTGAAGTGGCGAAGAGATCGCCACCAGGTAATCCGCGTCCCAGACCCAGCGCTCAAACAGCTTGCCGAACAGTTCCACGCCATCGGTACCGAGTTCGGTGACGTTGGACATCACGTGGTTGGTCGTGCGCACCAGCAAATGGTGCAAGGCATGGCCAAATTCATGGAACAGCTTGCGCAGTGATAGATGGTCCAGTAACGGCTGGCTACCCGGCAGCGCTGCAGGCACGTCGCTGTAGACCACCACCGAGGCCGCCTGGAAGATGCCCTCGGCATCGACCCGGCGGTTGCGAATGTAGGTGGTGAACACCGAGTCAGGTTGCTTGCCGGCATGCTGTACGGCGTCCAGGTACAGGAAACCGATCAAGGCGTTGTCCTGCCACACCTCGAACGGTTGCACGCTGTCATCCCAGGTTGCCAGCGGCTTGGCCAGCAGCGTTACGCCAAACAGTTTTTCCGCCAACTGCTGCAATGCGCTGACCACGGCATTCAGCGGGAAGTGTTCGCGCAAGGCTTCGGTGGAAAGCACCTCGCGCGACGAGGCCTGCAGATAGGCAATGTCCCAGGGCTGGACATTCCCCAGACCTTTGGCTGCGGCCTGATACTGCATATCTGCACGCCACTGCAGCACGGCCGGCCGCACATGGTCGGCAAGGTCATGAAGAAAGCCGCGCACCTGGGCAACCGAACCCGCGCTCTTCGAATGCAGGCTCTGCTCCAGATGGCTGGCAAAGCCGAGCAAGTGGGCCTTTTCTTCCAGCAGCCTCGCCAGTTGCTCCAGGTGCGAGCGATTATCCTGCTGTTGGCCAAGGCCGACGCCTCGGGTGTTGTAAGCCCGGTATACGCGCTCACGCAGCTGCCGGTTGTCGGCATGCTTGAGCACGGCGTCGGTAGTCACGCTTTCACATGCAATCAACCAACCCGGCTCACCCGCCTCCTGTGCCCTGGTAGCCAGCTCGTCACGGATGCGTTGAGGTACGCCGCTCAGTTCGGACTCATCCGTAATGCTCAGCCCTGGCCGGTTGATGTTGCTGCGAAACGCCTCGCGCGCAGCGCCAATCCGTTTCAGCAGTTCGGCCAGGCGTACCTTGCCTGCGGGGTCGAGCGATACACCACTGGAGGTGAACTTGTGCAGATGCCAGCGCAGCGTGGCGCGTTTCTGGGCATCCAGCTGCTTGCCGATGTCGCTGTTGGCCAAGCGCTCATACAGACCCTGCAGTGCTGAATTGGCGAATTTCTGTTCGAACCGCTCCGTGGCCTTGGCGAAGAAGTCGAAGATGGCGCCGGCCCAGGCTTGATCCCGACCAACTAATGGCGAGGCGGCATACAACACCGTCAGCAGCTGACTATCCAGCCCGTCCACCGCCAGCACCATGTCATCCCAGGTTGGCAGTGCCTGCTGTTCGCGAATGATGCGCTCGATGCCTTGCTCGTGCGCCAACAGCACGTGGTCGAAGGCAAACTGCATGTTTTGCAGCGTGATCGAAGGATAATCGACGGGGATACGGCTATTTTGCAGAAGGGGGTTGTCCATGGTGCAACACCTTGCTCGTAGAGAAGAGCAGGCGAGCTTGCATGGCCAGCGTGCAGCAGGTGGCCTGACTATCTACCACCCGGGGCATGCCCGCCCGGGCACGAACCCGGGCGGCACGACGGCTTTATTCAGCCGGTTTCTTCAGCTTCGGGTTGGGGAAGAACTGCACCGTCTGTACCTTGGCCGGCGCGGCTTTCGGTTCCAGATGGTTGACCCGGGTGCCGAGCTCCTTCGGCACCGACAAGCCCTGCTCGTTGAGGGTGTCAGTAAAGCCGCAGGCCACGCACTCGCGGTGCGGTACGCCGTCTTCGTTCCACATCATCAGCTTGTCGGTCTCGCTGCACGCCGGGCATACCGCCCCGGCAATGAAGCGTTTCTTGGTCTTGTTCACGGCTACCTCGCTCATGCTGCAGCGTCCTCGCTCAGGCCACTATGGCGCAGCAAGGCATCGATGGAAGGCTCACGGCCACGGAAGTCGACGAACAGCTCCATCGGCTCGCGCGAACCACCACGTGCCAGGATCGCCTCGCGGAAAGCTCGGCCGGTTTCGGCATTCAGCACGCCTTCTTCCTCAAAGCGCGAGAAGGCGTCTGCCGACAGCACCTCGGCCCACTTGTAGCTGTAGTAGCCCGCCGCATAACCACCAGCAAAGATGTGCGCAAAGCTGTTGGGGAAGCGGTTGTACGCCGGTGGGCGCATGACAGACACCTCGTCGCGCACGCCTTCGAGCACCTGCAGCACGCTGCGGCCGTCGCCATGGGTTGCATGCAGCTCGAAGTCGAACAGCGAGAACTCCAACTGGCGTACCATCATCATGCCCGACTGGAAGTTCTTTGCCGCCAGCATCTTGTCCAGCAGGTCCTGGGGCAGGGGGGCGCCGGTTTCGTAGTGGGCGGAGATCAGTGCAAGGCCTTCCGGCTCCCAGCACCAGTTTTCCATGAACTGGCTCGGCAGTTCGACCGCGTCCCAGGCCACGCCGTTGATGCCGGATACACCGGCATGCTCGATGCGGGTCAGCATATGGTGCAGACCGTGGCCGAACTCGTGGAACAAGGTGGTGACTTCATCGTGGGTCAAAAGCGCCGGCTTGCCGGGCGCGGCCGGGGTGAAGTTGCACACCAGGTTGGCCACGGGGCTCTGCAACTGGCCAGCGGCTGTGCGGCGACGGTCACGCGCGCCATCCATCCAGGCGCCGCCACGCTTGTTGGCGCGCGCGTAGAGGTCGAAGAAGAAGCGGCCGACGTGCTGGCCGTTTTCCTTGATCTCGAACAGGCGCACATCCGGGTGCCAGCTGTCGAAGCCCTTGAGCTCGGCAATCTCGATACCGTAAAGGCGCTGCACGATGCTGAACAGGCCACCCAGCACCTTGTCGATCGGGAAGTAGGCGCGCAGGGCTTCCTGCGACACGCTGTAGCGCTGCTCGCGCAGCTTCTCGCCGAAGTACCCGGCGTCCCAGCTGGCCAGCTCAGGGCAGCCCTGCTCGGCGGCATAAGCCTTGAGCTGCTCCAGGTCCTGGGCGGCGAACGGCTTGGACCGCTTGGCCAGGTCACGCAGGAAGCTCAGCACCTGGTCACTGGACTCGGCCATCTTGGTGGCCAGGCTAAGCTCCGCGTAGTTCTTGTAGCCCAGCAGTTCGGCCAGCTCCTGGCGCAGGTCAAGGATTTCCTGCATCACCGGGCCGTTGTCGAACTGGCCGGCATTCGGGCCCTGGTCCGAGGCGCGGGTGCAGTAGGCCGCGTATAGCTCTTCGCGCAGGGCGCGGTCGCTGGCGTAGGTCATCACCGCGTAGTAGCTGGGGAATTCCAGGGTGATCAGCCAGCCGTCGAGGCCCTTGGCCTGGGCGGCCGCGGCCATCTGCGCCTTGGCCGAATCGGTCAGGCCGGCCAGCGCGGCTTCGTCGGTAACATGCTTGGTCCAGGCCTGTGTGGCGTCGAGCAGCTGGTTGGAGAAACGGCTGCCCAGCTCGCTGAGCTTGCTCTGCACTTCGGCGTAGCGCTGCTGTTTATCCGCCGGCAGGTCGATACCCGACAGGCGGAAGTCCCGCAGGGCGTGCTCGAGGATAGTCTTTTGCGCCACGTCGAAGCCGGCGGCCTCGGGGCTGTCGATCAGCGCCTGGTAGGCTTCGAACAGCGCGCGGTTCTGGCCCAGTTCGGTAGAGTAGGCGCTCAGCGCCGGCAGGCACGACTCATAGGCTTCGCGCAGCTGCGCGCTGTTACACACCGCATTGAGGTGGCTGACCGGGCTCCAGGCGGCGCCCAGGCGGTCGTTCAGTTCGTCCATGGCCAGCACCAGGCCAGCCCAGGTAGGGTTCTTGCCCTGCTTTTCGAGGATCTCGGCAATGGCTTTACGGTTGTCGGCCAGGATCGCTTCGATCGCCGGCAATACGTGTTCGGCACGGATTTGCGAGAAGGGCGGCAGATCGTAGGACTGCAGAAGCGGGTTGTTCGCACTCACGGTTTGGATACCTTGGCAGAAGAAACACTGCCCCATCTTAATTACAATCGACGCCGACCGCAGCAGGCAGCCTGCCTATCGGCACAGATGAGAGACGCTATCATGGCCATCCGAAGCTTCCAGCAACACACTCCGAAAGTTGGGCCCAGGGCCTTCGTCGACCGATCGGCGGTAGTGCTGGGCGACGTGGAAATCGGTGAAGACAGCTCCGTATGGCCGTTGACCGTGATACGCGGCGACATGCACCGCATCCGCATCGGCGCGCGTACCAGCGTGCAGGACGGCAGCGTGCTGCATATCACCCATGCCGGCCCGTTCAACCCGGACGGCTTCCCGCTGATCATCGGTGACGAAGTGACCATCGGCCACAAGGTCATGTTGCATGGCTGCACCCTGGGCAACCGCATCCTGGTCGGCATGGGCAGCACTATCATGGACGGTGCCATCGTGGAGGACGAAGTGATCATCGGCGCCGGCAGCCTGGTGCCGCCGGGCAAGCGCCTGGTCAGTGGGTACCTGTACATGGGCAGCCCGGTGAAGCAAGCCCGGCTGCTGAACGACCAGGAACACGCGTTCTTCGCCTACAGCGCCAGTAACTACGTGAAGCTCAAGGACCAGCACCTGGCCGAAGGCTACGACCAACCGGAATAACCCCTTCGCGGGCGCGCCCGCTCCCACAGGTCTAGCGAAGCCTTCAAGGCCAGTGCCGTACCTGTGGGAGCGGGCAAGCCCGCGAGGAAGGCCACGCAGCACTCAAGTGGAACCCGCAAATGCACCAGCAAAACATCCTCTTCGACCTCGACGGCACCCTGACCGACCCACGCCAGGGCATCACCCGCTCGATCCAGTATGCCCTGGCCAAACTGGGCATCGACGAGCCGGACCTTACCCGCCTCGAGCACTTCATCGGCCCACCCCTGCTGCAGGCCTTCATGCAGTTCTACAGCTTTGACGAAGCCAAGGCCTGGGATGCGGTGAACTTCTATCGGGAACGCTTCAGCGTCACCGGCCTGTACGAAAATCTGGTGTTCGAAGGTGTGCCGGAGCTGCTCGAGGCCCTGAACGGGCAGGGTCGCACACTGTACATCGCCACCTCCAAGCCGTGGAAGTTCGCCCGTGAAATCGCCCGGCACTTCGCCTTCGACCACCACTTCAAGGTGATCTATGGCAGTGAACTGGATGGCACACGCACCAACAAGGTCGAGCTGATTCGTCACCTGCTTGAGGAAGAAGGGCTGGACCCGGCGCAGACGCTGATGATCGGCGACCGCAAGCATGACCTGATCGGTGCGCGCAGCAATGGCTTGCAGGCGGTGGCGGTGGGGTACGGGTTTGGTAGCCAGGAAGAGTTGATGGCCGAAGAGCCGGCCTACCACTTTGCTACCTTGGCCGAGATGCATCAGGCATTTCTCAAGGCTTGATAGCCATTGGGGCTGCTTTGCAGCCCATCGCCGGCAAGCCAGCTCCCACAGGGGTAGCACATGGCCTGAGGTCAATGCGGTCGGGGTGGGAGATGGCTTGCCGGCGATGGGCCGCAACGCGGCCCCAAAATCTCACCGGCTGACCATCAACCGCCGCAACGCCGCCTTCCGCTCTTCAATCGGCAACCGCCCAAACTGCTCGACCCGCTGATAAAACCGCGCCCAGTCCCCTCCCACCTCACGGAACACCGCCGCAAACGCAGGTACCCACTGGTCATACAGCCCGAACGGCAGCAACTTGGCATTGCTCATCGGCCCATACATCCAGGCGTCATAACGCTTGTCACCACCCCACTGGGCATCACGCACCTGCCGGTATTCCCGCCTAAGTAGCTCGAACTCTGCCTGCTTGGCCGCCCGCTTCTGCACATCATCCAGAGGCCCGGCATAAATCGCCTGCAACCGCTCGCGGCTGGCCAGCACCAAACGGATGAATTGCTCACGCTGCTGCCCCTGCTCCCCGCCAGAGGCAGCCAGGCCCCGCGCCACACGCCATTGCCGCGTGCCTTCCTGCTCGACGAAGGAGGCAAACGACTCGTTGAACTCGGTGTCGTCCTGCACATAGAAGCGCTGGTGGGCCAGTTCATGGAAGATCAGCGTGGCCAGGCGCTCGTCGCTCCAGCCCACCATCGACGACAGGATAGGGTCGTCGAACCAGCCCAGAGTCGAATAGGCCTCCACGCCGCCCACGTACACATCCATGCCGTCCTGGCGCATCAACGCCGCCGCCCCACGTGCCGCGCCTTGCTGATAATAACCGCGATAGGCCACACACCCCGCAATCGGGAAGCAGTGCGTCACTGGCTGCAACGACAGCTCGGGGGTAGCGAACACATTCCACACCACATAGGGCCTGCCAATGTCGGCATACACCCGGTAGCTGCGGTTGTCCGGCAGCTTCAGCTGCTGGCTGGCAAATACCCGCGCCTGCCTGGCGTGTTCCAGGCGCGCGCGCAATTGCGCCGAAGTGGCCGGATTGGCCAATACCTGCTCCACCGGCTGCCGTGCGCGTAGCAGCTGCCACTGGCCCTCGGCCAACTGCCCATAGTAGGCGGCGCTGCTACAACCGTTCAGCAGGAGCACCGCCAGCAGGGGAACCAAACGGGTGAAAACAAGGTCGAGTGGCCCAGGGCCTGAGCGCTGCATAAGAATAAGTCGAAGCATCCGGAACTGTCTGACTCGCTCAAGGCCGATTCACTCCAAGACTATCTCGCCAAGGGGGCGTTTCGCCATGCGTGCACTGTTGGTCACCGGCTCATTGCTGCTGATATCCGCCTGTTCGACCTTGCCAGACCCGGACCCGAACCAGGCCTGGATCGACCTCACGCCCTACGACAACACCTCGCTGCACGCTGTGCAGGTAGATGAACGCGACTGGGCCGATAGCCGTTACTTCGAAGTACAGCCCGGCAGCCACGAGCTGACCGTGCGCTACCAGTTTCCGGTTACCCCCAGCAATATCGGCCCGGTCGAGGAGCCTTTGTGGCGGGATTGCCAGGTCAAGCTGACCTTCAAGGATTTCAGTGCCGGCCAGCGCTACCAGTTGCAGGCTGGCAGCATCGGCTTCCGCCCCTGGATCAAACTCTATGACCGTCAGCAAAAGCTGGTTGGCCAGGGCTCGCCTGCAGGCTGCCAGCGCACCTGAAACGCACAAACGGCGCTATGCTTGTAGCCTATAAGTCGCAAGTGGGAGTCTTGCCATGCGCCAGCCCATGATGCTGATCGCCCTCAGTGCACTGGGGGCATGCGCCAGCCCCTTGCCGCCCGTCGACCCCAAGCAGGCCTGGGTCGATCTGTACACCATGACTCCCGGCAGGGTGATCATGGCCGACCGCCTCGACGGCAAGCGCCTGGAAGATGGCCGTTACTTTCAGGTGACGCCGGGCAAGCACGAACTGGTAGTGCGCTTCGATTACGAGATATATGGGGGCGGCCTCATGACCCAGCCCCGAGATCGTACCTGTTACCTGACTGTTCGCTTTGACAACTTCAAGGCCGGTGAACGCTATCGCCTGGAGGCACGGGCGCCGGTGATGGAACCGCAGGTGCTGCTGTATGACGGCAGCCGCAAGGTGGTGGTGAACGAGCCTAGCGAGGTGTTCTGCATTCCTTGACCTGGGGCTGCTTTGCAGCCCATTCGCAGCGCAAGGCTGCTCCTACAGGAGATACGCGATCCCTGTAGGAGCGGCCTTGTGTCGCGATAGGGCCGCAAAGCGGCCCCCAAAATTCTGAACCTACCGATCATTCTTCTGATAAATGATCTTCTTGGTCCCGCCATCGCAGGTCCCGACGACCATGTTCTGGTCCTTGACCTCGCTGTTGGGCACGATCTCCAGGGTATAGGACGAAACCCCCTGGGCCTGGATCTTGGCCTCGATCTCGGCTTTGAGTTCCTCGCACGGCTTGACCGCCGCCAGCGCAGATGTGGCGACCAGGGAAGCCAACACGGCGATTGCTACGCGAATCATGAAACGGCTCCTGAAAGGGCAGCGTGCTGCCGACGCTGTTTAGACTACAGCAAACCGCCCTCATTGCACTGCTTCAACCCACCAGCGCCGCATCCAGGCTGATCTTCGCGTTCAACACCTTGGACACCGGGCACCCAGCCTTGGCCTTGTCGGCGATCTGCAAGAACTGCGCTTCACTTGCACCGGGTACCTTGGCCCTCAGTACCAGATGCACCGCGGTAATGGCAAAGCCATCAGCTTGCTTGTCGAGTGTCACTTCGGCAGCGGTGTCGATCCTGTCCGGAGTGAACCCCGCTTCGCCCAGCATCATCGACAGCGCCATCGAGAAACAGCCGGCATGCGCCGCACCAATCAGCTCCTCCGGGTTGGTCCCGGGCGAGCCCTCGAAACGGGTGTTGAAGCCGTAGGGGTTCTGCTTGAGCGCGCCACTTTCGGTAGAAAGCAGGCCTTTGCCGTCCTTCAGGCCACCTTGCCAGATCGCCGATGCTGTCTTTTTCATGATGCCTCCTGGTCTCGGGTTACATGCTTATGGCTTCAGAGGTCAGCCGCCTACGGCAAGTTCAGAGCAATCGCACGGCAAGCATTGAATCCGTCGAATGTGCCCATACAGAGTTGAAAAGGCCTGTGGGCCAAACACCTTTGCGGAGGCTCCATGACGCAGCTGCGTGACCTGAAGATTTCCACCCTCGACCTGGTGCCGGTACGTGCCGACGCCGGCCCGGCGCAGTCGCTGCGCAACTCGCTGGACCTGGCGCAGCACGTCGAGCGCTTTGGCTACAACCGCTTCTGGGTAGCCGAGCACCACAACATGGACGGCATCGCCAGTTCGGCGACTTCGGTGCTGATCGGCTACTTGGCCGGGGGCACCTCGAGCATTCGCGTGGGCTCTGGCGGGGTCATGCTGCCCAACCATGCACCGCTGGTAATCGCCGAGCAGTTCGGCACCCTGGCCAGCCTGTACCCGGGGCGCATCGACCTGGGGTTGGGCCGCGCGCCAGGTTCCGACCAGATGACCGCCTACGCCCTGCGCCGCGACCGCGCCGGCGGCCCGGATGACTTCCCGAACGATGTCGAGGAACTGTCACGCTACCTCGGCCCGCGTACCGATGATCAAAAAGTGATCGCCGTGCCAGGGCACGATACCGAGGTGCCGATGTGGCTCCTCGGCTCCAGCCTGTTCAGCGCTCAACTGGCCGGCATGCGCGGCATGCCCTACGCCTTCGCCTCGCACTTTGCGCCGCGCTACATGCACGAGGCGATCCGCGTGTACCGCAACCACTTCAAGCCCTCGACCACATTGGACAAGCCGTATGTGATGTTGGGCATCCCCATGGTGGTGGCGGAAACCGACGAAAAGGCCGAGTACCTGGCCACGTCGGTGTACCAGCGCATCCTCGCGCTGATTCGCGGGCAGAGCCTGATGCAGAAGCCGCCTGTGGAAAGCATGGATGGGCTGTGGCTGCCCCATGAACGGGACGCGGTGGGTAGCTTCCTCGGCCTGGCGATGATTGGCAGCCCGCAGAAGGTGCGGGCCAAGGTGGAAGTACTGCTGGAGCAGACCGGGGCAGATGAGCTGATCTTCACCTGTGATTTGTATGAGCATGCGGACCGGATTCGGTCCTATGAACTGATGGCGCAGGCTCTCAAGACCGCGTGATCTTCTTCGCAGGCTTGCCCGCTCCCACAGGTACAGCGTCGCTCTCAAGCCTGTGATATGCCTGTGGGAGCGGGCGAGCCCGCGAAGAGGCCAGCATATTAGCCGCGGCGGTACACAATCTCCTTGGTACCAGCCTCGCAGCTGCCAATCACCTTGCCGGCCGGGTCGCCCTTGTCGACGATCTCCAGCTTGTAGCCGGTGACCCCCTTGGCATCCAGCTTGGCCGCAATCTCTGCCTTGAGCTCCTCGCACGGCTTGCCCGCCGCCAGCGCACCACCGGCCAGCGTCATCAGGCCCAGCACCAGAATCAGTTTGTTCATCACTCGCTTTCCTTGTGCAGATGAAATCAGAAAAGGCGCCCGCCAAGGCGCCCCCTCCCTAAATACCCCATCATGCCGGGCTCATCCAGCCCGGCAGTGTTTCAGCTATTGGCGATACGGAAGCCGACCTTCAGCGTGACCTGGAAGTGCGCCGCCTTGTTATCACGGATATGGCCACGGGTATCTATCACTTCGAACCACTCCAGGTGCTTTATGCTCTTGCCGGCTTCGGCCAGGGCATTGTTGATCGCCTCTTCGATGCTGGTGGTCGAAGACCCCACCAGCTCGATCTTCTTGTAGGTGTGATGATCGGTCATGAGCGCTCTCCTCGGATGATGGTGAGATTGAGCCTAGCAGCGCAGGCCTGGTTTACCTGCGAGCGGTCACCATTGACGAAAGTTCGATCGCACTTTCCCGCGGACCCAAGGTCGCAATCCTTACAGTCCATACTGCAAAGGAGAGTCAACATGCACCGCAATTCGCTGCGTAGAACGTCCCTGGAAAGCATGGAAGCGGAGATCGAGAGCCTTCTGAAAAGCCTGGAAAACCTCAAGCATGATGCGTCGGAGGAGTCCCAGAAATCGGTGAAGGCAATCCGCAGCAACGCCGAGAGTGCCCTGCGTCATTCGCGCCACCTGTTGAGCGATGCCTACGAGGAAGTGAAGCACCGCACCCGCCAGACCGGCATCGCCACCCGCGACTATGCCCAGGAACACCCGTACACAACTGCCGGCGTTGCCATTGGCGCGCTAGGCTTGCTGGCGGCATACCTGATGTGCAAACGCAACTAAGCGCCCTGTCGCGCCAGTTCCGCCCTTAGCCACTGCGCCAACTGCTCGGCGCGCCCGTCCGCGGCGCGCCTGGGCACCCACAGCGCCAATGCCGCAGGGGTAGGTGAAAAGCCCCACGGCGCACTCAAACGGCCAGCTCGCAGGTCGTCAGCGACCAGCGGCTGCGGCGCAATCGCCACACCCAGCCCGGCCACGGCAGCTTCCAGCAGGTAATACAGGTGCTCGAAGGCCTGGCCATAGTGGAGGGCCGCCGGCTCCAAACCCTGTTCCAGCGCCCAGGTCGGCCAAGCCTGCGGGCGCGAGGTGGTGTGCAGCAAGGCTTCGTCCAGCAAGGCCTTGGCCGGCGCGCCATGCAAGCGCTCGAAACCGGCGAAATGCGGGCTAAGCACCGGCCCGATGCGCTCCTCGGCCAGTACATGCACCTGCATGTCCGTCGGCCACGGCGGCTCGGCGTAAACCAGCAGCGCATCCAACCCTGGCCGCCGTGGGTCCAGGTCACCTTCACCGGCCGAAAGATGCAGACGCAGTTCAGGTAAATCCGCCTGCAGCCGCCCCAATCGCGGGATGAACCAGCGCGCCAGCAGGCTGCCCGAGCAGCCCAGCACGAACGGCGCCTCGCTGACGTTGTGGCTGAGCTCGGCGCACACGCTGCGCAGGCGATCGAAAGCTTCGCCACTTGCATCGCGCAGACGTACGCCGGCATCTGTGAGTTTGATGCCACGCCCGTCCTTCACGAACAGCGCGACGCCCAGGTGCTCTTCAAGTACCTTGATCTGCCGGCTGACGGCGCCATGGGTGACGTGCAGCGCTTCGGCCGCCTGGCTGACGCTGTTGAGCCGTGCGGTAGCCTCGAAAGCCCGAAGGGCGTTGAGGGGAGGGAGATCGTGGGCCATTTTACCTGTGAGTTTTTCTGACAAGTTTGCGCAATCTTATCGGTTTTCAGCTGGGCTTGCCGTGGTTAGAGTAAAGCCCATCACTCATTCATTACGCCCTGGAGCGCCCCCATGACCCAGTCCCAATACCGCCCCGGCCCCGACGCCAATGGCCTGTTCGGCTCGTTCGGCGGCCGCTACGTGGCCGAAACCCTGATGCCACTGGTGCTGGACCTGGCCCGCGAATACGAAGCGGCCAAGGCAGACCCCAAGTTCCTCGAAGAGCTGGCCTACTTCCAGCGCGACTACATCGGCCGCCCCAACCCGCTGTACTTCGCCGAGCGCCTGACCGAGCACTGCGGCGGCGCCAAGATCTTCTTCAAGCGTGAAGAGCTCAACCACACCGGCGCGCACAAGGTGAACAACTGCATCGGCCAGGTGCTGCTGGCCAAGCGCATGGGCAAGAAGCGCCTGATCGCAGAAACCGGCGCCGGCATGCACGGCGTGGCCACCGCCACCGTCGCTGCCCGCTTCGGCCTGCCTTGCGTGATCTACATGGGCGCCACCGACATCGAGCGCCAGCAGGCCAACGTGTTCCGCATGAAGCTGCTTGGCGCCGAAATCGTCCCGGTCACTGCCGGCACCGGCACCCTGAAGGACGCCATGAACGAGGCCCTGCGCGACTGGGTCACTAACGTCGAAGACACCTTCTACCTGATCGGCACCGTGGCCGGCCCGCACCCGTACCCGGCCATGGTCCGCGACTTCCAGTCGATCATCGGCAAGGAAACCCGCGCCCAGTTGCAAGAGAAGGAAGGGCGCCTGCCAGACAGCCTGGTTGCCTGCGTCGGTGGTGGCTCCAACGCCATGGGCCTGTTCCATGAGTTTCTCGAAGAGCCAAGCGTGCAGATCATCGGCGTCGAAGCCGGTGGCCACGGTGTGCACACCGACAAGCACGCCGCCAGCCTGAACGGCGGCGTACCGGGCGTGCTGCACGGCAACCGCACCTACCTGCTGCAGGACGAAGACGGTCAGATCACCGACGCCCACTCGATTTCCGCCGGCCTGGACTACCCGGGCATCGGCCCGGAGCACGCCTACCTGCACGAAGTGAAGCGTGTCGAGTACGTCAGCATCACCGACGACGAAGCGCTGGATGCATTCCACGCCACCTGCCGCCTGGAAGGCATCATCCCGGCCCTGGAAAGCTCCCACGCCTTGGCCGAGGCGATCAAGCGCGCACCGAAGCTGCCCAAGGACCACCTGATGGTCGTGTGCCTGTCGGGCCGCGGCGACAAAGACATGCAAACCGTCATGAACCACATGGCCGCCCAGGAGAAACAGGCATGAGCCGTCTTGAAAAACGCTTCGCCGAGCTGAAGGCCGAAGGCCGCTCGGCACTGGTCACCTTTGTCACCGCGGGCGACCCAGGCTATGACGCCTCGCTGCAGATCCTCAAGGGCCTACCGGCAGCCGGTGCCGACGTGATCGAACTGGGCATGCCGTTCACCGACCCGATGGCCGACGGCGTGGCCATCCAGCTGGCCACCCTGCGTGCCCTGGAAGCCGGCCAGACCCTGGCCAAGACCCTGCAGATGGTTCGCGAATTCCGTGTGGATAACCAGACTACACCGATCGTGTTGATGGGCTACTACAACCCGATCCACCGCTTTGGCGTGGAAAAGTTCGTGGCCGAAGCCAAGCAAGCGGGTGTAGATGGCCTGATCATCGTCGACCTGCCGCCAGAGCACGACGCCGAACTGGCAACCCCGGCCCAGGCAGCGGGTATCGACTTTATCCGCCTGACTACCCCGACCACCGACGACGCGCGCCTGCTGCGCGTGCTGGAGCGCAGCTCCGGGTTCGTCTACTACGTGTCGGTGGCCGGTGTGACCGGCGCCGGCTCGGCGACCACCGAGCACGTGACCGAAGCCATTGCCCGCCTGCGTCGGCATACCGATCTGCCAATCAGCGTTGGTTTCGGTATTCGTACGCCGGAGCAGGCTGCGGCCATTGCCCGTCTGTCGGACGGCGTGGTGGTGGGCTCGGCACTGGTCGACAAGATTGCCCAGGCCAAGAGTGCCGAGCAGGCAGTCAACGATGTATTGAGCCTGTGCTCGGCACTGGCTGAAGGGGTGCGCGGCGCCCGCCGTTAAACCGCGTCGCCTGCTTCGCGGGCACGCCCGCTCCCACAGGGACAACACAGATGCTGAAAGCTGTGGAGGACCTGTAGGAGCGGGCTTGCCCGCGAAGAGGCCAGCACAGGCTATAGAGGCCTATCCCCCGAAAATCGACAGATCCAGCGGCCGCACCGCCCCCATCCAGATCGCATGGTCACGGTGGTCCGCCAGCTCATCACCGGTCAGCGGGTGCATGAACACCACCAACCCCTTCCGATACAGCGCCAACCACGGCAGCACCACCCCCACAAACTCCGGCTCGAAGGCCAGCTGGCAGCTCCAGTCCGGGTGCGGCCCCACCGGTTTCTGGTGCATGCGCCCCATGGTCACGGGAAACAGCCGCGCCGCTTCCTCACACAGCTCACGGGCCTGGTCCATGGTCGCTGCGTCGTAGTAAACGTGGGCGTGGTAACCCTTGATCCTCTGCACGATAACTCCTGATTGCGGTCCAAACATCACCACCTGCAAAGGGAGTGATGCAGTGAAAAACGCCGAAACCCCAGTGTTCAAACTAGTCCTGTTCGGGCCAGAAAGCAGCCTGGGCAACGCCCTGATGGTAGAGCTGCTGTCGCGCCAGCACGAAGTCACCGCCGTGGTCGACGACCTTAATCGCCATGCGCCGCGCCCCGGCCTGCATTTCAAGATAGGCGGGCTGGGCAATGCCGACCAGGCGGAGCAGGGCGCGGCAGGCGGGTCGGCAGTAATTGCCCTGTTGTCGACGCTGGCGCCGGGCGATCTGCCCAGGCAAGCCCGCATGAGCGAGGCGCTGGTGGCGGGGCTGAAGCGTACGACTATACGCCGGCTGTTGCTGGTGGGCGATTTCGATGTGCTGGATGAGCCGGGCAAGTACAGCGAGGCGGAGCGGGAGTGTGTGGACCAGGTGGTGGACGGGTTACAGCGCAGTGCCTTGCACTGGACGCTGATCAATGCCCCGCAGGAACTGGCCGGGTTGGGGATGGAGCATTTTCGCAGCACTGAAGGTACGCTGGAGCCGGGGTTGGCCGAGCCGTTGCGGCACCTGGCCAGGGTCGCGGCAGGGATGGTGGATATGCTGGAGCTGGATTTGCACCGGGGCGAGCATCTGAACTTCGTGGTCTAGATTGCCGGGGCTGCTGTGCAGCCCATCGCCGGCAAGCCAGCTCCCACAGGGACGGCGCCATGCTCCAGGCTTGTACAGCACCTGTGGGAGCTGGCTTGCCGGCGATGGGCCGCAAAGCGGCCCCGGGGATGTCACAGGCTGCGCTCGCGCTCCAGCCAATCCACAAACCGCTCGATCAACGCCCCACGCCGCTTGCGTGGTGGCAGCACCGCGTAATACCCGCGCGCCGAGCGCAAACTCCCCTCCAACGGCCGGCATAGCAACCCTTGCTCCACCAGCCCATCCACCAGGTGCCCCCAGCCAATCGCCACCCCTTGCCCGGCAATCGCCGCCTGGATCAGCAACGTATAGTTATCAAACCTCAACTGCCCGGCCGGTGGCGGGCTGGCCACACCAAACCCGCGAAACACCCCCGCCCAGTCAAACCAACGGCTAGCCTGCTCGCCCTTCAAGTGCAGCAAGGGCAATCGTTGCAAAGCCACGGCTGACAAGGGTTTGCCATGAATCAGCCGGGGGCTGCACACCGGGAAAACCTCCTCATCGAATAGCCAGCGGCTCTCGCCCTGGTGAAAACGCCCGTCGCCAAACAGCACCGCCACATCGATGTCCGGTCGCAACATGCCCTGGCTGCGCTCACCGGTCACCAGGCTTACATCTACCTGTGGATAAGCCTCGTGAAAGCGCTGCAGCCGTGGCATCAGCCAGAACGCCGCAAAGGCGAAGTCGGTAGCCACCTGCAGCACTTCCCTCTGGCCACGCCCACTGGCCTGGGCGATGCCGTCCTCCATGGCCTGCAGGCCCTGATGCACCTGTTCGAACAGCACCTGGCCAGCCTCGGTCAGTTCGATACCCCGGTAAATGCGGTCGAACAGGCGCGTGCCCAGCTGTGCCTCCAGCCGTTTGACTTGCTGGCTCACCGCTGGCTGCGTGGTGCCCAGCTCCAGTGCCGCAGCGGTAAAGCCACGCAACCGTGCGGCAGCCTCGAACACGCGCAGTGTATCCAGCGACAATTTGGCAAGGTGGTCAAACATAAGCAGGGCTAATCCCAGTCATTGCCCGCCATGGGCTTTACCCATGTTATCCACAGTCGCATCTTGATAGGCAAGCGGTTCGCATAACCCTCAACGATGGAAGCCACCATGACGCGCCCGAATATCCTGTTCATCATGGCAGACCAGATGGCCGCGCCCTTGCTGCCGATCTACGCCTCTTCGCCGATCCAGATGCCGCACCTGAGCCGCCTTGCCGAACAGGCGGTGGTTTTCGACTCGGCTTACTGCAACAGCCCGTTGTGCGCACCGTCGCGCTTCACTCTGGTCAGCGGCCAGCTGCCCAGCCGCATCGGTGCCTACGACAATGCCGCCGACTTCCCTGCCGATGTACCGACCTATGCCCATTACCTGCGCCGTCTGGGTTACCGCACCGCGCTGTCGGGCAAGATGCACTTCTGCGGGCCGGACCAGCTGCATGGCTACGAAGAACGCCTGACCAGCGATATCTACCCGGCCGACTACGGCTGGGCGGTGAACTGGGATGAGCCGGACGTGCGCCCGAGCTGGTATCACAACATGTCCTCGGTGCTGCAGGCCGGCCCGTGCGTGCGCACCAACCAGCTGGATTTCGACGAAGAAGTGGTATTCAAGGCGCGCCAGTACCTGTACGACCATGTGCGCGAAAACGATGGCCGGCCATTCTGCCTGACCGTGTCGATGACCCACCCGCACGACCCATACACCATCCCCAGGCGCTATTGGGATCGCTACGAGGGTGTGGATATCCCCATGCCCCGCGCCGAACTGGGCCAGGCAGAGCTCGACCCGCACTCGCAACGCCTGCTGAAGGTCTACGACCTGTGGAACAAGCCGCTGCCTGTGGACAAGATCCGTGACGCCCGCCGTGCCTACTTCGGCGCCTGCAGCTATATCGACGACAACATCGGCCTGCTGCTGCAGACCCTGGAGGAATGCAACCTGGCTGACGACACCCTGATCGTGTTCTCCGGCGACCACGGTGACATGCTCGGCGAGCGCGGCCTCTGGTACAAGATGCACTGGTTCGAGATGTCGGCGCGGGTGCCTCTGCTGGTGCACGCGCCGAAGCACTTCGCGCCAGCCAGGGTCAGCGCTTCGGTGTCTACCTGCGACCTGCTGCCGACCCTGGTCGAGCTGGCCGGTGGTGCTGTGGATAACCACCTGCATCTGGATGGCCGCTCGCTGGTCGGCCATCTGCAAGGGCAGGGCGGCCATGACGAAGTGATCGGCGAGTACATGGCCGAAGGCACCGTCGGCCCGCTGATGATGATCCGCCGCGGGCCGTACAAGTTCGTGTACAGCGAAGACGACCCATGCCTACTCTATGACCTGAGCCGCGACCCGCACGAGCGGGAGAACCTAACCGGCAGCCCGGAACACCAGGCGCTGCTGCAGGCATTTGTCGATGAAGCACAGCAGCGTTGGGATATCCCCAGCCTGCGCCAGCAGGTTCTGGCCAGCCAGCGGCGCCGCCGCCTGGTGGCCGAGGCGCTGGCCGTCGGCAAGCTGAAAAGCTGGGACCACCAACCGCTGGTGGACGCCAGCCAACAGTACATGCGCAACCACATCGATCTCGACGACCTCGAGCGCAAGGCACGTTATCCACAGCCCGCCCCCCTGGATTGAGAAGAGAGGCCGCCATGCACAAGTTCTCCGCCGCCGTGTTCGCCCTGGCCCTGAGCCTGGGTACCGCCACGGCCCACGCCGCCGACAGCGACGCGCAATGCACCACCGTGAAGATGGCCGACCCCGGCTGGAGCGACATCGCAACGACCAACGCCTTGGCCCGCGTGCTTCTGGAAAGCCTGGGTTACCAGGTGAAAATCGACAGCCTGGCCGTTCCGATCATCTACGGCGGCCTCAAGGATGGCCGCGTCGATGCCTTCCTCGGTAACTGGATGCCGGCGCAGCAGGGCTTTCATGACAAGTTCATCGCAAATGGCGATGTGCAGCAGCTTTCGCGCAATCTGGAAGGAACCGAGTTCACCTTGGCAGTGCCCGACTATGTGTGGAATGCCGGAGTGAAGGATTTCGCCGACTTGCAGAAGCACGCCGACCAGTTCGACAAGAAGCTGTACGGGATTGGTTCCGGGGCACCGGCCAACCTGTCGTTGAAGGAAATCATCGACAAGAATGAATTCAACCTCGGCCAGTGGAAACTGGTGGAGTCCAGCGAGCAGGCGATGCTGGCACAGGTCGACCGGGCGGTGAAGAAACAACAGTTCATCACCTTCCTCGGCTGGACCCCGCACCCGATGAACGTGAAGCTGAAGATGCATTACCTGAGCGGCGGGGAGAAGTGGTTTGGCAGCAAGGGCGAGGTGTATACCCTGACCCGCAAGGGTTATCCACAAGCCTGCCCGAATGCGGCCAAGCTGCTGGGCAACCTGAAGTTCACGCTGGACATGGAAAACACCATCATGGCCGAAGTTGTGGACAAGAAGATCAGCTTCGATGATGCGGCCAAGGCTTGGCTGAAGGCGCACCCCGAGTTGCTGGAAGGGTGGTTGGCCGGGGTGACGACCAAGGCCGATGGCAATGCGCTGGAGGCCGTCAAAGCCAAACTGTAACCTCACAAGCAAAACCTCTATCCCTGTGGGAGCGGGCATGCCCGCGCACACCGGCGAAGCCGGTGCCATCCACCGCGGCGGCTTCTTCGCGGGCATGCCCGCTCCCCACAGGGATTGGCGAAACAGTAAGGAATGTGGATAACCCATGCATCGCCTCACTCACCTGCTGCCCTTCCTCTCATGGCTCCCCCGCCAATCGGGCCGCAGCCTGCGCCAGGACCTGCTGGTGGGCCTGAGCGGTGCAATCCTCGCCCTGCCGCAATCCATCGCCTATGCCCTGATCGCCGGCCTGCCGGCCGAATACGGGCTGTACGCCGCCATCGTGCCAGTGCTGATCGCCTGCCTGTGGGGCTCTTCCTGGCACCTGATCTGCGGCCCGACCGCTGCCATCTCCATCGTCCTCTACGCCAGCATCAGCCCGCTGGCCGTGGCCGGCAGCGCCGACTATGTCACCCTGGTGCTGCTGCTGACGTTCCTCGGCGGCATCTTTCAGTTACTGCTGGGGCTTTTGCGCTTCGGCGCACTGGTCAATTTCGTCTCCCATTCCGTGGTGCTCGGCTTCACCCTGGGCGCCGCTGTCGTCATTGCCCTGGGCCAGTTGCCCAACCTGCTGGGCATGGACCTGCCAAGCCAGGCCACGGCGCTGAAGACCGTGCAGGACCTGGCCAGCCATGCCGGCGAGGTCGACCTGCCTTCCTTGATTCTGGGCCTGGCCACAGTGGTGATCGGCGTAGGCTTCAAGCTCTGGCGCCCACGCTGGCCCAGCCTGTTGATAAGCCTGATTTTGGTAAGCCTGCTGGCCTGGCTGCTGCCCAGGTTCTTTGGCCATGTGCCGCGTGTGCCCGCATTCACCGGCCAGCTGCCGCCCTTCAGCCCGCTGCCCTTGCTGGATGTGGAACTGATCCTGCGCCTGCTGCCCAGCGCCGTGGCAGTGGGCATGCTCGGGCTGGTCACGAGCCTGTCGATCGCCCGCTCGTTATCGGCACGTTCGGAGCAGTTGATCGACGCAGACCAGGAAATACGCGCACAGGGCCTGTCGAACATCGTCGGTGCGTTTTTCTCCGGTTACCTGTCTTCCGGCTCCTTCACCCGCTCCGGGCTGAGCTACGACGCCGGCGCCCGCTCGCCCATGGCCGGGGTATTCTCGGCGCTGTGGGTGGCCGTGTTCGCCGTTGCCGGAGCCGGGCTGATCGCGCACCTGCCGATTCCGGCCATGGCCGGCAGCATCCTGCTGATCTGCTGGGGGTTGGTGGACCACCGGGGGATTCGTGCGCTGTTCCGGGTCAGCCGCTCGGAGTTCCTGGTAATGGCGCTGACGGCGGCAGCGACCTTGTTGCTGGAGCTGCAGACAGCGATCTATGCCGGAGTACTGGCGTCGCTGTTCTTCTATCTGAAGCGCACCTCGCGGCCACGGGTGCAGCAGAGCCGTGAAGGGGAGGCAGATGTGCTGCGGGTGGGCGGGTCGATCTTCTTTGGCGCGGCGCATTACCTGCAGGTGCGCTTGCAGCGCTGCCAGGGGCCGCATGTTGTTATCGATGCCCGGCAGGTGAACTTCATTGATTACTCGGGTGTGGATATGTTGCACCGCGAGGCGCGGCGGTTGCGGCGGGCGGGGGGGAGTCTGACCCTGCACCGGGCCAGGCCGCAGGTGATCGAGGAATTGCAGAAGCTGGAAGGGGTGGAGCTTTGTCCGATCCGGTTTGAAGAGTGATGTTGGGTTGAGATTTTTGGGGCTGCTGCGCAGCCCATCGCGACGCAAGGCCGCTCCTACACCGACCGCGCAATGCCTGCTGACGCGGTCCCCTGTAGGAGCGGCCTTGTGTCGCGATGGGCCGCAAAGCGGCCCCGACAATCTCAGCCGCGAGCCAGCTGCCGGCGCAACTCAGCCAACACTGGCGCCGTATCCGGCCGCACCCCACGCCAGATAAAGAACGCCTCAGCCGCCTGCTCAGCCAGCATCCCCAGCCCATCCAGCACCTTGGCCGCCCCCAGCTTCTCGGCCCACTGGCAAAACGGCGTAGGCTCCTTGCCATACATCATGTCGTAGCAAACCGTGCGCCCCGCCTCGACCAGGCTGTCGGCGATCGGCGGCAACTCACCGGCCAGGCTCGCCGAGGTGGCATTGATGATCACATCCACCGGTTCCTGCAACCAGGCAAACCCGCTGGCCACCACCGGCCCCAGCTCATCGAATTCACGCGCCAGCTGCTCGGCCTTTTCCACGGTCCGGTTGGCAATCACCAGCGACTGCGGCTTGTGCGCCAGGATCGGCTCCAGCACGCCACGTACCGCGCCACCAGCACCCAGGATCAGAATGCGTTTGCCCGCCAGCTCGACCCCGGCATTCACCGTCAGGTCGCGCACCAGGCCAGCGCCATCGGTGTTGTCGCCCTGCAGGCTGCCATCGGCCAGCTTGCTCAGCGTGTTCACCGCGCCAGCGCGCCGGGCACGCGGGGTCAGGCTGTCGCACAGGCGGAAGGCCTCTTCCTTGAACGGCACGGTGACGTTGCCACCGCGGCCTTGCTTGAAGAAGCCGCGCGCGCAGTCACTGAACTCGTCCAGCGGCGCCAGCAGGGTGGCGTATTCCAGGTCCTGGCCGGTCTGTTCGGCGAACAGGCGATGGATCAGCGGCGACTTGCTGTGGCCGATGGGGTTACCAAAAACGACGTACTGGTCCATGACGGCTCCTTGATTGTCCACAGGCTTACTGGCCGAGCCAGTCGCGGTCCTGCAGGAAGTACTCGGTCAAGCGCGCTTCTTCACTGCCGGGCGCGGCCTTCCAGTCGTAGCCCCAGCGCACCTGCGGCGGCAACGACATGAGGATGGACTCGGTGCGGCCACCGGACTGCAGGCCGAACAGGGTGCCACGGTCGTAGACCAGGTTGAACTCCACGTAGCGGCCACGGCGGTATTCCTGGAACTCGCGCTGCTGCGGGGTGTAAGGGGTGTCCTTGCGGCGCTGGATGATCGGCAGGTAGGCGTTGACGTAGGCGTCGCCGATGGCGCGGATGAAGGCGAAGCAGGTGTCGAAGTCCCACTCGTTCAGGTCATCGAAGAACAACCCACCAATGCCGCGTGGCTCGCCACGATGCTTGAGGTGGAAGTAGCGGTCGCACCAGGCCTTGTAGCGCGGGTACACGTCGGCGCCGAACGGCGCGCAGGCCTGCTCGGCCACACGGTGCCAGTGGATGCAGTCTTCTTCATTGCCGTAGTACGGAGTCAGGTCGAAGCCGCCGCCGAACCACCAGACAGCCTCTTCACCTTCCTTTTCGGCGATGAAGAAGCGCACGTTGGCGTGGGAAGTGGGCACATGCGGGTTGTGCGGGTGGATCACCAGCGACACGCCCAAGGCCTCGAAGCCACGGCCCGCCAGCTCGGGGCGGTGAGCACTGGCCGACGGCGGCAGACCGGCGCCGAACACGTGGGAGAAGTTGACCCCGCCTTTTTCGATCACCTTGCCATCGCCGATCACCCGCGTGCGGCCCCCGCCACCGGCTTCGCGCACCCATGCGTCCTCGACGAAGCGGGCGCCGCCGTCTTCTGTTTCGAGGGCAGAGCAGATGCGGTCTTGCAGGTCGAGCAGGTAGGCTTTCACGGCCTCGGTGCGGCTAGTCATCGGGTCACCAGGAACGGGCAGGGAAGAATTCGCCGCGTAGCATACCACCCCCAGCCCGCGCGCCGCAGTTGACGGCGATCAAGCAAAGGCGTCCGATAGAAGGTCTTTCCCGACCCATACGACAGGAGTGCGAGATGGCCAAGCGTATCCAGTTCAGCCAGCATGGCGGCCCGGAAGTGCTGCAGTTTGTGGAATTCGAACCAGCCCCGCCAGGGCCACAGCAGGTGCGTGTACGTAACCATGCGATCGGCCTGAACTTCATCGATACCTACTTCCGCAGCGGGCTGTATGCACCGCCATCCCTGCCTTCAGGGCTGGGCACTGAAGCGGCTGGCGTGGTCGAGGCCGTGGGCGAGGGCGTGACCCGGCTGAAAGTGGGTGACCGCGTGGCCCATGCCGGCGGCCCGTTGGGCGCGTACAGCGAGGTGCATACGCTGCCGGAAGCCAACTTGGTGAAGCTGCCCGACAACATCAGCTTCGAGCAGGCAGCGGCGGTGATGCTCAAGGGTTTGACCGTGCAGTACCTGCTGAAGCAGACCTATGAGGTGAAGGCGGGTGACGTGATCCTGTTCCACGCAGCAGCTGGTGGTGTGGGTTCGTTGGCGTGCCAGTGGGCCAAGGCCTTGGGCGCCAAGCTGATCGGTACCGTGAGTTCTGCCGAGAAGGCCGAGCGGGCCAAGGCGCTGGGGGCTTGGGCGACCATCGACTACAGCCGTGAAGACGTGGCCAAGCGGGTGCTGGAGCTGACCGACGGCAAGAAATGCCCGGTGGTGTATGACGGTGTGGGTGCCGACACCTGGCTGACCTCGCTGGATTGCCTGCAGCCGCGCGGGTTGATGGTGAGCTTTGGCAATGCCTCGGGGGCTGTGAGCGGGGTGAACCTGGGAATTCTGGCGCAGAAGGGTTCGCTGTATGTGACCCGGCCCACGTTGGCGACCTATGCCAACAATGCCGAGAATACCCAGGCCATGGCCGATGACCTGTTTGCGATGATTGGTAGCGGCAAGCTGGTTGTGGATATCCAGCAGCGGTATCCGCTGAGTGAGGCGGCCAAGGCACAGGCGGAGCTGTCGGCTCGGCGGACTGTGGGTTCCACAATTCTGCTTCCTTGAGTTCACTCCCACAGGTACTGCGTCGGCGTTGAATACAGCGCTATCCCTGTGGGAGCGGGCATGCCCGCGAAGCAAGCACCGCGGTGCATGGCACCGGCTGCGCCGGTGTTCGCGGGCGCGCCCGCTCCCACAGGTACTGCGTCGGCCTTGAACAGGGCGCTATGCCTGTGGAAGACGGGTGGTTGGTATCGACTCGATACCATCGAGAATCGCCTCCACCAATCCCTCTGCCAATTCAATGGAATGCAGGCTCGACCAATACATGCCACGGCCTTCTTCGCGCAGATACTCAAGGGCTTTCGAGCCCGTTTCGTAGGCGCCTCGCAGATACAGAGCTACATGAACCAAGGCGTCCTCGGCGGAAATGTTCGGGTTTACGGTGAATAGGGGGTCGTGGCCGGCATCGCAGCGGCCGAAGGGGCGGGTGGAGGTGCAGGGTAGTGGTGGATTGGGGACTATTTTCTTGATCATTGGAAAATGCTCCTCATTGCCGCCACCAATCACTACCACGTGAATGGGTGGCAACTGTACGCGAGGTGGTAGACCCGGGCATTTTCCAATCCAGGCAGGCTCGAAAGCCTCCCACGCACAGCCGCCATAGACTGCCATGGAAAAAATGCATCCGGGCTACCACACCCGATCGCCAAGGTATTCAGCGACGGATGAAGCCTAGAGGCACTGGTTCCCACTGAGAAGGTGATGGCAGGGGACGCGGCTTGTAGGATATTTCCCAAGCCGCAAGCTGGACAGCCATTCGAGACAAAATCAGAAAAATCTGCGGGGATCCGGGGCCGCTTTGCGGCCCAATCGCCGGCAAGCCAGCTCCCACACCAACCGCGCCGATTTCAAGTCATGTGCAGTACCTGTGGGAGCTGGCTTGCCGGCGATCGAGGGCAAAGCCCTCGCCAGCGATATCAGCCCGGACGAACGACTTCGCCAGTCACCAGGTCACGGATCACACTCGGGTTCTTCCGTCCACCCAACGCCCCCCCCAGCACCAGATCCAGCTGACCATGGAAGTACTGCTCCACCCGCAACCGGGTCTTAGCCGCCGGGCGCCCGCCCGGGTTGCACGAAGTGGAAATCAACGGCCCCACCAAAGCACACAGCTCACGTACCACCGGGTGGTCACTGACCCGCAGTGCCACGGTGTCATGTTGCCCGGTAACCCATTCGGGCAACAGGTCCTGGTGCGGCACCAGCCAGGTGTTCGGCCCCGGCCAGGTGCTGCCCATGCGGTCGATCCAGTCTTCGGGGAAATCCTCAAACAAGAAGTCGAACTGGCGGATGTTGTCGGCTACCAGGATCAGGCCTTTATCCACAGGCCGCGACTTCAGCGCCAGCAGGCGATACACCGCGTCCTCGTTCCACGGGTCGCAGCCCAGGCCCCAGACCGCTTCTGTCGGATAGGCGATCACTGCGCCCGCCCGGATCTCACGTGCGGCTTGTTGCACACGAAAACTGCTCACCATTTCTGTTACTCCGCCTATATACCTTGCTTGTGAGCAGTGTACTTAGCCCGCGCGGGCAAACCAACGCCCGGCTTCATTGCTGACCCGGCCTTCCAGCTCCAGTTCGGTCAGCTGCGCCAGCACGTCGGCCAGCGGCAGCTCGCTGCAGTGGGCCAGGCTTTCGCTGGTTTGTGGCGCAGCGTGCAGCAGGGCGAGCAGGGGATGGTCGAATTTATCCACAACCGCAGGCGGCAGGTTCTGCCAGCCCTGCAGGCTTTCCAGTATCTGCTCCACGCTCTCCACCAGCAGCGCGCCGTCACGGATCAACTGGTGGCAGCCTTTGGCCCCGGGGTGGTGGATGGAGCCCGGTATGGCATACACCTCGCGGCCTTGCTCGGCAGCCAGGCGTGCGGTGATCAGCGAACCACTGGCCAGGCTTGCCTCGACCACCAGCACGCCCAGCGACAGGCCACTGATGATGCGATTGCGCCGCGGGAAGTTGCCAGGTAGCGGCCCGGCATCCAACGGGTACTCGGAAACCAGCGCGCTACCGTTGTCGATCATCGCTTGCGCAAGCGATTTGTGGCGCTGTGGATAAAGTTTTTGCAACCCCGTACCGAGCACGCCAATCGTGCCCCCGCCAGCCTGCAATGCGGCCCGATGAGCGGCACCGTCGATGCCCACGGCCAAGCCGCTAGTAATGGTGAAACCGGCCTGCGCCAGGTAGCGGGAAAATGCCGCAGCAGTGTCGAGTGCTGGGGGTGAAGCACGCCTGCTGCCCACAATTGCCAGCTGTGGGCGCTCGAGCAAGGCCGGGTTGCCAGCGACGAAAAGCAGTGGAGGGGCATCGTCGATTTCCGCCAATAGTGGCGGGTAGCCAGGGCCATCCCACATCAGTAAATGCTGGCTAGGGCGCTCTAGCCAGGCCATTGCGGCCAGTGCACCCTCGCGAACTTCGGCACTGCGCCAGGCATCGATGGTGGCCTGGGGTATGCCCAATGCGCGCCAGGCGCCGGCGGGTGCACACAGTGCCGAAGAGGCACTGCCAAAAGCCTCAAGCAAGGTGTTAAAGCGACGCAATCCCGTCTCCGGCAGCCGGTGCAGGCGTAATCGGGCCTCCAGTTCGGCAGGCGGAAGAGGCGACGAATGGTAGGTCTGCATGGGGATCATCCTTGATCGAAACGGGGCCATCGACGTGGCACAAACTGTGGATAACTTTGTTGATAACGCTTTGACAACCTGTCCATCGAATGGGCAATAAGCTGGCCCTGAAAACCCTAGACGAGCTTTCACAGGTGCTGAAATCCTCGTTTCCCTTTATTATGTGTGCTCAGTTTTCAACCGAACGCACAGTGACTGCCTGACCTTATGGCCATCTTGAACATTCTCGAATTCCCGGACCCGCGCCTGCGCACCATCGCCAAGCCGGTGACGGTGTTCGACGACGCCCTGCGTCAGCTGATCGACGACATGTTTGAAACCATGTACGAAGCCCCTGGCATCGGCCTGGCCGCCACCCAGGTCAACGTGCACCAGCAGGTCGTGGTCATGGACCTCAGTGAAGACCGCAGCGAGCCGCGCGTCTTCATCAACCCCACGGTCGAAGAGCTGACCCACGACATGGGCCAGTACCAGGAAGGCTGCCTGTCGGTACCTGGCTTCTACGAGAACGTCGACCGCCCGCTGCGTGTGCGGGTGAAGGCCCAGGACCGCGACGGCAAGCCATACGAGCTGGAGTGCGAAGGCCTGCTGGCGGTGTGCGTGCAGCATGAATTCGATCACCTCAACGGCAAGCTGTTCGTCGACTACCTGTCGCAGCTCAAGCGCGACCGGATCAAGAAGAAGCTGGAAAAGCAGCACCGCCAGCAAGCCTGATCCCCACCTTCCAGAAGGCTTGCTCCGGCAAGCCTTTTTCTTTTTTGAAGCGAGAACTCCATGCGCATCGTCTTTGCAGGCACTCCAGAGTTTGCCGCCGAACACCTCAAGGCCCTGCTCGACAGCCCGTACGAGATCGTGGCCGTCTACACCCAGCCCGACCGCCCCGCTGGCCGTGGCCAGAAGCTGATGCCGAGCCCGGTCAAGCAACTGGCTGTGGCCCATGACATCCCGGTGTTCCAACCGCCGACCCTGCGCAACGCCGAAGCCCAGGCCGAACTTGCGGCGCTGAAGCCGGACCTGATGGTAGTGGTCGCCTACGGCCTGATCCTGCCGCAGGTGGTGCTGGATATCCCGCGCCTGGGCTGTATCAACAGCCATGCCTCCCTGCTGCCACGCTGGCGCGGTGCCGCACCAATCCAGCGCGCCGTGGAAGCCGGCGACGCCGAGAGCGGTGTGACCGTGATGCGTATGGAAGCGGGCCTGGACACCGGCCCGATGCTGCTCAAGGTGGTCACGCCGATCAGCGCCGAGGACACCGGCGGCAGCCTGCACGACCGCTTGGCCGAGATGGGCCCGCCCGCAGTCGTACAAGCCATCGCCGGCCTGGCCGATGGTTCGCTGCAGGGTGAAGTGCAGGACGATGCCCTGGCCACCTACGCGCACAAGCTGAACAAGGACGAAGCGCGCATCGATTGGAGCCGCCCGGCCGTCGAGCTGGAACGCCTGATCCGTGCCTTCAACCCGTGGCCGGTGTGCCACAGCACCCTCGATGGCGAAAGCGTGAAAGTGCTGGCCGCCAACTTGTCCACAGCGATAGGCAACCCGGGTGAGATCCTCTCCGCCAGCAAGGACGGCCTGGTTGTCGCCTGCGGTGACCAGGCACTGAGCCTGACCCGTCTGCAACTGCCCGGCGGCAAGGCACTGAACTTCAGCGACCTGTTCAACAGCCGTCGCGAGAAATTCGCCAGCGGCAAGGTGCTGGGCCAATGAACCCACGTCTCGCCGCCGCCCGTGCCCTTGCCGCTGTACTCAGTGGCAAGGCCTCGCTGAACAGTTCGCTGCCAGCGCAACTGGACAAGGTCGATGAACGCGACCGCGGCCTGACCCAGGACCTGGCATTCGGCACCGCGCGCTGGCAGCCACGCCTGGACCTGCTGGCGGCGCAGCTGCTGCAGAAGCCGTTCAAGGCCGCCGATGCCGATGTGCAGGCGTTGCTGCTGGTCGGCCTGTACCAGCTGTTCTACAGCCGTATCCCGGCCCACGCGGCCATCGGCGAGACCGTCGGCTGTGCCGACAAGCTGAAGAAACCGTGGGCCAAAGGCCTGCTCAATGCCGTGCTGCGTCGCGCCCAACGCGAAGGCGAAGAATTGCTGGCCGGCATGGAGCGCGACCCGGTGGTACGCACTGCCCACCCGCGCTGGCTGCAGAAGTCGCTCAAGGCCTTCTGGCCAGAGCAGTGGGAGGCCATCTGCGCCGCCAACAACGCCCACCCGCCGATGATCCTGCGGGTCAACCGTCGCCACCACAGCCGCGATGCCTACCTGGCACTGCTGGCCGAGGCAGGCGTTGGCGCCAGCGCCTGCCAGTACAGCCGTGACGGTATCGTGTTGGCCGAAGCCTGCGATGTGCGCGGCCTGCCAGGCTTTGCCGAAGGCTGGGTGAGCGTGCAGGACGAAGCCGCGCAGCTGTCCGCCGACCTGCTGGAACTGGCCCCCGGCCAGCGCGTGCTCGACGCCTGCTGTGCACCGGGTGGCAAGACCTGCCACCTGCTGGAAGCCGAAGCCGGCCTGGCCCACGTGGTGGCCATCGACCTCGAAGCCAAGCGCCTGACCCGCGTGCGCGAGAACCTCGACCGCCTGCAATTGGACGCCGAGCTGATCGCCTGCGATGCCCGCAACACCGCCAGCTGGTGGGACGGCAAGCCGTTCCAGCGCATTCTGCTCGATGCCCCCTGTTCGGCCACCGGCGTGATCCGCCGCCACCCTGACATCAAGCTGACCCGTCAGGCCGACGACATCCCGGCCCTGGCCACGCTGCAAGGCGAGCTGCTCGATGCCCTGTGGCCGACCCTGGAAGTGGGCGGCATGCTGCTGTACGCCACCTGCTCCAGCCTGCCGACCGAGAACACCGAAGTGATCGATGCCTTCCTTGCCCGCACCCCGGGCGCCCGTGAGCTGGACCTGGCCACCGAAGCCGGCCTGCGCCAGCCCCACGGCCGCCAGTTGTTGGCCCAGGAAGGCGGCCACGACGGTTTCTACTATGCCAAGCTGATCAAGATCGCCGCCTCGCGCGGATAAGAACAAAAGGTAGGGAGTAGCGGATGAAGATCATCATCCTCGGCGCAGGACAGGTAGGCGGTACGCTGGCGGAGCACCTGGCCAGCGAAGCCAACGACATCACCGTGGTCGACACTGACGGCGACCGCCTGCGCGACCTGGGCGACCGCCTGGATATCCGCACCGTGCAAGGCCGCGGCTCGCTGCCTACGGTGCTGCGCCAGGCCGGTGCCGACGACGCCGACATGCTGGTGGCGGTAACCAACAGCGACGAAACCAACATGGTCGCCTGCCAGGTGGCCTATTCGCTTTTCCACACCCCGACCAAAATTGCCCGGGTGCGCGAGTCGGCCTACCTGACCCGCGAAGAGCTGTTCGACAACGACCATATCCCGGTCGACGTACTGATCAGCCCCGAGCAGGTGGTGACCAACTACATCAAGCGCCTGATCGAGCACCCGGGCTCGCTGCAGGTGATCGACTTCGCAGAAGGCAAGGCCCAACTGGTGGCAGTGAAGGCGTACTACGGTGGCCCGCTGGTAGGCCAGCAACTGCGCCAGATCCGCGCGCACATGCCCAACGTCGACACCCGCGTGGCGGCCATCTTCCGCCGCGACCGCCCGATCACCCCGCGGGGCGACACGGTGATCGAAGCAGACGACGAAGTGTTCTTCATCGCCGCGAAGAAGGACATCCGCGCGGTGATGGGTGAGCTGCGCCGTATCGACGAAACCAACAAGCGTGTGGTCATCGCCGGTGGCGGGCAGATCGGCGAACGCCTGGCCGAGGCCATCGAAAGCCGCTACCAGGTGAAGATCATCGAGATGAGTCCGGCCCGTTGCCGACACCTCTCCGACACCCTGGAAAGCACCGTGGTGCTGCAGGGCAGCGCCTCGGACAAGGACCTGATGCTGGAGGAGAACATCGCCGACGCCGACATCTTCCTGGCCCTGACCAACGACGACGAGGCCAACATCATGTCGTCGCTGCTGGCCAAGCGCCTGGGCGCCCGCAAGGTGATGACCATCATCAACAACCCGGCCTATGTCGACCTGGTGCAGGGTGGCGACATCGACATTGCCATCAGCCCACAGTTGGCCACCATCGGCACCCTGCTGGCGCACGTGCGCCGGGGCGACATCGTCAGCGTACACTCGCTGCGCCGCGGCGCGGCCGAGGCGATCGAAGCGGTGGCGCACGGGGATTCGAAGTCGAGCAAGGTGGTCGGCAAGGCGATCGAAGACATCGCGCTGCCACCGGGCACCACCATCGGCGCGATCATTCGTGACGAAGAGGTGATGATTGCCCACGACGACACCATGATCGAATCGGGCGACCATGTGATCCTGTTCGTTGTGGATAAAAAGCATATCCGGGATGTGGAGAAGCTGTTCCACGTCGGCTTGAGTTTCTTCTAGGAGCACAGGGCATGCGCGAATCGCTGGAGAAGATGCTGGCCAAGGGTGTGGATAACCCGTTGTTGAGGTTCGGCCTGGGCAAGGCCTGGCTGGACGAAGGCAATGGTGCTGAAGCGGCGGTGCATCTGGCACGGTGCGTGGAACAGGACCCGAAGTACTCGGCGGCGTGGAAGCTGCTGGGCAAGGCGCATCAGCTGCAGGGTGACCTGGCGGCGGCGCGCAAGGCCTGGGAGGAGGGGATCGTGGCGGCGCAGGCCCATGGGGACAAGCAGGCCGAGAAAGAGATGACGGTGTTTCTGAAGAAGCTCAGCAAGACATCAGGTTAACGCGGTCCCTGTGGGAGCGGGTTCACCCGCGAATGCGATGTTGGATTCACCGACGCATTCGCGGGTAAACCCGCTCCCACAGGGGACAGTGAAAATCTCAGTACCAGCGTGGCTCGCCAGCCGGGCGCTTCTTGAAGCGCTTCATGCTCCACATGTACTGGCTCGGGTACTCGCGCACATAGCGCTCGACCACCTTGCTCATCGCCGCCGCCGACACGGTCACGTCGGTGCTGTACATCTCTTCCGGCGCCGCCTCCAGGAACACCTTGAAGCCCGAGCCGTCAGGCAACCGCAGGGCATGCAGGAACACCCCAACCGCCTTGCCCCCGGCCAGCATGTTCGGAACGAACTTGCTGGTCAGCGCCTGGGTACCCAGGAACGGCACGAACACCCCGGCCGACTCCGCCGGCTCCGGGTCGGCAGGAATACCCACCTGACCACCACGGCGCACTTCCTTGATCACGCTGAGGATGCCTTCCTTGGTCGAAGGCGCCACGCGGTTGCCCATCTGCACCCGCTGCTCGCGCAGCAGGTCATCCACCGCCTTCAGCTTCGGCGGGCGATAGAAGATGATCGGTTTGCACTGGTTGCAGTAGAAGTGGTTCAGCACTTCCCAGTTACCCAGGTGGCTGGTGATGCCGACCACGCCCTTGCCCGAGGCCAACGCCTGCTCCAGCACTTCCAGGCCGTGCACTTCCTTGACCAGCTCCAGCGAGCGCTGCGGCGGCCAGATCCAGGCACAGGCACTTTCGACGAAGGATTTACCGATATCCTTCAACGCGCGGCCCACCAGCTGCTCGCGCTCGGCCGGGTCCATCTCCGGGAAGCACTTGGCGAGGTTGATGCGCACGACATTGCGCGAGCCGTTGGGGATCTTCCACATCAGCCAGCCGATACCGGCGCCAACGCGCTGCACAGCGCCCCAGGGCAGCTTGGCAAACAGGCGCAGCACCCCGACCATCAGGGCGCCCTTGAACTTTTCCACAGGCGAATTCCTTATTTCAGCAAGGCGCGCATTGTAACCCCTCAGCGCAACAAGGCGGCGTAGCGATCGCAATCGGTGGTGTGGTCCATGACCATGCCGGTGGCCTGCATGAAGGCATAGCAGATGGTAGGGCCAACGAACGTGAAGCCGGCTTTCTGCATGGCTTTGCTCATCGCCTTGGCTTCATCGGTAACCGCTGGCACCTCGCTGCGGCCAGTGAAGTGGTTGATCTTCGGCGCACCACCGACGAATGACCAGAGCCAGTCGGCGGGGTTGTCCACAGCCAGCCAGGCCTGGGCATTACGCCTGGCAGCCTTGAGCTTGAGGCGGTTGCGGATGATGCCGGCATCCTGCATCAGCTCCTCGATGCGTTCGTCGCTCATGACGGCGAGTTTCACCGGATCGAAGCCGTGCATCACCTCGCGATAACGCTCGCGTTTACGCAATACGGTGATCCACGAAAGCCCCGCCTGGAACCCTTCGAGCAAAAGCATCTCGAACAGCAACGCCGGGTCACGCTGGGGTGTTCCCCATTCCTGGTCGTGGTAGGCCTGGTACAACGGATCGTCGGTACACCAAAAGCAGCGTGGCATAAGGCTCCAATGAGTAGAGGGCGAGGCGAATCAGGTTATACTCCCGCTCTTTACATCCGCATCCCCAGATACAGGTGAATTTCGTGAGCCAGCCTACGCCAGCCGTGCGTACCTTCCAAGACCTGATCCTCGCCCTGCAGAACTACTGGGCCGAGCAAGGTTGTGTGGTGCTTCAGCCCTACGATATGGAAGTAGGCGCCGGCACTTTCCACACCGCTACATTCCTGCGCGCCGTGGGTCCAGAAACCTGGAACGCCGCCTATGTGCAGCCAAGCCGTCGCCCTGCCGACGGGCGGTATGGCGAAAACCCCAACCGCCTGCAGCACTACTACCAGTTCCAGGTGGTACTGAAGCCCAACCCGGCCAACTTCCAGGAGCTGTACCTCGGCTCGCTGAAAGCCATCGGCCTGGACCCGCTGGTCCACGACATTCGCTTCGTCGAAGACAACTGGGAATCGCCGACCCTCGGCGCCTGGGGCCTGGGCTGGGAAATCTGGCTCAACGGCATGGAAGTCACCCAGTTCACCTACTTCCAGCAGGTAGGCGGCATCGAGTGCTACCCAGTCACTGGTGAAATCACCTACGGCCTGGAGCGCCTGGCCATGTACATCCAGGGCGTCGACTCGGTGTACGACCTGGTGTGGGCCGACGGCCCGTTCGGCAAGGTCACCTACGGCGACGTGTTCCACCAAAACGAGGTGGAGCAGTCGACCTACAACTTCGAGCACGCCAACGTCGACAAGCTGTTCGAGCTGTTCGACTTCTACGAAAGCGAAGCCAACCGCCTGATCAAGCTTGAGCTGCCGCTGCCGACCTATGAAATGGTCCTGAAGGCCTCGCACACCTTCAACCTGCTGGACGCCCGCCGCGCCATCTCGGTAACCGAGCGCCAGCGCTACATCCTGCGTGTACGTACCCTGGCCCGGGACGTGGCGCAAAGCTATCTGCAAGCCCGCGCACGCCTGGGCTTCCCGATGGCCACCCCTGAACTGCGTGACGAAGTGTTGGCTAAGCTGGAGGCTGCACAATGAGTGCTCAAGATTTCCTGGTAGAACTGGGCACCGAGGAGCTGCCACCGAAGGCCCTCGCCAGCCTTGGCGAAGCCTTCCTGGCGGGTATCGAGAAGGGCCTGCAGGCCGCTGGCCTGAACTACACCGGCAAGCAGGTTTACGCCGCGCCGCGCCGCTTGGCCGTGCTGATCCGCCAGCTGGACGTGCAACAGCCTGACCGCAGCATCAATATCGACGGCCCGCCCCTGCAGGCTGCTTTCAAAGACGGCGAGCCGACCCAGGCTGCCTTGGGCTTTGCCAAGAAATGCGGTGTGGAGCTGTCGGAAATCGACCAGAGCGGCCCCAAGCTGCGCTTCTCCCAGCACATCCCGGGCAAGGCCACCACCGGCCTGCTGCCGACCATCGTCGAAGACTCGCTCAACGACCTGCCGATCCCCAAGCGCATGCGCTGGGCGGCCAGCCGTGAAGAGTTCGTGCGCCCGACCCAATGGCTGGTGATGCTGCTGGGCGACCAAGTGGTCGACTGCACCATCCTGTCGCAGAAGGCAGGCCGTGAATCCCGTGGCCACCGCTTCCACCACCCGGAAAACGTGGTCATCACCACCCCGGCCAACTACGTCGAAGACCTGCGCAAAGCCTACGTGCTGGCCGACTTCGCCGAGCGCCGCGAGCTGATCAGCAAGCGTACCGCCGAGCTGGCCATGCAGCAGGAAGGCAGCGCCATCGTGCCGCCGGCGCTGCTGGACGAAGTGACCGCCCTGGTCGAGTGGCCAGTGCCGCTGGTGTGCTCGTTCGAGGAGCGTTTCCTCGAAGTGCCACAGGAAGCCCTGATCACCACCATGCAGGACAACCAGAAGTACTTCTGCCTGCTGGACAGCGAAGGCAAGCTGCTGCCGCGCTTCATCACCGTGGCCAACGTCGAGAGCCGCGACCCGAAGCAGATCGTGCAAGGCAACGAGAAGGTCGTGCGCCCACGCCTGACCGACGCCGAGTTCTTCTTCAAGCAGGACAAGAAGCAGCCGCTGGAAACCTTCAACGAGCGCCTGAAGAACGTGGTGTTCCAGGCTCAGCTGGGTACCGTGTACGACAAGGCCGAGCGCGTTTCCAGGCTGGCCGCCTTCATCGCCCCGCTGATCGGCGGCGACGCCCAGCGCGCCGGCCGTGCCGGCCTGCTGTCGAAGTGCGACCTGGCCACCGAGATGGTCGGCGAATTCCCTGAGATGCAGGGTGTTGCCGGTTACTACTACGCGCTCAACGACGGTGAGCCGGAAGACGTGGCCCTGGCCCTGAACGAGCAGTACATGCCGCGCGGTGCCGGCGCCGAGCTGCCGCAGACCCTTACCGGTGCTGCCGTGGCCATCGCCGACAAGCTCGACACCCTGGTCGGCATCTTCGGCATCGGCATGCTGCCTACCGGCAGCAAGGACCCGTACGCCCTGCGCCGTGCCGCCCTGGGCGTGCTGCGTATCCTGATCGAGAAGCAGCTGGACCTGGACCTGACCGGTGCGGTCGAGTTCGCGGTCAAGCAGTTCGGCACCAAGGTCAAGGCCGCCGGCCTGGCCGAACAGGTGCTGGAGTTCATCTTCGACCGCCTGCGTGCGCGTTACGAAGACGAAGGCATCGACGTGGCCACCTACCTGTCGGTCCGTGCCCTGCAGCCAGGTTCTGCCTTGGACTTCGACCAGCGCGTGCAGGCTGTACAAGCCTTCCGCAAGCTGCCGGAAGCCGAGGCCCTGGCCGCGGTGAACAAGCGCGTGTCGAACCTGCTGAGCAAGGCCGAAGGCGCCATCGCCGATCACGTCGAGCCGAAGTACTTCGACAACGCCAACGAGTTCTCCCTGTACTCGGCCATCCAGCAGGCCGACCAGGCCGTGCAACCGATGGCTGCTGCACGCCAGTACAGCGAATCGCTGGCCCGCCTGGCGGCCCTGCGTGACCCGGTCGACGCCTTCTTCGAGGCGGTGATGGTCAACGCCGAGGATGCCAAGGTACGCGCCAACCGTTATGCCCTGCTCAGCCGCCTGCGCGGCCTGTTCCTGGGCGTGGCCGACATTTCGCTGCTGGGGTAAGCCTTGAAACTGCTGATTCTCGACCGTGACGGAGTAATCAACTACGACTCCGACGCCTACATCAAGACGCTGGACGAGTGGGTGCCGATCCCTGGCTCGGTCGATGCGATCGCGCAGTTGAGCAAGGCGGGCTGGACGGTGGCCGTGGCCACCAACCAGTCCGGCATTGCCCGTGGCTACTATGCGCTGACTACCCTCGAGGCCATGCACGCGCGCCTGCGCGCGCTGGTGGCCGAGCAGGGTGGCGAAGTGGGCCACATCGTGTATTGCCCGCACGGGCCGGACGAAGGCTGCGATTGCCGCAAGCCCAAGCCTGGCATGCTGCGGGCGATCGCCGAGCATTACCAGGTCGGCCTGGAAGGCGTCTGGTTCGTTGGCGACAGCAAAGGTGACCTGGAGGCCGCCCTGGCCGTCGGTGCACAACCCGTGTTGGTGAAAACCGGCAAGGGCGAGCGGACCCTGGAAAAAGGCGTCCCGGAAACTACACTGATTTTCGACGATCTGGCAGCTATCGCCAGAGAACTAATTTAAACAGTGCGCCTTCGGGCGCATTTTTCTCAGGCGGGCATGCCCCGCAATGGTACAAGCCACTATGTCGATCCTGCAGGCGATCAGAATCTTTCTTTTTTACCTGCTGCTGGGCACCAGTTCGCTGCTGTGGTGCTCGCTGAGCTTCTTCGTCGCGCCGTTCCTGTCGTTCCCCAAGCGCTACAAGTTCATCAACGTGTACTGGTGCCGTTGCGCGTTGTTCCTGGTGCGCACCATCCTGGGTATCGACTACAAGATCACTGGCGCCGAGAACGTGCCTGATGAGCCTTGCGTGATCCTGTCCAACCACCAGAGCACCTGGGAAACCTTCTTCCTTTCCCAGTATTTCTCGCCGCTGAGCCAGGTGCTCAAGCGCGAGTTACTGTACGTGCCGTTCTTCGGTTGGGCCATGGCCATGCTGCGGCCGATCGCGATCAACCGAGATAACCCCAAGGAAGCCCTGCGCCAGGTAGCCAGCAAGGGTGACGAGCTGCTCAAGCAGAAGACCTGGGTGCTGATCTTCCCGGAAGGCACCCGCGTGCCATTCGGCACCATGGGCAAGTTCTCCCGTGGCGGTACCGCGCTGGCAGTGAATGCCGGCCTGCCGGTGCTGCCGATTGCCCATAACGCCGGCAAGTTCTGGCCCAAGACCGGCTGGGGCAAGCGCGCGGGCACAATCGAGGTGGTGATTGGCGAGCCGATGTACGCCAACGGCACCGGGCCACGGGCCATTGCCGAGCTCAACGACCGCGCTGCGGCGTGGAACGAAGCGACCCAGCGGGCCATGGGTTCGCTGCCGCCAGCAGAGGAAAAACCCCAGGAACAGATGGCCTGACCATCTGTGGATAACTTGTGAACTGTTTTTGGATTAAAAGCCAGAAGTGATCGCTAAGTGGTTGAATTAGCTATTTATTTCTGTGTATGACATTTTTCTGAAAATCGTGCATAAGTTTTTTTGGGGCATAAGAAAACCGGCTTTTACAGCCGGTTTTTTTATGGGCTCATGCGGGTGTAGGTGATCGGTGTAGGAGCGGCCTTGTGTCGCGATAGGGCTGCAAGGCAGCCCCAGCAATTTGTGCATCACTGCTGATGCCCCGGGGCCGCTTTGCAGCCCTTTCGCGACACAAAGCCGCTCCTACAAGAAGCCCGTGCCAACCGTCAGATCTTGTCGATATCCACATCCCTGGTTTCTTTCAGGCAGAAGATCCCCACCACCAGGCTGATCCCGGTCACCAGCACCGGGTACCACAGCCCATAGAAGATATCCCCGGTGTACACCACCAGCGCGAACGACACCGTTGGCAGGAAGCCACCGAACCAGCCGTTGCCAATGTGGTAGGGCAGTGACATGGAGGTGTAGCGGATGCGAGTGGGGAACAGCTCGACCATCACCGCCGCCAGCGGGCCATAGGTCATGGTCGCGATCAGGATCATCGCCACGATCAGCACCACCACCATCACTTGGTTGACCTGCCCAGGGTCGGCCTTGGCCGGGTAGCCAGCCTGTTCCACCGCCGCACGCATGGCCGCTTCGTCGAAGCCGTTGATGGTCTTGTCACCGATGTTCACCACCACATCGCTACCTGCCACATCCACCGAGCTGTATGGCAAGCCCTGCTTGACCAGGAATGTCTTGACCTTGTCGCAGGGGCTGTCGAAGCGCGCCTTGCCTACCGGGTCGAACTGGAAAGTACAGCCTCTCGGGTCGGCAGTGACCACGATCGGCGCCTGGCGGCTGGCCGCGTCGATCTGTGGGTTGGCGTAGTGGCTCAGCGCCTTGAACAGCGGGAAGTACAGCACCGTGGCCAGGAGCAGGCCGAGCATCAGGATCGGCTTGCGGCCAATACGGTCGGACAACCAGCCGAAGAACACGAAGAACGGCGCACCAATGACCACGCTGATGATCAGCAGGGTGTTGGCCTGGGCCGGGTCCATCTTCAGCATCTGGGTCATGAAGAACAGCACGTAGAACTGCGCCGTGTAGAAGGTCACGGCCTGCCCGGCGTTGATGCTGAACAGGGCGGTGAGCACCACTTTAAGGTTCGGCCAGGAGGTGAACGACTCACGGATCGGCGACTTGCTGACCTTGCCCTGGGCCTTCATTTTCACGAAGGCCGGCGACTCGTGCATGCTCATGCGGATCCAGGTGGAAATCGCCAGCAGCACGATCGACAGCAGGAACGGCAGGCGCCAGCCCCAGGTTTCGAACTGGTCGCCACTGATATAGCGGCTGCCCAGCACCACCACCAGCGACAACAACAGGCCAAGGGTGGCGGTGGACTGAATGAAACCCGTGTGGAAACCGCGCTTGCCGGGCGACGCATGCTCGGCCACATAGGTGGCCGCACCGCCGTATTCACCACCCAGCGCCAGCCCCTGCAGCATGCGCAGGACCACCAGGATGATCGGTGCCGCGATGCCGATGCTGGCGTAGGTGGGCAACAACCCCACCGCGAAGGTGGACAGGCCCATCAGCACGATGGTGACCAGGAAGGTGTACTTGCGCCCGATCATGTCGCCCAGCCGGCCGAACACAAGCGCACCGAACGGCCGCACCAGGAAGCCGGCGGCAAAGGCCATGAGGGCAAAGATGAAGGCGGTGGTGTCGTTCACGCCAGCGAAGAACTGCTTGCTGATGACCGCTGCCAGCGCACCATAGAGAAAAAAGTCATACCACTCGAAAACTGTCCCGAGGGATGACGCGAAGATGATCTTGCGTTCTTCGCGACGGCTGGAGCTGCTGGCCGCCGCACCCTGCTCTTGGATGTAATCCGACATCGTTGCTGTCCTCGGCCCGCAGGCCACAGTGATTATTCTTGTTGTTCCACTGTCGGCAGCTTCTGACCGCCAGCTGCCGGTACTGCACGCACCCGGGGTCAGGGCGTCGGTATCGCGTCTTCGTTCAGATAGGTCTGGGTGGCAGCTCCTTTGAGGATCAGTTGCGCCGCCTTCTCGGCGATCATCAGGGTGGGTGAACAAGTATTGCCGGAGGTGATCTGCGGCATGATCGAGGCGTCCGCCACGCGCAGCCCAGGGATGCCGTGTACGCGCAACTGGTTATCCACAACGTCCAGTTCGCCATTGCCCATGCGGCAGGTGCCTACCGGGTGGAAGATGGTGGTGCCGATCTTGCCGGCGGCTTCGAACAGCTCTTCTTCGGTTTGCAGGGCTGGGCCCGGCAGGTATTCCTTTGGGTCGAACGCAGCGAGGGCAGGGGCCTGGACGATACGCCGGGTAAGACGAATGGCATCGGCGGCGACGCGCAGGTCCTGGGGGTCGCTGAGGTAGTTGGGGTCGATCAGCGGCGTGCTGTTCATGTCGCTGCTGCGGATATCGATACGCCCGCGGCTGGCCGGGCGCAGGTTGCACACCGAGGCGGTAAAGGCCGGGAACGTGTGCAGTGGTTCGCCGAATCGCTCAAGTGACAGCGGCTGCACGTGGTACTGCAGGTTGGCGGTGGCCTGTTGCGGGCTTGAACGCACGAATGCACCCAGCTGGCTCGGGGCCATGGCCAGCGGGCCACTGCGGTCATAGAGGTAGCGCAGGCCCATGCCCATCTTGCCCCACAGGCTGTTGGCCATCTGGTTCAGGGTACGGGAATTGCGGATCTGGTAGATCAGGCGCAGCTGCAGGTGATCCTGCAGGTTGCCGCCAACACCGGGCATGTCGTGACGCACGCCAATGCCCAGGCTTTCCAATAACTGCCGCGGGCCGATGCCGGAGCGCTGCAGGATACCGGGAGAGCCCACAGCACCCGCACAGAGGATGATCTCGCGACGTGCCGCAAACTCGTGCCAGGCACCCTGCCAGAACGCCTTTACCGCCCGTGCACGGGTGTTGTTGAGCAGCACCTGGTCAACCTGAACGCCGGTCAGCACGGTGAGGTTGGGGCGATCCTTGATCGGCCGTAGAAAAGCCTTGGAAGCGTTCCAGCGCACACCGCTGCGCTGGTTAACCTGGAAATATCCACAGCCCTGGTTGTCGCCGGTATTGAAGTCCTCGACCTTGCCGATGCCGCTTTGCTCGGCGGCATCACGGAAGGCATCGAGGATCGGCCAGCTATAGCGCTGGCGCTCGACCCGCCATTCGCCATCACCACCGTGGTGCTCGCTGGCGCCGGCAAAGTGGCTTTCGCTGGCCTTGAACAGCGGCAGTACGTCCTTCCAGGCCCAGCCGTCGTTGCCTTGCTCGGCCCATCGGTCGTAGTCGGCGGCCTGGCCGCGCATGTAGATCATGCCGTTGATCGAGGAGCAGCCACCCAGCACCTTGCCGCGTGGATAGCCCAGCGCACGACCGCCCAGGCCGGGCTGCGCCTCGGTCTTGAAGCACCAGTCGGTGCGCGGGTTGCCGATGCAATAGAGGTAACCGACGGGGATATGGATCCAGGGATAGTTGTCGCGCCCACCCGCTTCCAGCAGCAGTACTCGGCAGGAAGGATCGGCGGACAAACGATTGGCCAACAGGCAACCGGCGGGACCGGCACCTACGACCACGTAGTCGAAGACAGAATCGGCTGATGGCATGTGCAACCTCGGGCCTGATTATTATTCTTGTCCCGATCCATCTTAGTGAGTAATTTCGTGGAGGAAACACGAGATTTCGCGCAGCCGCTGTGCGTTTTAGCACAGTGGTAAGTCTGTACTGGCCTCTTCGCGGGCACGCCCGCTCCCACAAGGTAACGCGATCCCTGTGGGAGCGGGCGTGCCCGCGAAGAGGCCGGAACGAACTGCCAAAAAGGATCAGCATGTTCGACTGGAACGATCTGCGGTTTTTCCTCGAGTTGCAGCGCAGCGGCCGCCTGCTTACCGCCGCCAAGCGCCTCAACACCACCCACAGCACCGTGGCCCGGCACATCGAGAGCATCGAGCAAAGCCTGGGGACTGCGCTGTTCGTGCAGCATGCCCAGGGCTATGAACTGACCCCCTCGGGCCAGGCCCTGCTCAAGCACGCCGAAGCCATGGAAAACGTCGCCCTGCTGGCGCAGGAAGAAATCACCCAGGCCATCACGCCGCTGGGCAAGATTCGCCTGGGGGTGACCGAAGGCATCGGCATCATGTTCTTCACCCCGCGCATGAATGCGCTGTTCGACCGCTACCCCGGCCTGGAAGTGGAGCTGGTGGCAGTGCCGCGCTTCGTCAGCATCCTCAACCGCGAGGCGGAGATCAGCATCCACCTGGAACGGCCCAACGCCGACCTGCTGATCACCCGCAAACTCACCGACTATCGCCTGGCCCTGTACGCCAGCCAGGACTACCTGGATCGCGCGCCCCCGCTGCGCAACCGCGAGGACTTGGCCCGGCACAGCTGGATCGGCTACGTCGATGACTTGCTGTTCAGCCAGGAACTGCTGTTTCTCAACAGCTTCTGCCGGGCCCCCAACGTGGTGTTTCGCAGCACCAGCGTGATCGCCCAGCAAACCGCCGCCCGCGCCGGGTTGGGCATCGCCGTACTGCCCAACTACATGGCCCGCCACGACCCGACGCTGGTGCGCGTGCTGCCTGGCGAAACCATCCAGCGCAGCTACTGGATCTGCACCCGCCGCGAACTGCACAAGTCGGTGCGCCTGCGGGTAGTGTGGGACTACCTGCTGGCGCTGTGCGCGGCAGAACAGAGCGAGCTGCTAGCCCAGTAGCGCCTTGCCGGCCAGCAGCAGGGCCGCAGCCCAACCGGCCACGGCAAACATCTGCTGCAAGCGCGGCCCGGCCAGCCTGGCCGCCAATGGCCGCGCCAGCAGCAGGCCGAGCACCGCACCGACGGCGAACGGGGCGCCAACCTGCCAGTGCATTACCCCTGCGAGGCTGGCGCTGACCACACTGCCGGTGGACACCAGCGCGATCACCGCCAGCGAAGTGGATACGATGCTGGCCATGCGCAGGTTGGTGTAGCGGTTAAGGGCCGGGATGATGACAAAGCCACCGCCCACGCCCAGCAGGCCGGACAGCAGCCCTGACAATGCGCCGGTAAAGGCCAGGGCGCGCGCGCAGGGCAGGGTCCAGCGCAAACGGCCCTGCAGCGGGTTCAGCACGCAGGGTTCGATGTAGCGATGGGCATCATTGGCTTCGCCGCGCAGTTCCTTGGCCGCCTTGCGCCAGATACGCAGGCAGGCATACACCAACACCCCGGCGAACACCAACTGCAGTGGCGTGTTCGGCAGGCGGTGCGCCAGCATCAGCCCGAACGGCGCCGCTGCCACACCGATCAATGCGATGAACAGCGCCGCCCGGTAGCGCACCAGGCCCTGCCGCAAGCCCAGCACAGCACCCACCGCTGCCGCCATGCCTACGGCCAGCAGGCCGACCGGTGCCGCCTCGACCATCGACAGCCCCAGGCCGAACACCAGCAAAGGCACTGCGAGAATGCCACCGCCGGCACCGGTCAACGCCAGCACGGCACCGATGATCGCGCCCAGGCCCGCTCCCAGTATTTGATGTTCGATCACTGCCGACCCTCGGCTACCAACGGCTGTGGCCGTGCCAGCCACTCGCGGCCCTTGAGCATGCCTTTCCAGTACAAGGGTGGCAGCACCTGCGCCTTGAGCAACCAGGCCAGACGTGTCGGCTTGCGGCCATCCAGCAACCAGTTGGGAAAGCTTGGAGCCAGCTTGCCGCCATAGGTGAACTCGGCCAGGACGATCTTGCCGCGCTCGACTGTGAGCGGGCACGAGCCATAACCATCGTACTGGGCAAGGGTAGGCAACCTGCCCAGGGCCACCAGTACATTGTTGGCCACGACCGGAGCCTGCTTGCGTGCAGCGGCGGCGGTCTTGGCATTGCTGGTGTTGGTCACGTCCCCAAGGGCATGGACATTGGTGAAGTGGCGATGGCGCAAGGTGTGCGGGTCGACATCGACCCAGCCGGCACTGTCGGCCAACGGACTTTCACGAATGAAGTCCGGTGCCACCTGCGGCGGTACCACGTGCAGCATGTCGAAGGCCTCGATACGGGTTTCACTGCTTCCATCGGCCAAGGTGCGCACGAAGGTGGCGCGCTTGTTCGGGCCGTCCACGGCGACCAGGCGATGGGAAAAATTGAGATCCACTGCGTACTTGTCGATGTACTTCATCAGTGCGGGCACGTAGTCCGCCACACCGAACAGTACTGCGCCGGCATTGAAGAAACTGGCTTTCACAGCCCCCAGGTGACCATGCCGCAGCCAGTGGTCGCAAGACAGGTACAGCGCCTTCTGCGGCGCGCCTGCGCACTTGATCGGCATGGGCGGCTGGCAAAACAGGGCTCGGCCTTGCTTGAGCTTCTGTACCAGTTCCCAGGTGTAGGGCGCCAGGTCGTAGCGGTAGTTGGAGGTGACGCCGTTGCGGCCCAAGGTCTCGCTGAGGCCATCAATGGCCGCCCAATCCAGCTTGAGGCCGGGGCAGACCACCAACTGTTCATAACTGATGGCGCGGCCGCCTTCGAGGAGGACCAGTTGGCCCAGCGGGTCGAACCCCTGCACACGTGCCTTTATCCAGCGAACGCCGCGCGGAATGGTCGAGGCCATGGTGCGAGCAGTGCTTGGCGCATTGAACACACCGGCACCGACCATGGTCCAGCCGGGCTGGTAGTAATGCACTTCGGCGGGGTCGATCAAGGTCACATCCAGCGACGGGTCACGGCTGATCAAGCTGGAAGCGGTGGCGATTCCGGCGGCGCCGGCACCGACGATGACCACTTTGTGGTGGTCGGTATTGGCAGGGGACAACAAGGCAGGCATGGCGGTAAATCCTGTAAATCTGGTTATGGGGCAGGGCGGTCACAGCTTGTTCAGCGGAATCTTCAGGTAGCTCACACCGTTATCTTCCGGCGCGGGGAACTGGCCGCTGCGCATGTTCACCTGCACCGAAGGCAGGATCAGCACGGGCATGTCGAGGGTCTTGTCGCGGGCTTCACGCATGGCGACGAAGCTGTCCTCATCGATGCCCTGGTGGATATGAATATTGTTGGCGCGCTGCTCGGCCACGGTGGTGACGTACTGCATGTCACGGCCACCTGGCAGGTAGTCGTGGCACATGAACAGCCGGGTCTGGTCGGGGAAGGCCAGCAGGCGACGGATCGAGCGGTACAGGGTGCGAGCATCAGCCCCAGGGAAGTCGCAACGGGCAGTACCGTAGTCGGGCATGAACAGGGTGTCGCCGACGAACACCGCTGTCTCGCCGGCGTCCTCGATCATGAAGCTCATGCACGCAGGTGTGTGCCCCGGGGTGTGCAACGCACGGGCATGCAGGTTGCCAATGCGGAAACCTTCCTCGTCCTCGAAAAGCACATCGAACTGGCTGCCATCGCGGGCGAAGCCAGGCTCGGCGTTGAACAGGGCACCGAACACTTTCTGTACCTGGGTGATATGCGCGCCGATGGCGGTATGGCCGCCAAGCTTTTCCTTCAAATAGGCCGCCGCCGAAAGGTGGTCGGCATGCACATGGGTTTCCAGCACCCACTGCACGTCAGCTCGCAGCTCCTTCACCCGGTTAATCAACTGGTCCGCCGAAGCAGTGCAGGTACGCCCCGACTTGGGGTCATAGTCCAGGACACTGTCGATCAACGCACACTTGCGCGTTTCGCCGTCCATGACCAAGTAGCTGATGGTCGAGGTCGCCTTGTCGTAAAAGGCGTCCACGTGCAGGTTGTTGCCGATGATCATCGCGTTCTCCAATTTATCCGCCCAGCCTTGTACAGGCGTAGGCAGTGCCAGGAGGTTTATCAAGATGCATGCCAGGCATTTTCCTGCGCTCTGGCCAATAAAACCGGCCCGTTGCTGACAATTGCCGACGACAGTGGCAGCGCAGATGGCAGTCGACTGTCAGCCAATGGCAGTGTTTGGCAGTCCTTGTTACCCTGCGCCGGTCATCCAATCGGTGCCGTCATGCCTGAAGCCCATCCCCTCATCCTAGCTTTGGTTTCCTATCTTGAGCACGATGCCCTGCCAACCATCGTGCTAGATACCGACTACAACATCCTGGCGGCCAACGCTGCCTATCGCCGCCAGTTCGGTCGCCATGAGCAGGCGCCGCTGGGTGAGAAATGCCACAAGGTCTCGCACCACTACGCTGTGCCTTGCGACCAGGCCGGCGAGCATTGCCCGATGCGCAAGGCGTGGCACAGCAAGGCGCCGGAGCGGGTTTTGCACATTCATCACACGCCACGCGGCCCCGAGCATGTGGATGTAGAGCTGCGGCCGATCCTGGATGAACAGGGCAGGGTGGTGGCCTTTGTCGAACGCCTGACCAGCATCACCCTCGCGTCGGCGCAGCCTCAGGAACAAGGGCTGGTCGGCCGCGCGCCAGCGTTCAAAGCGGCCCTGGCCAGCCTGCAACGTGCGGCACCGGCGCAGATCCCGGTGTTGCTACAGGGTGAGTCGGGTACCGGCAAGGAACTGTTCGCCCGCGCAGTGCACTTGGGTAGCCCCCGGGCCAACGGCCCGTTGGTGGTGGTTGACTGTACCGGCCTGACCGAATCGTTGTTCGAGAGCGAGTTGTTCGGCTACGAGAAGGGCGCGTTCACTGGCGCCAACCAGCGCAAGATCGGTCTGGCTGAAGCGGCGCATGGTGGCACCCTTTTTCTGGATGAAATTGGCGAGGTCCCGCTGGCGATGCAAGTGAAGCTGCTGCGCCTGATCGAGTCCGGCAGCTTCCGCCCGGTGGGTAGCCTGCGTACGGTGCATTCGGATTTCCGCCTGGTATCGGCAACCCATAAACCGCTGAAGCAAATGGTCGCGGACGGCACCTTCCGCGAAGACCTGTACTACCGCATCAGCGGCTTCCCGATACGTCTGCCGGCATTGCGCGAACGAGCAGAAGACCTGCCGTTGCTCGCCCAGAGCCTGCTGCAGCGCATGGCCGGCAAGCCGACACCCAGGCTGAGCGACGAGGCCTTGCAGAAACTCGTGCTGCATCCATTCCCAGGCAATATTCGCGAACTCCGCAACATTCTGGAAAGGGCGCGTTTGTTTGCGGACGACGGACTTATCCGGCCCGAGCATTTGCCGGAGGACATTGGGTCGACAGGGGCGATCACGGCAGATGGCCGGCGCAATCACCTGGGTGAGCTGGCCCAGGCACTGCAACAGTTCAAGGGCTCGCGCAGTGAACTGGCCCGTCACCTTGGCCTGAGCGAGCGCACCCTGTATCGCCGGTTGAAGGAGCTTGGCCTGAATTGACGCCTTCGGTTAACGCGCTCTACAAGGGCCTGCTTATTCCCGAGGGCAACACACATCCTGTGGGAGCGGGTTCACCCGCGAACCCCGGCGAAGCCGGTGCCATCCACCGCGCCTCCTCAGACCTTTACCGGACCTTTACCTCTGTCCTGACATTAAGCGGGAATGATTGTGGTCTGATCAGTTAACCGAACCTGGCAGCCAGTCAGCTTCCGCCAGGCGTCAACATGCAGAGGACCGCAAAATGAAGACAACCCTGACCGTGATCTGCGCCACGCTCATGCTCAGCGCCCCCTTGGCCAGTTTCGCGCAGCCAGGCCCACCTGACCGGCATGATGGCGGCCATTGCACCAAGGCAACCCACCGCATGGTCAGCCACAGTACCAAGGCCGACATGATAATGGCCGCGGTCCCGCTTATCGCGACCCGAATTTCCTCCCACAACCGGGCATGCCGGTTCCGCATCAGCAGTGGCAGCGTGGCCACGTGGTTGACCCGCACTACCGTGGCGACCGTTACTGGGTGACCGACTGGAAAGCACGCCACCTGTATGCGCCACCACGTGATCACCGCTGGTTGTATGTCAACGGGGACTATGTGCTGGTGGCTATTGCCAGTGGTGTGATCGTCAACGTCCTCAGCGGTTACTGATTTCTACAGGCACTAAAAAGCCCGCTTTCGCGGGCTTTTTAGTGCCTGGCGATCTACACCGGATCAGAAATCCAGGTTCGATACCGACAGCGCGTTGCTTTCGATGAAGTCACGACGCGGCTCGACCGCATCACCCATCAGGGTGTTGAAGATCTGGTCGGCAGCGATCGCATCCTCGATGGTGACCTTGAGCATACGGCGGACGGTTGGGTCCATGGTGGTTTCCCACAGCTGCTCAGGGTTCATCTCGCCCAGCCCTTTGTATCGCTGGATGGTGTGGCGCTTGGTGGTTTCGTTCATCAGCCAATCCAGGCCTTCCTTGAACTCGACAATTGCCTTGCGGCGCTCACCGCGCTGCACATAAGCACCTTCGCCCAACAAGCTGGACAGCTTGGCACCAATGTTGACTACGGTACGGTAGTCATTGCTGCCAAAGAAGTCTCGGTTGAAGGTGACATAGCTGGCCAGGCCGTGGGACGTAACCTCCACTTCTGGCAACCATACGTTGCGCTCTTTGTCTTCGCGCAGGCTGGCTTTGTAAACCAGGCCGGACTTCTGGCTGTTATTCAGACGTTCCTGGAACTGTGCCAGCCAGGCTTGCATCACAGCGTGGTCACCCAGCTGTTCCAGGCTGACCTCCGGCAGGTAGATGAAGTGCTCGGTCAGCTCTTCCGGGTACAAGCGAGACAGACGCTTGAGTGTCTTCATGACACTACGGAATTCATTCACCAGTGCTTCCAACTGCACACCGGAAACCGCTGGTGCCGACTCGTCCAGGTGCAGGCTGGCATCTTCCAGGGCCGACTGGGTCATGTACTCTTCCATGGCCTCGTCGTCCTTGATGTACTGCTCCTGCTTGCCTTTCTTCACCTTGTACAGCGGTGGCTGGGCAATGTAGATGTAGCCGCGCTCGACCAGCTCCGGCAGCTGACGGAAGAAGAAGGTCAGCAGCAGGGTACGGATGTGCGAACCGTCAACGTCAGCATCGGTCATGATGATGATGTTGTGATAACGCAGCTTGTCGATGTTGTACTCTTCGCGGCCGATACCGCAGCCCAGTGCAGTGATCAGCGTGCCCACTTCCTGGGACGAGATCATCTTGTCGAAGCGCGCTTTCTCGACGTTGAGGATTTTACCCTTCAACGGCAGGATTGCCTGGGTACGACGGTTGCGGCCTTGCTTGGCCGAGCCACCCGCGGAGTCACCCTCCACCAGGTACAGTTCGGAAAGGGCAGGGTCCTTTTCCTGGCAGTCCGCCAGTTTGCCTGGCAGGCCAGCAATATCCAGCGCGCCTTTACGGCGAGTCATTTCACGGGCTTTACGTGCCGCTTCACGGGCACGGGCAGCATCGATCATCTTGCCAACGACGGCCTTGGCCTCGTTCGGGTTTTCCAGCAGGAAGTCGGCGAAGTACTTGTTCATCTCCTGTTCCACGGCGGTTTTCACCTCCGAGGAGACCAGCTTGTCCTTGGTCTGCGAGCTGAACTTAGGGTCCGGTACCTTCACCGAGATGATCGCGGTCAGGCCTTCACGGGCGTCGTCACCAGTAGTCGCCACCTTGTTCTTCTTGGCCAGGCCTTCCTGTTCGATATAGCTGTTCAGGCTACGGGTCAGCGAGGAACGGAAGCCCACCAGGTGAGTACCGCCATCACGCTGCGGAATGTTGTTGGTGAAGCACAACAGGTTTTCGTTGAAGCTGTCGTTCCACTGCAGGGCGACTTCAACACCCACGCCATCGTCACGCTGTACGTTGAAGTGGAATACCTGGGAGTTGACCGGGGTCTTGTTGGTGTTCAGGTATTCGACGAACGCACGCAGGCCGCCTTCGTACTTGAAGAACTCTTCCTTACCGCTACGTTCATCCTTCAGCAGGATGCCAACGCCCGAGTTGAGGAACGACAGTTCGCGGATACGCTTGGCCAGGATGTCCCAGCTGAAGTGAATGTTCTTGAAGGTTTCAGCCGAAGGCTTGAAGTGGATGTGGGTACCGGTGGTTTCGCTGTCACCGACAACCGCCATCGGTGCCTGTGGAACACCGTGAACGTAGGTCTGTTCCCAGATCTTGCCGCTACGGCGAACGGTCAGTACCAGTTTCTCAGACAGGGCGTTCACTACAGAAACACCTACGCCGTGCAAACCGCCGGATACCTTGTAGGAGTTGTCGTCGAACTTACCGCCAGCGTGCAGCACGGTCATGATGACCTCGGCTGCGGAAACGCCTTCTTCTTTATGCACGTCGACCGGAATGCCGCGACCGTTGTCGCGCACACTGATGGATTCGTCCGGGTGGATGATGACGGTGATGTCATCGCAGTGACCGGCGAGGGCTTCGTCGATCGAGTTGTCGACCACCTCGAAGACCATGTGGTGCAGGCCGCTACCATCATCGGTGTCGCCAATGTACATGCCGGGGCGCTTGCGCACGGCATCCAAACCTTTCAGCACCTTGATGCTGGAGGAGTCGTACGTTTGATTTTCGCTCATGCATTCACTCCCGATGGTCGTGGGTCTGGGTGATACGGCCTTGTTCCACGTGGAACAAAGCAACTGGCGTTTCCGTCTGCCAGCCTTCCCTCAGTAATTCGTGATCTACACAGGTGATGAACACCTGGCAGCGTAATTCTTCAAGCAAGCGACACAGCGCGCGGCGATGCTGGTCGTCCAGTTCGGACGGCAAGTCATCCACGAGATAAATACAGTGACCGCGGCGAGCCTGACTAACGAGGTGGCCTTGGGCAATGCGCAATGCGCACACCACCAGCTTTTGCTGACCACGCGACAGGATGTCGGCTGCATTGTTGGCAGCCAGACGAAGACGCAGATCAGCACGCTGCGGACCGGCCTGAGTGTGGCCCATCTGCTGATCGCGAAGGAGAGAGGAAGCGAGTACTTCTTGCAGTTCCCGGTCCTTGTCCCAGCCTCGGTAGTAGCTAAGGGTCAACCCGTCCAGCTCGACCAGTTCGCTCAGGGTTCGCTCGAAGACGGGCTTCAAGGCCTTGATGTAGTTGCGACGGTATTCATCTATTTCCGCACTGGCCAGGCACAATTCCCGGTCCCAGGCGGCTTGCGAAGCTGGGTCAAGTGTACCATGCCGCAACCATGAGTTCCGCTGCCGCAGTGCCTTCTGCAGCCGTTGCCAGGCTGGCAGAAAACGAGGTTCCACGTGGAACACCCCCCAATCCAGGAACTGGCGGCGTATTTTCGGAGCGCCTTCCAACAAGCGGAAACTGTCCGGATTGATGAGCTGGAGCGGTAGCAATTCAGCCAGTTGCGCCGCACTCCGCGCATTCTGCCCATCAATGCGAATAGTGAACTCCCCCTGCCGCTCCCGGGATACACCCAGATTACTGCTGCCACCCTCGGCCAATTGCACTTCGCCGAACACGGTACAGGCCGGTTGTTCGTACTGGATAACCGGGTTCAGGCGGGTGCTGCGGAACGAGCGCGCCAGCCCGAGCAGGTGCACGGCCTCAAGCACGCTGGTTTTGCCGCTGCCGTTGGCGCCGTAAAGGATGTTGATGCGGGGGGACGGTGAGAGTGTCACCGGGTGCAAGTTGCGCACCGCGGTGACCATGATACGTCGAAGAGACATTTCGCCTGCTACGGGTTACAGACGCATTGGCATGACAACGTAGGAAGAATCGTCATTGCCAGCTTCCTGCAGCAGGGCACTGCTGTTGGAATCGGACAGGATCAGACGAACTTGCTCGGTAGTCATTACGCCCAGCACGTCCAGCAGGTAGCTGACGTTGAAGCCGATTTCCAGCGAACTACCTTCGTAGTCCACGCTGATTTCTTCTTCAGCTTCTTCCTGCTCGGGGTTGTTGGCCTGGATCTTCAGTTGGCCAGCAGCCAGTTGCAGGCGGATACCGCGGTACTTTTCGTTGGAAAGAATCGCAGTACGGCTGAAGGCTTCACGCAGCGCCTGACGGTCGCCGACCACCAGCTTGTCACCGCCCTTGGGCAGTACGCGCTCGTAGTCCGGGAACTTGCCGTCCACCAGCTTGGAAGTGAAGGTGAATTCACCGGTGGTGGCGCGAATGTGGTGCTGGCCCAGGACGATGCTGACCATGCCTTCCGGGTCGGTCAGCAGGCGTGCCAGTTCGAGGATACCTTTGCGTGGCACGATGACCTGGTGGCGATCATCCTGCTCGATCGGTGCGCTCATGGAGCACAGCGCCAGGCGATGACCGTCAGTGGACACAGCTCGTAGGGTGTTGCGGGAAACCTCCAGCAGCATACCGTTGAGGTAGTAGCGCACATCCTGCTGGGCCATGGCGAAACTGGTGCGCTCGATCAGACGGCGCAGCTTGCTCTGTTCCAGGTTGCAGGTCAGCGAGCCCGGGCCTTCTTCCACGGTCGGAAAGTCATTGGCTGGCAGGGTCGACAGGGTAAAGCGGCTACGGCCGGCCTTGACCAACAGTTTCTGCTCGTCGACCTTGATATCGATCAGGGCGTCGTTCGGCAGGCTTTTGCAAATGTCCATCAGCTTGCGGGCCGGGACAGTGATTTCGCCAGGCTCGGCCGGCTCTTCCAGTTGCACGCGGCCTACCAGTTCGACTTCCAGGTCGGTACCGGTCAACGACAGTTGCTGGCCTTGCACGACCAGCAATACGTTGGACAGGACCGGCAAGGTCTGACGGCGCTCGACGACACCGGCGACCAGTTGCAGGGGTTTCAACAGGGCTTCGCGTTGAATGGTGAAATGCATGGTCTAGTCCCTTGCCTTCAATTAGCTGCGCAGACGGCCATCAGGTCGTCAGCGTCCGCAGCAGGTTCTTGTAGTCCTCGCGGATGTCCGCGTCGGATTCCTTCAGTTCGTTGATCTTGCGGCAGGCGTGCAGCACGGTCGTATGGTCGCGACCACCGAACATGTCGCCGATTTCCGGCAGACTGTGGTTAGTCAGCTCCTTGGACAGGGCCATGGCCACCTGGCGTGGACGCGCCACGGAACGCGAACGACGCTTGGACAACAGATCGGAGATCTTGATCTTGTAGTACTCGGCGACGGTACGCTGAATGTTATCCACACTGACCAGTTTGTCCTGGAGCGCCAGCAGGTCCTTGAGCGACTCACGAATCAGTTCGATGGTGATGTCGCGCCCCATGAAGTGCGAGTGAGCGATCACCCGCTTCAATGCGCCTTCCAGTTCACGGACGTTGGAACGGATGCGCTGGGCAATGAAGAAGGCCGCGTCATGCGGCAGTTCGACCTTGGCCTGGTCGGCCTTCTTCATCAGGATCGCCACGCGGGTTTCCAGCTCTGGTGGCTCGACGGCCACCGTCAGGCCCCAACCAAAGCGCGACTTCAGACGCTCTTCCAGGCCTTCGATCTCCTTGGGGTAGCGGTCAGAGGTAAGGATTACCTGCTGGCCCCCCTCAAGCAGGGCGTTGAAGGTGTGGAAAAACTCTTCCTGCGAGCGCTCTTTACGGGCAAAGAACTGGATATCGTCGATCAGCAACGCATCCACCGAGCGGTAGAAACGCTTGAATTCATTGATGGCGTTGAGTTGCAGCGCCTTGACCATGTCCGCGACGAAGCGCTCCGAATGCAGGTACACGACCTTGGCGTTCGGGTTCTTCTTCAGCAGGTGGTTACCCACAGCATGCATGAGGTGGGTTTTACCCAGGCCCACACCACCATAAAGGAAGAGCGGGTTGTAACCATGCTTGGGGTTGTCTGCCACCTGCCAGGCAGCCGCGCGCGCCAGCTGGTTCGACTTACCTTCGACGAAGGTGTCGAAGGTGAAGGTGCGGTTCAGGTAACTGGTGTGTTTGAGCGCACCTTCTACCTGCACGGTGCGCTGTTCGGTCCGGGCACTGCCGGCCGACGCAGAAGCCGGCTCGGCCATGGCATCGAAGCTGTCACGCGAGGATGGCTCGGCCAGTTCATCGACCAGCACAGGCTCGGCCGCCGCGACGGCGACGGGTTCGACCGCTGCCGGCACTGCCTTCTGTGTCTGGCTCTGGGCCTGGCTCTGGGCCAGCGAGGCGGCCACCGCAGCACTTACTGGCGCGTTGGGTGCGGCACGTGGCGCGGAGCTGCGACGGCTGCCGATCAACAAGGAAAGGGCAGGCGCAATGCCGCTGCCGTTTTCGCCCAACAGCTCGAGCAAACGACCCAGGTACTTTTCATTGACCCAATCGAGAACGAAACGGTTAGGCGCATAGACGCGCAACTCGTCGCCTTCGGCTTCGACCTGTAGCGGACGGATCCAGGTGTTGAATTGCTGGGCAGGCAGTTCATCGCGCAGAAGCTCCACGCACTGCTGCCAAAGTTCCACTGACAC